>NZ_UCNW01000008.1:0-355512 GCF_900474185.1 Synechococcus sp. UW69 | reverse complement strand
GTGGCGATCAGGGTGCAGAGCAGCAGCAGTTTCAGCTGTGTGCCATCGCGCAGCAGGATTCGCTGAACCAGTCCCACCAGCACGTTGGCAACTGCGGCTGCCCCCAGGGTCGGCAACAAGCGACGGCTGTCAAGCGCTGTTCAGTCCAGGAGGGACAGTTGCTGGTGGTTGTTCTTGCTGGATGCTGGCTTCAGCGTTCGGCATTCCCATGGGTCGGGTGGCGATGGCGTGAGCATCGGCTCGAGGGCGCGACGGTGGGCCCCATCTCCAGGTTCGAGCCAGATGCTTTCCAAGCCGTCGGGAATGATCACCGGCATTCGATCGTGCAACGGCTTCACCATGCTGTTCGGTCGTGTCGTGATCACGCAGCAGGTCTCCACTTCACTGCCATCGGGCCCAATCCATCTGTCCCAGACGCCGGCCAGCCAGAACAGTTGCCGGTCTTTGCGACGGATCAGATGTCCCTTCTCAAAAAAACCCGTGCTGGGAAGAAGGCAGCGGTGATGACGCCATGGACCGCGGAAGGAGGCTTTTTCCGCAATGGTTTCTGCGCGGGCATTGATCGGTCGTGGAGCCTGAAGCGGGTCCTTGACCCAGCCCGGAAGCAGACCCCAAAGCATGTGGGAGAGGTGATCTTCGCCATGCTCACGCCGCACGGCAAGCACCGGCTCCTGGGGCCGGATCAAGTCGCGGGGGGCGTAGTGGGCCAGCCATGCGCTGTCGTCCGGCCGAAGCCAGCTGTTCAGCACCCGCTGCAGTTCAGCGCGAGGCGTTTCGAGGCAATAGCGACCGCACATGGCCAGAACCTAGGTGCCGTTCGGTTCTCACACCCATTGATTGCAAGAGATCCCTCGTAGCGTGTCGGGAATTTCAGGCCATCCATGCCGATCCGCCAGGACGACAACCAGCCGAACCGTCGCTTCGGAATCATCAACCTGGTGCTGATTGGTTTCGGAGTGTTGTTGCTGCTCAGCAGCTTCATTCCCAGCAACGGCATGCAGCAGGTGCCCCGGGTGCCCTACTCCCTGTTTATTGACCAGGTCAATGACGGCGCGGTGAAGCGGGCGTTCATCACTCAGGACCAGATTCGCTACGAGCTGAGTGATCCCGAGGAGGGCACGCCTCCGGTCTTGGCCACGACGCCGATCTTCGATATGGATTTGCCGCAGCGCCTGGAAACCAAAGGCGTTGAATTCGCTGCAGCACCCCCGAAGAAGCCCAACATTTTCACCACCATTTTGAGCTGGGTGGTGCCTCCACTGATCTTCATCCTGGTGCTCCAGTTCTTCGCCCGTCGCTCGATGGGGGGTGGTGCGCAGGGCGCTTTGAGCTTTACCAAGAGCAAAGCCAAGGTTTATGTGCCCGATGAAGAGTCGCGAATCACCTTCGCTGACGTTGCAGGCGTTGATGAGGCGAAGCAGGAACTTACGGAGATCGTTGATTTCCTCAAGAGGCCTGAGCGCTACGCCGAGATCGGTGCCCGGATCCCGAAGGGCGTGCTGCTCGTCGGCCCCCCTGGCACCGGCAAGACCCTGCTGTCAAAGGCCGTCGCCGGTGAAGCGGAGGTGCCGTTCTTCATTATTTCTGGTTCGGAGTTCGTTGAGCTCTTCGTTGGTGCCGGTGCAGCCCGGGTGCGCGACCTGTTTGAAGAAGCCAAGAAGAAGGCGCCCTGCATCATTTTTATTGACGAACTCGATGCCATCGGCAAGAGCCGCTCGGGCTCCATGGGTGTCGTGGGAGGCAATGACGAGCGGGAGCAGACCCTCAACCAGCTGCTCACGGAGATGGATGGTTTCGCCGCTCAGGACAAACCGGTGATCGTGCTGGCTGCCACCAACCAGCCAGAGGTGCTCGATGCAGCCTTGCTGCGTCCGGGTCGTTTCGACCGTCAGGTTCTGGTGGATCGTCCGGATCTGTCTGGACGGAAAACCATCCTCGAGATCTATGCCAAGAAGGTGAAGCTCGCCTCCGGCGTTGACCTCGACAGCGTGGCCCAAGCCACCAGCGGTTTTGCAGGTGCTGACCTTGCCAACCTGGTCAACGAAGCCGCCTTGTTAGCAGCTCGGGCACAGCGCACCAGCGTCGAGCAGCAAGACCTGGGTGAGGCGATTGAGCGTGTCGTTGCAGGCCTTGAGAAGAAGAGCCGCGTTCTTCAAGACGACGAAAAGAAGGTGGTCGCGTATCACGAAGTGGGCCACGCGATCGTGGGTCATCTCATGCCAGGTGGCAGCAAAGTGGCCAAGATCTCGATCGTGCCCCGCGGCATGAGCGCTCTCGGTTACACCTTGCAGTTGCCGACGGAGGAACGCTTCCTCAATTCCAAGGAGGAACTTCAGGGTCAGATTGCCACCCTGCTGGGAGGTCGTTCCGCCGAGGAGATTGTGTTCGGCAAGATCACCACAGGTGCTGCCAATGACCTGCAGCGAGCCACTGATCTGGCTGAGCAGATGGTGGGCACCTACGGCATGAGCGACACCCTTGGGCCGCTTGCCTACGACAAGCAGGGCGGTGGTCGTTTCCTGGGGGGTGGCAACAACCCGAGGCGTTCCGTGAGCGACGCCACTGCTCAGGCCATCGATAAGGAGGTTCGCGGGCTCGTGGACCAGGCCCATGACGATGCCCTGGCGATCCTGCGGGAGAACATGGCGTTGCTGGAAACGATCGCTCAGAAGATCCTTGAAAAAGAGGTCATTGAGGGGGATGACCTCAAGAACATGCTCGAGGCGAGTGTGCTGCCTTCAGGCGTGACCGCTTGACGGCAGCGGGCCTCATCCCCGATAACTGTCCTTTGAACCGTTGCGATGGCTACCGCTCCTGCGGGTGTTGCTGCTGTCCTCTCTCCGCTCTGCGGCCGTGATTTCCTGTCGTCGGCGGATTTCTCCGCCAATGAAACAGCGGCGTTGCTGGATCTGGCTGCACAACTGAAGAGCGGTGATCGTCGGATCGATCTCGGCAACCGTGTGCTGGGTCTGATCTTCAGCAAGGCGTCCACCCGAACCCGCGTCAGTTTTCAGGTGGCCATGGCCCGCCTCGGTGGTCAAACGGTTGACCTCAATCCTTCTGTGACGCAGCTCGGCCGCGGGGAGCCCCTGGAGGACACGGCCCGTGTTCTCAGCAGGTATTGCGACGTTCTGGCGATTCGAACCTTCGCGCAGCAGGAGCTGGTGGATTACGCCCATTGGGCGTCTGTTCCGGTGATCAATGCCTTGACCGATCTGGAACATCCCTGCCAAGCCTTGGCTGACTTCCTCGCCATGCAGGAAGCCCATGGCGATCTTGCAGGGCAGACCCTGGCTTATGTGGGCGATGGCAACAATGTCGCCCATTCCCTGATGCTGTGCGGTGCTTTGCTGGGGGTGAATGTGCGGATTGGCTGTCCAGAGGGCTTCGAACCTCTGCCGGGCGTTCTCGAGCAGGCACGATCCCTGGCGCAGCATGGGGCATCGATTGATGTGGTGACAGATCCCCGGGAGGCTGTGGCCGGTGCTGAAGCCGTTTACACCGACGTCTGGGCCTCGATGGGCCAAGAAGCTGAGCAGATTCAGCGTGAGCAGGCCTTTGCCGGTTTCTGCGTGGATCAAGCCCTGATGGATCTGGCGTCCTCAGAAGCAATCGTTCTGCACTGCCTGCCAGCCCACCGCGGCGAGGAGATCAGTGCCGAAGTGATGGAGGGAACGTCAAGCCGCATCTTCGATCAAGCGGAAAACCGCCTGCATGCACAACAGGCTCTGTTGGCGGTGTTGATGGGAGGTCTGTGAAGGTGGTCTGGTGTTTCTTGCTGCTGTTGATGGTTACGGCCAGTACGGGTTCAGCGGTACAAGCCACCAGCAAAAAACAGCAGAGCACCATTGCCCGATGGACAGGAGAGCAGATCTGCGCCATGGGCGTGGATGCGTTCTATGCGTTGCCGGACCCTCAGCTCAAAGCGTTGTTTGAGCGAGACACGTCGATGCGATATGAGGACATCCCTACAGCTCCGAATGATCAGGAGCGGGCCCGGATCACGGGGCAATTAATGGGTTATTTGATGGCTGCGTGCCCGCAACAGCTTGAGAACTACAAGAACCGCTGAAGAGCCTCGTGATGCGCAAGGAACGTTGTTGGGTCTGGTTCAAAGGTGGCCTGTCTGAGGAGGGGCACTGGATGTCGGGCTGGGTGGCGACCCAAACCGATGAACCGGGTCTGGTGATTGAACATCCCGGTTACGTCACCTGTCGTGTTCCTGAATGGCGCGTGGTCTTCAAGGAACCCCAAGATCTCAAGGTGGCGCCGAGCATCCCAGAGCCAGCGGTGTGGAAGCTCGTCTGACCTGGATCAGCGGTTGCGGAGCCGGGGAAGGAACGGTACAAATGTATTGCCCGAACCTTTTCTGCGGTGACTCGTGCCCTTCAGGAGCCTCTCACCTCTGCTCAGCAAGAGCTTTACGACTGGCTGGCTGACTACATCGGCACGCATCGCCATAGTCCATCGATTCGCCAGATGATGCAGGCGATGGGGCTTCGTTCTCCCGCTCCAATCCAAAGCCGGTTGCGTCATCTCCAGCAGAAAGGATGGATCACCTGGCAGGAGGGCCAGGCACGCACCTTGCAGCTATTGGGTGACATGGTGGGGGAGGCGGGTATCCCGGTTCTTGGGGCCGTCGCTGCAGGTGGTCTGGTCACGGCCTTTGATGATGTTCAGGAGCACCTGGACTTGGCGCCTGTGCTGGAGACCCGTGGTCTCTTCGCGCTGACGGTGAATGGAGATTCGATGGTCGATTCCCACATCGCTGATGGTGATGTGGTGCTGATGGAGCCTGTTCAGGATCCCCAGCGGCTGCGCAACGGCACGGTTGTTAGCGCTCTGGTGGCCGGTAGTGGCACCACGCTGAAGCACTTCCATCGCCAGGGCGCCACGGTGGTTCTCGAAGCAGCCAATCCTGCCTATCAACCGATTGAGCTCCCTGCCGAGCAGGTCGAGGTGCAAGGTCGCCTAGTCGCTGTTTGGCGTCAGGTCTGAGGCCTTCGCGGTGTAAACTCTCACACGACGCCGGTCGCGCGAAGCTTCCACGTCGCAATGGGGCCATAGCTCAGCTGGTAGAGCACCTGCATGGCATGCAGGGGGTCAGGAGTTCGAATCTCCTTGGCTCCACTAGGTTTTTACCAAGTGGAACACCCTAGTTAGTTCAAAAACAAGTGTTGAAGTGCACTGTTTCAGATACTTTGCAGTATTTCTTCCGCTAACTCAATCCGCACTCACTCCAGGATTGGATCTTGCTGGAGTTTGTGGATCCTGAGGCAGCAGCTTGTCTGTCAGTTCAAAACCGACTTGGTTTTAGTTCATGTGCAGTGGGTTGCTCGAAGCACCTATCGCTGGGTCCCGCCACGCTCACCAGCATTGCCAACCCTTAGTTGAATGCTTTGGCACGGCGCCATTGAAGCGTGGGACAAGATGTTGACAACAGGCTGGCGGTGCTCCTTGCCATCAATTCGTTAGGTATTCATGCATCCCTTTATCAGCAGCCCACTTCAAACGGCGGTCGCTGCAGTCGTCTCGATGGGCTTAGCTCAAGCTCTTCATTTGCCAGACCCTTATTGGGCGCCTATCTCCGCAATCGTTTGCTCTTTAGATGCTTTTGAAGGTGCTGTAGCCACGGCCCGTCGTCGTCTTGTAGGCACTCTCATTGGCGTTGTTCTAGCAGCACTGCAAGTTAGTTTTACCGCATACAACCTCATCAATTACGGGCTAGCTATCGCTTTGTTGGGGTTGCTGTGTCGTGCTGCAAGGCTGCACCCAAGCTCACTAAGGTTTGGTGCCATAGCCCTAACAGTGGTCGTTAGCGATCCCAATAAATCTATGGTTTGGATTACAGCTGGAGCAAGATTTGTCGATGTTGCGCTTGGGATAGCGGTTGCTCTTTTGGTGGTTAAAGCCTGGCCCCAAGGCAGCAACCAAGATCAATGAACAAAAAGCCGGTTCATCACACCCCTCTTATGCAAACGATCAAGTATCCACTAAGAACAGCAATTGGAGCCTGTGTTGTCTTGGTATTAGCCAAGACCTATTGCTCGTTCATGACCCCTTGGATTGCTCTCCTGTTTCTGCTTTGGGTGCTCGGAGGAAGCAAACTCACCTGATGTTCAAAAAAGGCTGGTGACAATGTGCAGCACTAGTTGAGTAATGCTGTGCTTGCTGTTCCGGATGAGAAGAAGAGTCAGTTCTCACAATAGCGCCTTATGGTTGTTGATAACCATTGGATCGAGGTTTGGGAACTTCCAAATACAGGATGACTTCGACGAAGAACCAGCGCTGTTCGAATCCGGTAGTTGTCAACTGATCAGTGCTTTGGGCACAAAAAAGCATCCTCACCAAATTGGGGAGGAGAAGCCCTGAAACCAGGCAGAACAACTACCCGAATGGGGGAGATGGTTGCCAGCTGGATCTGTGAGGGTTGGCTCAGAGAGAACAAGACCAATGATCATGATTGAAATCGTCATTGCGGCTGCCATCTGGACCACTGCCATCTGGACCAAGGTCATCTCTCTTACTTGCAAATGTATTGCTGATGTCTAATCAGCTTGTTGGGAAGCCTTAAGCCTGCTGAGGGCGTCTCTGAAGCAGGCTTAAGCCATACAAGACCCGCAAGGGAAAAGCAGGGGGCGTTGTTGTCGATATCCATCTCCCGATAAAACCTCTCACACTTCAGCCATTCACCAATGGTGGTGGTTTTGGGTTATCTATTTGAGGGATATAGCCGTCTAAATCACCCCTTGGTTTGATCATTTTAATTCCATTTTACGTGGTTGGCTTTTTCTCTTGGAGTTCAAGGCTAAGAAAATAATTCAAAAATGTTCGCACTACTGCCACAGCGCCCAGTGCAATCAAGTCGGATGCTTCCCGGCTGATTGTGGTTTGCACCACATCAGCTCCAAGTTGAAACTCAAGTGCCAAAGCAAGCCATCCACCGAACGTCAAGCGGGCTGCTGTTAATGGTCCACGCTGTAAAAGATGAGGAGGGAGGTGTCGCCGAAGGATGCTCCGAAGTGGTCCACGTGAACTGAATACTGCAATCAGGCCAACGCCAACACAGAGAACGGATAGGTACTCAAGGATTAAGCGTAATACGTCAGCTGTATGTGTCAGAAGATGTTCAAACCATTCCATTCTTTGAGATTTTTTGTGCGTAAGATTTTCAATTCAATAGTAGTAATTTGCTATGAATTTTCAATAGCTAATCCTGTAGTTGTAGTACGGCTTAAGAAGACCGGGCGCGACACGTGGGCCATATCTCCCTCAACTGGTGGGTGGTGCCCCTGACATCAGGCAAAACAATGGCTCGAATGGGGGAGGTGCTGCCAAGCCTTTTCGGCGACCTTGTCGTCAGATGAATTGAATTGATGAAAGGTCTACATCGCACTGTTGCTGCTGGTTTTGTCGGTGGTCTGGCAGGTGCCCTTATGGGCGCGACCGCTTTTCTGGCGGTGAATGGGCTGATGCCTTCGACTGTTGAGGCTCAGCAGCGCAATCCCGCAGGACAGGGCTACTACCAACGCGCTAATCCAGCAGGGGAGTGACGCGCCTGGGCAATCCATCCTGATAACGCTGAACTGACTCCGCTCCATTGGATGGCGGTTTCCTGCGGCGGGAACTTCCAAAGACACCATCCCCCCTGCTTTGGGTTCACTGCCGTCAGGCAGAACAATCAACCGGTGCGGGCTACCTTCTACGACAAGCAGCGATTCTCACCACAACACAGAGTCAGCAAATGGAATCGGTAATCAACGAAATCGAGTTCGACTTCGACCAGACCGTCAGCATCCGAACTGACGTGAAGCTGAGCAAGGACGATGTGAAGCAGATCGTCTCAGAAGCTCCTGAAGAGACGCTGGAGGAGATCGTTTATCAAAGTCTGGTGACCGACGAGTTGTACCTAAGAGCAAGAGCAAAGGAGATCGTCGCCAAGCTGAAGCAAGAAGACCTGGACGTGAACAGGATCGAGTATTGGGACGACGAAGGAAACAAGGTCTGAGTCTGCAAGCGCCTGAAGCCAAAAAAACTCTCAGCGGAGCCTCAGAACAAATCTGAAGAATCCTCTTTAACTGGCACTGGACGAAACACCCAACCCAGGAGACCTCTCTTCCCTCCTGGGTTTTTTTTATTGCTTACTCACCTAGGGGAAACCTCAAGGCAGTCACGTTTGTCCGATATCCAAAGACACTCGCATTGCCCTTTCGCTGCTGGGCGACCTGGTCGCCAGTGTCCACGCTGCGGTTGATTGGAAGTACACCCACCCATGCCCTTGGACACGATGATTCGCACAACACTGGCCGCTGCAGCCATCGCCATCACCGCCCTGCTTGCACCAGCCCGTGCCGACACTGCTGATGTCTGGTGTTTTACCCAGGAGAGAGGTTTCTCACCGACTGAACTGAAGGAATGCGGCTTCAGCCAACGACAAGGCAACGTCAGGGTTTATCGCGACAATGTCGCTTACTTCTTCGCTGCTGACCAGCAGGGCAAGAGCTACGAACGCATCGCCGAGGAAGGTGGACTGATCTTCAAGTCACCCAGGGGACAACTGCGTGTGTTCTGGGAACGCCCCTGCAACAAATGGAACGGCTGCGCCGGTGGTGTTTAGATCCAAGACCCAATCCATCGAAGGCTGGTCCATGAGAATGATCTTTTCTGGGCGCGCGCAAAGACCTTGGGGAGCCAGTGGTGGAGAAGCTGTTGCTGGTCTGGCTTTACCCGTTCCTGACGCACGAAGACCAGACAGGTTGCTGGGTTGCCACCTGGGAGTGAGTCTTTAACCGGTATGGAGATCTGGTTGCTTTCAACATTCCTCAACCGCATCCTTCTTGGTAACGGTTCCATTCATCGATCAGCAGCTCGGGTTTGCCCATAAATGGTGCTGTTACTGCTGTAGCACCAACAACAGCGACGACGGTAAGACACTTCTTATCGCTATTTCTCAACCTGTAGGCATATTGATCGGCTGACTCTGCCGCCATTTTGCAATTCATCTCACTTGGATTTGATATGCACTCCATAACAGCTTTCTCGAAGTGATCCTTTACGCGTGCGTGAGCAGCAGTACTCCCGACCAGCAGGAGGGCCATAAGGTGTGGCAGATATTTCATTGATGGTTTGTTGATGCGGAAAGTTTGACCCGGGTCCCCGCAGGCCCGCATCCCTCAACTGGTGGATGGGACTGCTGAAATTGAGTACCCCCCCCCCCCGGATTTGGCAGTTGTTCGCAGGCCGTAGCCGCGACGGAGTATTCGAGGGGCGTTGCACTGCCATGCAAAAGCATTCAATGACACATATTGGCTTCATGACTCACTCACTTCTCAGGTAGGTATCACCCATATGGGGGAGCAATAACCTGGTATCCCTGGTGAAACTAGATCTATAACCGTTCGACAATCAATGACTGTGAAGCGTTCGCTTTATCTGGATCAAATCAAGGCAGTGGTGGTTGCTCTCGTCATTGCACTCCATGTCCCAATAGCTTTTGGAGGGGGTATTGGCTGGTTGGGAGTTCGCATTCCGGTTGAGGAATCTGTTGGTCCATTCTTTAAAGGATTTTTCACCTGGTACATGTATGCGATAAATTCTTTCATCATGCCGATGATGTTTTTGATCTCTGGATATTTTGTTCCTCGCTCAGTGCATAAGAAGGGAGTGGTGCACTATTTGAAAGACCGCCTCTTTCGACTTGGTGTTCCCTTCTTGGTTGGCATGCTGTTGATTAACAACAGCTTAATTCTGCTCAGCAGGCTCTCGCCGGCCAGCCCTTTTGCGAAATTGCCATTGAGTGATCTTCCTTTTAATACCGTAATTGTGTTGTGGTTTTTAGTCGTTCTGTTTGCGTTTGATTTGCTCTATTGTGCCTGGGTGGCGCTGAGAGGAGATCAATATGCAGTCGATACATCTGTTTCCACGCCAAGGATGCGTTCATGGTTGATCAGTGCTGTGGTTCTAGGGTCTCTTGAAGTGGTGATGACAACGCAAACCGAACTCTGGTCTGCTTTAGTGAAGTCACCTTTAAATGGTCTGGGCGTACAAGGAATGCACATTTTTACATATGCATTCTTGTTTTTTGCGGGATGTAAGGCGTCGTTCCATCGCTGGTTTGAAAGACTCGACACTCATCTTGTTGTGAAGTGGTTCCGCTTTTCCATGTTTTTAATCCTATTTTTCCTTGGCCTTGCCCTGACTCTGTCATTCAATCCTGGCCTGGTGGATAAGCCGGCAAAATTAGTCTTTCTTGGTAAATTCTTCCATCCCTTCATCGCATGGGGAATTCTCTCCTATCTAATCTTGTGGTTCCAGCGCAATGAAGATCGCTTTGGCCAATGGTTGGCAACCGCTGGAGTTAACAGCTATGGAGCGTATGTTATTCATTCATTGATTCTTGTGGGGGTTTTGATGGCAATTGGTTTTATCGGAATCAACCCTTGGCTCATTGCAATATCTGCAACCGTTGTGACGACTATTGTTTCGTTCGGTCTTGCTGGTCAGCTCAGACGTATTCCAGCTGTGGCGAGAGTGCTTTGAAGACCAACGTTAGGCCTTGGCTTGAATTGATAAGAGCAAGGCACTGTTTGTCTCTATCCATCTCCCGATAAAGCCTCAAACACTTCGCCCCGTCAGCAATGGCGGGGTTTTCATTGTCTGGTTGATGCCGTGTGGCTTCGTATGTAGTCCCAGGCCTCTTCTGGAGTATCGGAAAAATGAATTAATTTCAAGTCATCACCTGAAATCAAGCCTGTCTCAGCGAGGTATTCAAAATCAACAAGCCGCTTCCAGAAGTCTTTGCCAAAGAGGACAATTGGCATGCTTCCTTTTGTACCAACCTGTCTCAAGGTGAGTAGCTCAAACAGTTCATCCAGCGTGCCAAATCCACCTGGAAAGAGAATGGCTCCAATGGAGCGCATCACAAAATGGAATTTTCGAAGAGAGAAATAATTGAAATTAAAGCAAAGGTCTGGAGTGATGTAGGGGTTTGGGTGTTGTTCAAACGGTAGGGAGATGTTGAGTCCGATCGATCGGCATCCGGCTTCAAAGGCGCCACGGTTCGCTGCTTCCATAATGCCTGGCCCACCGCCGGTCACGATCACGTGTGATGAGCATCCATGGTCTTTTTCTTTGTTGCCTTGGCCATGCTGAGATGCTAAGCGGGCGAATTCACGGGCTGAATCGTAAAAACGAGATAGCTCCACTAACTGTTGATGATGAATTACCTGTCTTTTTAAGCTTGAAGATCCTGGATCTTTACTCAGGTGTTGTTCTGCTTCCTTGAGTCGCTGTGTTGCAGTTTCTCTATCGATAATTCTGGCTCCACCAAAAACAATGATGGTTGATTCAATGCCGGCTGTTTGCAGATGAAGATCTGGTTTGGTGATCTCAAGCAGCATTCTCACACCTCGCATGGCGCTGCTGTTCAGTAATTCTGGATCTTCATGGGCGATTTTGTAGGTTGTTGATTTCAGAATGGCATCCAGATTTGTTTGCTCGGGTTTTGAGTAATTAGCAAATTGAGTCATGGTGATGAGTTCTTGGTTATGTCGTTATGAATCAGAGGATGTTTGCGGCCAGCTCAGCAAGTTCACTGCGCTCTCCCTTCGTGAGGGTCATGTGTCCCACGAGGGGCTGACCTTTGAGCTTTTCGACCAGCCATGTGAGCCCGTTGCTTTCCGCATCGACATAGGGATTGTCGATTTGATAGGGATCACCGGTGAAGACAACCTTGGTGCCCTCGCCCACCCGCGTGACGATGGTCTTCACTTCCAGGGGAGTTAGGTTTTGCGCTTCATCCACCACCAGGAACTGATTGGGAATCGATCGCCCACGAATGGTGTTGATGGCTTCAACCTCCAGTAAGCCCATGCCTTGGAGGTCTGCCCAGGCGTTACGTGGCTCTCGCTGCTTTTGTCTTTTCGTCTGTTCAGCGTCATCGCCAGGTGAAGTGCCGGTGATGAAGTCAATGTTGTCGATGATCGGCTTCATCCATGGACCAAGTTTTTCTTCAAGCGTTCCCGGCAGGTAGCCAATGTCTTTCCCGAGTGAGATCGGCGGGCGCGTCACCAATAATCGTGCGTATTGATGGGTATCAGCGACCTGGTGTAAACCTGCTGCCAGGGCCAACAATGTTTTGCCTGTTCCTGCCTTGCCCACCAACGTCACCAGTGCGATGGATGGATCGAGCAGCAAATCCAGCGCGAAGCTTTGCTCTCGGTTTCGCGCCTTGATCCGCCCCAAATGGGCGCGATTCAGCCAGTACAGAGGTTTGAGGGTGTTGCTGTTGCCTTGATGACGGGCAAGCAGGGTGTGGCTGTCGTTGTGCTGATCCACCATCACTACGCCTTCATTGGCTTGGAGATGTTGTTCTTCGCTATCTGTTACTGCTGCGAGAGGGAGTTGATCTTCGTCATGCAGTGTCTTCATCGTCTGAGCATCTGTACTGAGCTCACGGAATCCTGAGTACAAATCGTCGATGGAGACGTTGTCGTTGATGTAGTCCTCGGCTTGTAATCCCACCGCATCAGCCTTGATCCTCAGATTGATGTCTTTGCTGATAAGGACAACTTCAGGCGCCTCTTTCAGCCCACTGCATCGCATCTGCTCCAAGGCCACCGCGAGGATGTTGTTGTCGCCGCCGCCAACCCCCAGCTCTGGAGGTAATTCTTTGAGGGCGTTGGTCTGACAGAAAATCACTTGCAGCATTCCCTTGTCAGTGCCTTCAATCAGCACGCCATCAGCAAGGCTTCCTCGCTGTCGATAGGAATCCAAGAGTCTTGAAATCCTGCGGGCATTCCTTCCTTTCTCAGAGTGATCTTTTTTGAATCGATCAATTTCTTCGACCACCTGCATTGGAATCACGACTCTCAAGTTTCCAAAGCGGTGTGGAGCTTCGGGGTCATGGAGTAGCACATTCGTGTCGAGAACAACAATTTTTCCTTTCATTGATTTTCAGCATGGAGTATTTATTTGGAATTAGATCAAGTATCGCTCAGCTCGGTCTTTCTGATTGATTTTGTATTTTTGCCGGTTCTAGGCAATGTCTTGCTTTGCGTGATAGGTCTTGAGTTTCTCTTTTTTTGTGCTTAGTGAAAGATTAACTCCGCCTGCTTTTGGATTGGTTCGTGATGCATAGACCTCTTGAGGAATGAGTGTAGTTTTCCTCATCTTTCTTGTCCTCGGCTGTATCTTCTCTACTCCTTTCACATTTGAATGCAATAGGTACTTTACCCTTGTCGTTACAAACGCAAGCTGCCTTCCGTTTCGGCCAGTTATTCGCGTGGATTCTTTTTGATTTTTACTGGTGCTATGGATGGTTCAGGTGTTGGTCTATTTGTTCTGCTTTTGGTTATCTGCTCTTTGAGTGCTTGTTAGTCGCTGATCTGTTCCATTGGAATCTGTATTCATGCCGATGAATCGAAGCGATCTCGAGTTCTGAGGCATCGAGCTTTCAGGATGTTGCTGTCTCGGATCTCGGCCATCTCGCCAGGGGGTGAACAACAGGAAATTGCCGGCGACAAGGCCAGCCGTCACGATCACCGCGGCAAGCTGCTCGAGCTTTTCAATGGTCATCCCTGCATTGTCATGCTCCCCCTTCGCTAAGAGCAGTTTTCGATCAAGGATGGTGAAGCTGGCCCACTAAGGGTGACGTCTCACGTGTTTCCTGGTCGGGGCTCAGCCCTGCCTGCAGTTCCAGGCACAGGGCAGCCCCCAGCATCACCATTGTCACGGCAAGCCACTGACTGAACCTGAATTGCCGTTTTGGTTTGCGAAAAATACAGCGGGTCATTCCCAGGACCTTGCTTCTCACCCTGGTTTAACTGTGTTTTTCGCTTGAAAATGAAGCGTTCGCCTAGTGATGTATGGGAAACCTCTGAGTTGATCAGTTTCAGGTTTCCTGAGGCTTTTCCAGATCGCGGCGGATCAGGGCCAGCAGGTAGGAGGGTGATTTGTAACGGGTTGGAAGGCAGCGGTTCAGGGTTTCAAGATGTCCCCAGCAGACGGTGCGTTCAATATCTTGAGCTGTTTTCCCTTGCTGGAGGAGGCGCCTCAGCGCCTTGCAATACATCGGATAGCCCGCCTCTAATTCACCGATGGTGAGTTTCGCCTGAGGCATAGGACCACTGAAGCCAGTTCCAACCTATGCCCCCGTGGGTCAGGCTCAGGTTCCAAGCCATGCGACACAGTCGATTTCCACCCTTGCTCCCTTGGGGAGTGCTGCCACTTGAACGCAGGCCCGTGCTGGGCTGACCCCGCTCCCAAACACTTCGGCATAGATGCCGTTGACGGTCTGAAAGTCGCTGAGGTCTGCCAGGAACACCGTTGTGCGAACCACTTGCTTAGGCGTGGCTCCGGCCTCTTTTAAGACAGCGACTAGGTTCTTCAGCACCTGATGCGTTTCCGCGGCGACATCACCGTTTCCCACCATCTCCCCAGTGGTTGGATCAAGCGGAATCTGCCCAGAGCAGTAGAGCCACTCGCCGGCAAGGACGGCTTGGTTGTAGGGCCCAACCGGTGCAGGCGCGTCTTGAGTGGTGATGGCCTTAGCGCTCATGGGGTGTTTCTTCACGCGTTCACCATGATCATCGCCGTTGGTGATCCCGTTCTTCGCGTTGGGGCATCCCCGGTCTCCACTGATCCTTCCGTGTGCGCAGCACCCCCAACTCGGTGGCTGTTTTGGCTTGCAGGAACAGGTTGGTGCGACGTTCTACACCGATGCTGCTCGGAAGACTGAGGGCGCCTTTTGAACGAAGGGTTCGCACCTCCTGCAAGCGGTCAGCCAGAACCGTTTCCTCAGGGCGTTGCTCAACGGCCCATTGCAGGTTGGCCTCTGTGTATTCATGGGCGCAACAAACCTTGGTCTCGTCAGGGAGGCTGGCCAGCTTTTGCAGGGCTTCATGCATCTGTTCAGCGGTGCCTTCGAACAGGCGGCCGCAGCCTGCTCCGAACAAGGTGTCACCGCAGAACAAGACGGGGCCCATGGCCTCGTCTTGCAGGTTCGGGATGAAAAAAGCGATGTGGGCCCTGGTGTGGGCGGCGACATCCATGACGTCCACCTGCTCTCCCAGCACGGTGAGCTGGTCACCATCCCCCACCGGCATGGTTTGGAAAGGAATCCGCTCCCGGTCAGCTCTGGATGCAATGACCTCGGCTTTGGGCCAACGCTTCAGCAGATCCGGTGTTCCTCCGATGTGGTCGGAATGGTGATGGGTCTGCAGCACAGCGGCCAGTTTTAACTGGCGTTGCTCCAGCCAGTCACGCACCGGAGAGGCGATGGCGGGGTCGATCACAACGGCCTCCGCTCCCTTCACCCAGACCCAGATCACGTTGTCTTGCAGCACCGGCAGGGCATGAAGTGAGGAATGCATCGTTAAAGTCCTGCCTGGTTAACCGGTCAGCGCTGGACCCATGATCACCGTCGCGTTGGCCAAAGGAGCGCTACTTAAGGATTCGGTCGCCCGATTTGCGGCGGCAGGTCTTGATTTCTCAGCTGTTCTCGACAAGAACAATCGCCAGTTGATGGTGCCCACCCCCTGCGGACGTGCCAGGGCCCTGCTTGTTCGTAACGGTGATGTGCCCACTTACGTGGCCTACGGCCAGGCCCAACTGGGCGTGGTGGGATACGACGTGCTCAAGGAACATCAGCTTCCCGTCGCCCAACTGGTGGATCTTGGCTTTGGCGGTTGCCGAATGGCCGTGGCGGTTCAGGAGAGCAGTGGTTACACCCGTGCCGCAGATCTCCCTCCCCATTGCCGGGTAGCCAGCAAATTCACGCACTGCGCCCGGGAATATTTCGATGCACTCGATCTTCCTGTCGAGTTGGTGCATCTCAATGGTTCGGTGGAGCTGGGGCCGATCACAGGGATGTCGGAAGCGATTGTGGATCTTGTGGCTACGGGTCGGACCCTGCGGGACAACGGCTTGATTGCCATCGAGGACCTGTTCCAGTCGACGGCTCGGCTGGTGGGGCATCCGCTGTCCATTCGCCTGGACCATGGTCCCCTTGCCTCCATCGTTGAGGCGATCCGCGCCGCAGGAACGCCCGTCGGGAGTCCCAGCTGATGGGAGCTGTTGCGGATTGGCGCCGGGTTCGTCGTCTGGGCCGTTATCTCGTGCGGGATCGTCGGCGTCTTCTGGTCACCCTGGTGCTGCTGGTTCCCGTGGCCTTTGCGGGTGCCGTTCAGCCACTTCTCGTCGGCCAGGCTGTCAGTGTCTTGCGCGGAGAACCCAGTCTTCCGTGGCTTTCGGGGCTGAGTCTTTCCGGATCGATCCGCGTCATCATCGGGCTCTATTTCATCTCGGTGCTGCTGAGGCTCTGCTTGCAGGGGGTGCAGAGCTTCAACATTCAGGCCGTCGGTCAACGCCTTACCGCTCGCATCCGCGACGACCTCTTTGAGCATTCGCTGTCGCTGTCTTTGCGCTTTCACGACGGCATGCCGGTCGGCAAGTTGCTCACGCGGCTCACGAGTGACGTGGATGCTCTGGCCGAGGTGTTCGGCAGTGGTGCTGTGGGGGTGCTTGGTGATCTGGTGAGCCTTCTGGTCATTGCTTCGACGATGCTCTTCATCGAGTGGAGGCTCGGGCTGCTTTTGCTGTGCACGCAGGTGCCCGTGACGCTTGCTGTGCTCTGGCTGCAGCGTCGCTACCGCAAGGCCAACTACCGCGTTCGAGAAGAGCTCTCCCAGCTCAACGCCGACTTTCAGGAGAACCTCCAGGGCCTTGAGGTGGTTCAGATGTATCGCCGCGAAACGGTCAACAGTGCCCGCTTCCTCCGCACGGGCACGGCTTACCGCAACGCTGTCAACGGCACCATCTTTTACGACAGCAGCATTTCCGCTTTTCTTGAATGGGTCGCGCTCGGAGCCATTGCGTTGGTGCTGGCTCTGGGGGGCTGGATGGTGACCAGTGGCGTGATGGGGTTGGGCACCCTCACCACCTTCATCCTTTATTCACAGCGTTTGTTTGATCCTTTGCGTCAACTGGCCGAGCGCTTCACGCAGATTCAGGGCGGACTGACTGCTGTGGAACGAATCGGTGAGTTGATGGAGCAGCCCCTCGAAATCGCCGAGGCCAAGGGGGTTGATCCTCACGTTGCTGGCGGTGGCGGCGAAGTGATCTTCGACAACGTGAGCTTCTCTTACCGGCCGGATGAGCCCATCCTCCGCAATCTTTCCTTCCGCATCGCTCCTGGTGAGCATGTGGCGCTGGTGGGCCCCACGGGTTCCGGAAAGAGCACCATCATTCGTCTGCTCTGCCGTCTCTATGACCCCCAGCAGGGGCGCATTCTTCTGGATGGACGTGACATCCGCAGCATCCCGATGGCAGATCTGCGGCGTGAACTGGGGGTCGTGCTGCAAGACACATTCCTGTTCAGCGGCAATGTGGCCGACAATCTTCGATTGAATGCTCCGGTCAGTGATCAGGAGCTTGTTCAGGTCTGTGCTGAGCTCGGTCTCAACGACCTGTTGTCCAGACTCCCCAACGGATTGGAGACGGAACTGCGGGAGCGTGGCGGCAATCTTTCCTCAGGAGAGCGTCAATTGCTGGCGGTGGCTCGGGTGGCGATCCGCAATCCAACGGTGTTGGTGATGGATGAAGCCACGGCCTTCATGGATCCTTCAACGGAGGCGACGCTTCAGGCCGATCTGGATCGTCTTCTGCAAAAACGGACCGCCATCGTCATTGCCCACCGTCTCGCCACGGTGGAAGCCTCCGATCGCATCCTTGTGTTGCGCCGAGGTGAACTGATCGAACAGGGCACCCATCACGAGCTCAGGGCCCGAGGTGGCCTCTATGCCCAGCTCGCAGAGCTGCAGGAGCGGGGGTTGGCGCGTTTGTGATCGGTTCCTCTCTGCCTATACCTGCCGAGCCTCTGCTGCAGCAGTACGGCCAGGGGGCCCGTCTCTGCCCCTGTGCCAACGACCAGCTCACTTTGGTCTTTAGCCAGGAGTACCCCTTTGATCTGGTGGAGCTCGAGCAACTCCTGGAAGCGGTGGGCTGGAGCCGCCGTCCGATTCGACGGGTCCGCAAAGCATTGACTCACAGCCTGCTCAAAGTCGGGCTGTGGCGTCACGACGCTCGGGTTCCTCGTTTGATTGGTTTTGCGCGCTGCACCGGGGATGGTGTTTTCGAAGCCACCGTCTGGGACGTCGCGGTGCACCCCTTGTATCAGGGCAATGGACTTGGCAAGCAGATGATGGCGTACATCCTCGACGCCTTGGCTCAGATGGGAACAGAGCGCGTCAGCCTGTTCGCTGACCCCGGCGTCGTGAGCTTCTATCAAGGCCAGGGTTGGGATCTGGAGCCCCAGGGCCATCGCTGTGCCTTCTGGTACGCCAACTGATCGGATCGTTCAGCGTTGGTACATCCGCAACAGCTGATCTGCTGATCGCCCCTGACGCCATAGCCATCGCAGACGGGCGTTGCGCCAGGCCTGCATCAGCACGCTCCGCTCCTGCCAGCGCTGAGCGCTGGTCAGCAGGGCACAGTTCAACGAGCGGATGGTCGCGATCTTGCTGAGGCGTTCCACCAGGTCCAGGTCTTCCATCAGTGCCAGCGGGCGGTAGCCACCGATGCGCTGATACAGCTTGCGATGAATGAGCAGTCCCTGATCGCCGTAGGGACGCTGCAGCCAACGGCTGCGCAAGTTCACCATTCGTTCCAGAAGCCACAGCATGGGCCGCGCCTCTGTATGCACTTTGAATTCGAAGCTCCAGGCGCTGAAGCGCGCTTGCGGTGTTTTCAGAATCTCCTCCACCCTGAGGTGCCAGGAGCCAGGCAGTCGGCTATCGGCATGCAGCACCAGCACCCAGGAATGACAGCTGTGGTCGACGCCCCAGCGCAGTTGCGGACCTCGTCCCGCAGTCGGGCTGACGAGCACGGTGGCGCCGCCGAGGTGAGCCACTTGTCGGGTCTGATCCCTGCTTCCACCGTCACAGATAACAATCTCCAACTCCCCTTGCCAACGCTGCAGATCCGCCAGCAGCAGCGGAAGCCTGTTGGCTTCCTCCAGGGTCGGAATCACGACGCTCAGCCCTGCCATGGCTTCAGATCACTCCAGTGATCCAGATCATTCCTCCTGGGCAACAGTGCGGTGGAGATTGCATGCGCGCTCGCAGCCTTCAGGGTTGATTCCAGCACCGTCGGACCGCCCCAGGGAATGCCGATCAGCGGCCAGTGCTTGGGGGTATGGATCAGGTTCTCTCCGATCCCTAGGAGCCAGTAGCCACCATCCGAGGCTGGGCCCAGCACCAAATCGTGGGTTTGCAGCTGTTCGATGGCCCGCTTCAAGTCATCGGGATTGAGTTCGGGCAGATCCGTGCCGATCACGAGGGATGGCATGCCGCTTCGATGGCCTTGCATCAATTGCCGTCGCAATCGGGTGCCGAGTTGCCCCTGCCCCTGCAGCCGCACAAGCGGAAACCCCAGCTGTTGTCCCCAGCGTCCGGCGGCGTTGGGTCCAAGCCCGCTCACCGCCAGCACCGGCTCGATCACCATCGCGTCGGCGAGCCCGCGCACCACAGCGGTGGTGTGCACGGTAAGACGCTTCTGGATCCGGGCCGCGCGCTCGCTGCTGTTGGACAAGTCCAGCCTGTTGTAGAGATCACGGGACAGGCGGCGTTTGCATCGGCCCGGTGATGGCCATCGGGCCATCACGATGATCTGCAGCATCTCAGTTGTTCCGAGGCAGTTCCCGCGGGCGCACCTGCACCATCAGCTCCTCTCCATTGCGTTGGAGGGTGAGCTCCATCGGTTCTCCCACCTGGCCGCGATCCACGGCGAGTTGCACTTCGGTGGGCGTCTGAACAGTCTTGTTCTCCACCCTGAGAATCAGATCACACTGGCGGATGCCAGCGGCAGCAGCCGGAGTGCCGCTGACCACATCCTTGACTAGGACGCCATTCACTTCAGGAACCGTACAGGCGCTGTTGGTGGCATTGATCTCCCGTGCCAGCTGCGGGGTGAGGTTCATGAGCTGCACCCCGATGAAGGGATGGGAGGCCTGGCCGGTGCTCACAATCTGCTGCGCGATGCGCTTCGCCAGGTTGATTGGAACGGCAAAACTCAAACCGCCTCCAGGGGCGGTCCGAATCGCCGTATTGATGCCAATCACCTGACCGGCGGCATTGATCAGGGGGCCTCCGCTGTTGCCGGGATTCACGGCTGCATCGGTCTGGATGTAAGGAATCCGCTGGCCTTCACTGATCGCATTCAGTCGGCCTACCGCGCTGATGATGCCGGCGGTCACGGTGTTGTTGAGACCAAATGGGTTGCCGATGGCAATCGCCCATTCCCCCGGCCTGAGCTGGTCGGAGTTGCCCAGGGCCGCCACCGGAAGGTTGTCAGCCACCACCTTGACCACTGCAACGTCGGTCAGTGGGTCTGTGCCGAGCACCTTGCCCTTGAAGTTGCGTCCGTCCGGAAGGGTCACCGCCACCTGATCCGCTCCGCGCACGACATGTTCGTTGGTGAAGATCAGGCCGCTGCCCCTGGTGATGAATCCGGATCCCTGGCCTTGCTGACGCTGGCTGGACGGTCCCATGCCAAAGATCCCACCGAAGGGGTTGTTCACCTCTTTGACTACATCGATCCGCACTACGGCAGGTCCGACGCGGTTCACAGCCTTCACGATCACGTTGTCTCCCGGCTGTAGTGGAGCGCTGCGGGGCTGATCGTGCACCACCGGAGGCAGTGCCATCGGTGCTTTGGGGGTCAGGCCCAGCTGGTCCCTCACCAGGCTGCAACCGGAGAGTGCGCTCCCGGCCAGGGCGATGGCGAACCAATGCTGGGCGTTGGGCATCACGACGAGATGTGTGCTGATGCATTTAAGACGGCCTGAGCGGATCGGCATGCGTAGATTCAGCGCTCGGGTGCATGGCGGTTCTAGGTGCAGACGGGCGAAGAGCTCTGGATCAAGGTGCGAGATGGGTTGCAGGCAAAGCTGAGCAAGCCCACCTTCGAGACCTTCATTCGCCCGACGGGTTGCAGTGGCTTTGCCAATGGAGAGCTGAAGCTTCTGGCCCCCAATCCGTTCGCCAGCGTCCGATTGCGGGAGCAGCTGCTGCCCACGATCGCGGAGCTGGCCAGCAGCATCAGCGGTCAGCCCGTTCAGGTGACCGTCCTGGCGGAAACCGCCCTGCCGCTCCAGGAAACCAGTGATGACTCCGCAGCTGCGAGTGATGCAGCACCGCCTGCGGCCGCTCAGGAATCAGTGTCGGTTCCGGCCCGGAGCGGCTCACCGCGGCGCTACCTGCCCGGGCTCAACCCCCGATATGTGTTCGGCCGTTTCGTGGTCGGCCCCAACAGCCGAATGGCTCATGCGGCGGCTCTTGCCGTGGCCGAAGCGCCAGGCAGGGAGTTCAATCCCCTGTTCATCTGCGGCGGCGTGGGCTTGGGGAAAACCCACTTAATGCAAGCCATTGGCCATTACCGGCTGGAAATCGATCCCGGGGCTCGCGTGGCCTACGTCTCCACCGAAACCTTCACCAATGACCTGATCCAGGCCATCCGCAAGGACGGCATGCAGGCCTTTCGCGATCGCTATCGCGCCGCCGATCTGATCCTGGTGGATGACATTCAATTCATCGAAGGCAAGGAGTACACCCAAGAAGAGTTTTTCCATACCTTTAATGCCCTGCACGAGGCTGGGCGGCAGGTGGTGATCGCTAGTGATCGTCCCCCCAGTCAGATTCCACGCCTGCAGCAGCGCCTGATCTCCCGTTTCCAGATGGGGCTGATCGCTGACATTCAGTCACCTGATCTGGAGACACGTATGGCGATCCTCCAGAAGAAAGCGGAGCAAGAGCGCATGTCGCTGCCCCGGGATCTGATCCAGTACATCGCTGGGCGCTTCACTTCGAACATCCGCGAGTTGGAAGGGGCCCTGACCCGGGCTGTGGCCTTCGCCTCAATCACAGGGTTGCCGATGACCGTGGAATCGGTGGCGCCAATGCTGGACCCCACCGGTCAGGGGGTGGAGGTCACGCCGCAACAGGTGATCGACAAGGTGTCTGAAGTGTTTGATGTCACGGCCGAGGAAATGTGCAGCAGCACCCGTCGCCGTGCCGTCAGCCAGGCCCGTCAGGTGGGGATGTACCTCATGCGCCAGGGCACCGACCTCAGCCTGCCGAGAATCGGCGACAACTTCGGCGGAAAGGACCACACCACGGTGATGTACGCGATTGAGCAAGTCGAGAAAAAACTGGCGTCCGATCCCCAGCTCGCAGGTCAGGTGCAGAAAGTGAAGGATCTTCTGCAGATCGATTCCCGAAAGAAGCGCTGATCAGCGGCAGGCTTTCTTGTCGCCTTTCCAGCCCGGCATGTCTTGAGCTGCCGCAGAGCAGACCAGCTGGCGTGCTGCCGCGAGAGCCGGATCCAATCGCTTGGAGCTGAAGGGTGGCAGGGGACGGGTGCGCAGCCAGGCTGCCCAACGAAATTCGTGATACGGGATCAGCGGTTGGGGTTTAATCCAGCCTTCCTGCTTGAGCTTCCAGACCAGGCTTCGGTAGGGATCGTCTTCGAGCCCCATCAGGCTGGTGGGCAACAGCTCGGTTGGGCGGGGACCGATGCCCCGACCGTCGTAGAGATAAAGCCACCCTTGGCTTTGCAGAAACGACAGCACGGCACTTTTATCAGTTGTCGCTAGCTCCTGCACCACATAAGCCCAGGTGGTGGCGCCTGGGTCAATGCCCATCAAGCCCCGCAGCCGGTGGTGACGATCGAGCATCCACATGGCGCCATCGGCAGAGCGGATCAGGGGGACGGGTTTGCCGCGCAGGTAGGCAAGACGCTGCTGGCGTGTGTCTTGGGCGAAATCACTCTCGCGTGACCAGATCTCAGCCAGCCCCACACACCATTGGGTCGGCTGCAACTGTGCCGCTGACACCTCGATCAGTTTGTTTTCCTGATCGGGGGCCGGAATCGGTTGGTAGGCAGGCAGCCGCAGGGGCACGACTCAGTTTTGGCGCCACCGCACTATGACCCACTTATGAAGGGACGGGGATCCTGATCAAAGCGATCCCGCACCGGGAGAGGCTTGGCTTGCTTAGGCCCGTCCAGTTGCGCGGTGGATTCGAGCGCCCGACGCAGCAAACGAGCTGCCGGTAAGGGCATATCTCTCGGAACTGAAATTCGATCGCGCAGGTAGCGGAGCCCCGCCGCACTTCCAGATGGAGGAGGGCATGGAGTGTTGTGGATCAACTGGGTCAGTGCACAGCGCAGGGGCCGGTCAAAGGCATCAGCACCCATTGGATTGACCTCCCGTAGCCGCTGCTGGTGTCGGAGGACCCTGCCGAGAGCGATGCTGGCCTGATCGGCTTGATTGACCCCAACCCAGCAGGCTTCGTCTTCGCCAAGGCCATCGCCTCGGTCGATCCGTTCGGCCAGGCGTTGCGCTTCCGTTGCGTCGTCCGACCAGCATCCGCCCATCTGGGGAGGAAGGTCATGGGCATGGGTGTGAAAGTCACTTTGGGTGCCGCGGTAGGTCTCCAGTTGCTCCAACGCATGGAACCAGCGGTCAATCGCGGGATGCTCAGCCCTCAGGCGATATCCCTTGTAGTAAGCCAGAGATGCATTCATGCGTTCCACGTAGGGAACAAAGATCAGATCAACGGTTTGTGGCTCCTGCCCCCGCAGAAACGGACCTTCAACCTGATTCAGCTCACTTTCGAAGCGCAGGGCGATCCCCTGAAACTGGTCCCGGGCCAGGGTCTGTTGCTTGGGGCTCAATCGTGGCGAACACAGCCAGATGCACCAGGCCTGAAACAGCAGACGTTCGAGACGGCGCAGCTCGAGGGCGTCCGGCGACGTCATTGCCATGCCGAGGGGGCCGAACTGCTGTTCGAGTGCCAGCAGGATCTCATCACTTTCCGTGATCAGCTGCCCGTTCAGCTCGAGGGCGGGCAACATCCCTGAGGGCACTTTTTCGAGGAACCATGGCTCTTTTGGGCCATAGCAACGCATGGTGACTTTGCGGATCCGGTAGGGGATGCGCTTGAACTCCAACCACAGCCAAATTTTTTGGCAGTAGGGACACCAGGCGTGATGGTCGCGGTAAAGCGTGACCATCAGGCTTGATTCAGGCTGACCGAACAAGCGCAAGTTGGCCTGGGCACTGGTCGGCCCTTCAATTCGATCCGGTTCAGCCTTCGCCAGCCCGGCCAGTTCCAACCAACTCAGTGGTTCAGCTGATTCCGATGTAGGGGGCATGCAGGATCGGCGAAAGCGTGGTCCGTCCATAGGACTGCCAGTCGCCAAGTTCATGCATCAGCGCCAGACAGTCTTGCTGGCGGCCCTGCTCAGCGAGCTGCTTGAGCCGCAACGTCATGTCATCGCTGGTGATAATCATCGCGATTTCGCGACGCTGCAACCGCTTTTGCTGCAGCTCAGGGTCAGGCGACTGCCTGCGACGTTTGGAAGGATTTTTCATGGTCTAAGAACGCGGCGTGAATACAACCGATTCGTCTTGGGCTTCAACGGCCCCTCTTCCCTGGACCATAACTCCATCTTTACGAATATGCCCGTCGTCTCCGTCACCCCCGTGGGAAGAAGAATGGAGGGAAGCAAACCGCTGTCATGGGCACTGATTTGGATCTGATTGTTCTTGGGGCGGGGTCCGGTGGGCTTGCTGCCGCAAAACGCGCTGCCAGCCATGGAGCCCGCGTCGCGATCGTGGAGGGGGATCGCGTTGGGGGCACCTGCGTGATCCGCGGCTGTGTTCCCAAGAAGCTTTTGGTCTACGGCGCCCAGGCCCGGCATCAACTGGCGGATGCATCGGCCTATGGGCTGCACATCCAATCCGTGCGCTCCGATGTACCTGACCTATTGCGGCGCGTGCGCGCCGAGGTGGATCGGCTCAATGCGCTCCACCTTGGATTTCTGGAGAAGGCCGGCGTTCAGCTGATCTCCGGTTGGGGCCGCTTTACGGCAGCGGATCGCATGGGCATCTCCGATCAACGCGGTGGGCCCGTTCAGACGGAGCTTTCAGCACCCCGTTTTCTGGTGGCAGTGGGTGGCCGTCCGGCACGGCCTGAGATCCGAGGGATTGAAAAAACTTGGGTGAGTGATGACATGTTCCAGCTTGAGGATGTCCCTGCGGCCGTGGTGGTGGTCGGCGCAGGATTCATCGCCTGTGAGTTCGCCTGCATCCTGCGAGGCCTCGGTGTTGCGGTCACCCAGGTGGTGCGCGGCCCCCGTCTTCTGCGCGGGTTTGATGGGGAGTTGGCGGATGCAGTCCTCAGCGGGATGCGTGATCAGGGCATTGAGGTCCTGCTGGGTCAGACGGTGGTGGCTGTGGAGGGGAACCCCGGTGCGCTGACTGCGCGACTGGGGGATGGTCAGTCCCTCGACTGTGGGGGTGTGCTGATGGCCACTGGCCGTCGCCCATGGCTTGCAGATCTGGGGCTGGAGGCTGCTGGTGTTGCGGTGGACAACGGGCGGATCAAGGTGGATGCCCAATCCTGCACCTCAGTTCCTCACATTCATGCCGTCGGCGATGTCACTGACCGGGTCAACCTCACGCCTGTCGCCATTGATGAAGGTCGTGCTTTTGCCGACAGCGTCTTCGGTTCGCGTCAGCGGCAGGTGAACCACGATCTGGTGGCCAGTGCCGTGTTTAGTGATCCAGAGCTGGCGACCGTTGGCTTATCGGAAGAGGAGGCGACTGAACGCCATGGCGAGGACGGCGTCGTCGTGCATCGGGCCCGCTTCCGTTCGATGGCGCGGGCACTGCCAGCCTCCGGCCCCCGCTGCCTACTGAAGTTGGTGGTGGAGAAGCAAACCAATCGGGTGCTTGGCTGCCACATGGTGGGCGAGCATGCGGCGGAGATCATTCAGATGGCCGCCATTGCCGTTGGGATGGGCGCCACCAAAGCTGATTTCGATCGCACCATGGCGTTGCATCCCTCCGTCTCAGAGGAGTTCGTGACGATGTAGGCAATAGTGCCTTAACAACAGTGCCCTAATAACGGTGCCCTAATCAGGCCAGGTGATTGGCGAGCCGCAGGGCCAGCGCGATCACCGTGAGCCCGGGACCAATGCTTGGGCAACTAGGAAAAATGCTGCTGTCGGCGATGTAGAGGTTCTCCAGTTCATGGCATTTGCCGTTGGGATCCACCACCGAGTTGGATGGGTCCTCGCCCATGCGACACGTGCCGCAGCTGTAGCCCACGACACTCAAGGGGGCTTCTCCTCGCGCATGGGTGGGTGCCTTTAAAACGACTTTGGTCACCGGATCGTTCTCCACGGCTTTCAGCGTGTCGATCCAGCGGTACACGAGGCGATCATGGGCTTCCCGGTTGTTGGGGATGTAGTTGATCCGGATCTGTTCGTTGTTGAGCCACACCTTGTTGTGGGGATCTGGACGCACCTCCGTCATGGCCCACCAGGCCACAGAGCGGGAGGCCAGCCGCTCGAGCCCGAAGTCGGGGATCAGTTTGGTCACCAGGGACAGCACCGGTGGTGACTCGGCGAACAACGCGTCCTGCAGAACGCCACCGGCGGCCTGGATGTGCCCTAGCGGAAAACTGACGTTCTTGTCTCCCCAGTAGTAGTCGTTGATCCCCAGCGAGCGCCCATAGCGGCCGCTGTTGCGTTCTGTGGCCAGCTGCAGGATCGAGGTGAGCTGCAGATTCATCAGATTCCGCCCCACCTGATCCGATCCGTTGCTGATGCCCTTGGGATGGTGAGCATTGTCCGAGCGCATCAGGATGGCCGGCGTGTTGATGGCACCGGTGGCAATGACCACGACATCGGCACTGAACAGCCATGAATCGCCGTTTACCTCAGCCTCCACGCCTCGGATGGCTCTGCCACCTGGATTCACATGCAGGCGCAGTACCCGGGCGTTGTCACGCACGGTGAGCCGTTCGGGATCACCCACCTGCAGACCAAACAACTGGGAATCGCCGCTGGGATCGTCCCGGTCGTCTGACCAGCTGATCGGCATGTCGTAGGGCTGACAGCCTTGGCGTTGGAGAGCGGAACGAAGGGGTTCCAGAAAGGGTTCCACCGGCTTCGGCGCACGTTCATAGCCCGTGCTTCGCTGGGGCTCGCAGGGGTCAATGCCTGCTTTGCCGTGAACCCTGTACAGGGTCTCGGCCTGCTCGTAGTACGGCTCCAGTTCGGAGTAATCCAGGGGCCACGCCGGCGATACTCCGTCCTGGAGCGCCACCTCGCCGAAATCCTGTTCGCGCATGCGTTCCAGCACCGCCCCCCAGATCTTGGTGTTTCCTCCCCGTGCATAGGTGGTTTGCGGTGCAAAGGGATCGCCGTCGGGTCCGAACCAGCGCTCACTCTTGGGGTGATATCGATCCTTGCGGAACAAATCCACGTCGGCGACGTTCTGGTCTTCGAGGGCCATCGCCCCGCCGCGCTCCAGCACGAGCACGTTCTTGCCGCGTCGGCTCAGGGCTCCGGCCAGGGTGCCTCCTCCGGCACCGCTGCCGATAACGATGACGTCGTAGTGGTTGTCGTCGATGATCATGGAATTACTGCCAGACGTAGATCAGAAGGAAGAGAAGAATCCAGATCACGTCGACGAAGTGCCAAAACAGGCTCACCGCAGCGACGCCCATCTCGCCTTTGTCGTAGTTCCCTGGGACGAAAGAACGCGCCAACATCAGTCCCATCAGCAGGATGCCGGTGATGACGTGAAGACCGTGAAAGCCCGTCAGCAAATAGAACAATCCTCCGAACACACCGCTGCTGAGGCTGAAGCTGAGCTCCGACCATTCGAGGTATTGGCCGTAAACGAAGTAGGAGCCCATGGCCATGGTGAGCAGCCAGACCGCGCGGAAGCCCCAGAGGTTGCCCTTGTGCAGATATCGCTCGGCGGCATAGGCCACGAAACTTGAGCTCACCAAGACCACGCTGTTGATCAGGGGCATGCGCACCTCCAGCCCCTCGACGCCGTCCGGTAGCCACTGCGGAGCTGTGAGCTTCAGCACCGCGTAGCCGGCGAAGAAGGCGAGGAAGATGACGCTCTCAGAGCAGAGGAAAATCACAAAGCCGGTCATGTTGTGGCCGTCGTGCTTCACATGCCCGGGTGTGTGATTGAGCTGCAGGTCGGGATTGACGCTGGTCATCGGTTCAGGCCTCCTGGGAACGGCGCACGTAGAACTCCTCGTCCTCAACGAGGGGGTGCCCGAGGCCGTAGCCATAGGGCTCACTGATCACGGTGGGGATGTCGTCTTCGAAGTTTTCGGCCGGGGGCGGTGAGGGCAGCAGCCATTCCAGGCCGATGGCTCTCCAGGGGTTGGGGGGAGCCTGCGGCCCCCGGGCCCATGAGCTCACCATGTTGAGAATGAAGGGGATGGAGGCGACGCCGAGCATGAAGGCGCCGATGCTGCCGAGCACGTTCCAGATCGCGAATTCAGGGTCGTAGGACGCGACACGACGAGGCATGCCAAGTAGTCCAGCCCAGTGCAGAGGTAACCAGTTGAGCGTGGCACCGATGAAGGTGAGCACGAAGTGAACTTTGCCGAGCCCTTCGTAATACATCCGGCCCGTGAATTTGGGGAACCAGTGGTAAATCCCGGCGAAGACCCCGAAGCCGATCGTGTTGAAGATTACATAGTGGAAGTGGGCCACCACGAAGTAGGTATTGCCCACGTGAATGTCGATCGGCACGGTGGCCAGCATCACGCCGGTGATCCCGGCGAAAATGAAGTTAAACAAGCCACCCAGGCAGAACAGCATCGGTGTGTTCAGGCGCAGATTGCCCTGCCAGAGCGTTCCCAGCCAGGCGAACACCTTTACCCCTGTGGGAACGGCGATCAGCATCGTGGTGAACATGAAGATATGGCGCATCCAGTTCGGCGTGCCGGTATAGAACATGTGGTGGGCCCACACGATCAGGCTGAGGAAGGTGATGCCGAAGGAGGCGATCGCCACGAATCGATAGCCGAACAGTGGCTTGCGGGCATACACCGGGAAGAGTTCGGAGAAGATGCCGAACACCGGCAACACCAGCACGTATACAGCTGGGTGGGAATAGAACCAGAAGAAGTGTTGAAACAACACCGGATCACCGCCGCCTTCAGGCCGGAAAAAGCTGGTGCCGAAGCTGAGGTCGAACAGCAGCATCACCGCACCTCCGGTGAGGGCCGGCAGCCCCACCAGTTGGATGGTCTGGGCGGCCCAAGCGGTCCAAACAAACACCGGCATCTTGAAAAAGCCCATGCCTGGAGCCCGCATCCGGATGATCGTCGTTACGAAATTGACGGCACCCATGATTGAGGAGATGCCTGACAACGCCACCGCCAGGATCCAGAGGAACTCTCCATTGATGAAGTGTCCCAATGGGTTCTGCAGGCTCATCGGTGGGTAGGACCACCATCCCGATGACGCCGGCCCACCGGGTGCGAAGAAGCTGCCCATCAACACCGCTGCAAACACGGGCACCAACCAGAACGCGGCAGCATTGAGCTTCGGGAACGCCATGTCTGGCGCGCCGATCATCGTGGGGATCAACAGATTGTTGAAGCCATTGAGGATCGGAAAAAGGAACAGGAACAGCATCACTGTTCCGTGCATGGTGTAGAGGCCGTTGTAAACGCTCGGATCCACCAGATCCGCTGGCGGTGTGATCAGTTCACCCCGCACGATCATCGCCAGCAGTCCTCCCACCAAGAGGAAGAACAACGACGTGGCGATGTATTGGATGCCGATCACCTTGGCATCGGTGTTGAAGCTGAAGAAGCGCTTCCAGTTATCCGGGGCCCCTGGGACGGGGTGAGGAGCCTTGAGGATGCGCGGGTCGTAGTTCGTGGATGTCATGGCGCGTCTCAGGCGTCGTGGGGGATGGAGGGATCGCCGGGGTCGTTCACCATCGGGGCAGGCGCGGGGGGCACCGTTGCCCAGCCCTTGTCGCCTCGACTGAGACGTCGGTCGTACAGCGGTCGCCCTGGATCGAGGCCGGGTTGTAGTGGCTTTTGGGCTGTGGCTTTCAGCCAGCCGTCGTAGGCCTGCTCGGATTCGACGATCACGTCTGTCTGGTTCTGGGAGAAGTAGGCGCCGCTGAACATGGCGTCCCTCAACCGGAACCTCCCCTCCTTGGTAGGCGTGAGGCTGTAGGAGATGATGCTGCCGGGGATGATGTCTTGCTTCAGTCGAAAGGCCGGCACAAAGAAGCTGTGCAGCACGTCTTCCGAGATCAGCCTGAGATTCACCCGTTGATCCACTGGGATGTGCAGTTCTGAACTGCGCACGCCGCTGGGGTAGACGAACTCCCAGCTCCACTGGCGGGCAATCACATCGATTGGTCCGATGTCCGCGGTGGGATCGACTGCAATGAGGGCGGTGGGATCGGTGCCGATGGCGTACTTCTGCTTCGGACCAAGGGTCTGAAGCTTCATGTTCACGTTCATCGTGTAGGTGGCGATCACGAAGACCGTCACCAGAGGAATGATCGTCCAGATGATCTCGAGTTTGGTGTTGCCCTCAATCGGCGCACCGTCGCTCTCGTCGTATTTGCCGGCTCTGTTGAACAACAGAACCCAGCCCATGACACCGGTGCAGCCAAAGAAAATGAAGGAGCCGATGCCGGTCTCCAGGGCGAATAGATCGTCGACGTAGGACGCTGCGCTGGAGGCCTGCGGTGGGAACCAGCTGTAGGACCATGTCGCCATCAGTTTGGCGATCACAAGATTGATCGCAACAGCGATGCTGATGATCACGATGGCGCCGATGTTCGGGCCGTTCTTGGGGGCGGTGGTGGTCATGGCAATGCCTCCTGCAGATCGGCACCGGAAGCCAGTAACTGGTCTGCGGTGATGTGCACCCCGAAGTCACTGGCCAACCAGGCGCCAAGGCTTCCGTGCAGGCCCATGACCAGCAGCATGGCGGTGCCGCAAAGCAGATACAGCCAGGTCACCTGACGGCCCAAGTCCTTGCGCCAAACAAAACGTTGGTAACCCCGCCAGATGGCCATGGCCACGATCACCAGCAGAATCGCGACGCCACCGATGGCATGCCAGAGCATCGTGTCGATGGCGGTCTGGCCGAGGATGCTGCGAATGCCCGGTAATGGAACCGCCAGCAGCATTTCGTAGAACCCCGCTGCCACGGTGAAGAAGCTGATGCCGCTGCAGGCCACGAGGTTGTACCAGCCCACGTCGTGGAAGCCGCTGCGGGTGACTGGTAGAGCAAGAAAGCGGAACACCCGTTTTTCCAACGGGTAGAACGCACCGGCGAAGTCGAAGGCGATGGCGATCGCAAACAACCCGATGGTCAGGTGCACCAGGTTGGGGTGCAGCGGAATCGCGTAGGGAAGGTTGTTGGCGCCGAGGGAGTCGGCAATGTCGTTGATCGGCGATGCGATCGCGGCGAAGAGCGTCACGAGACCACTCCCTGACGGATGGCTTCAACCACGGGGACCGTATGCAGCCCGTAAACCCAGACCAGCTTGTCTCCGAGGTACACCTGCGTGATCACGAGACCCGCCAGCACGACGTCAAAGATGAGAAAGCCCCTGGGCAAGATCGCTGGGTCTTTCTGCCGGGCGACGTAGCGCCAGCTTGTGAGCAGGGCGAGTACACCAGCGAGGGACCAGCCGATGGTGCTGTGGATGTTGAGGATGTCCCGGGACGCGCCATAGGGATTGGCGAGACCGGCTTCCACCTGGCCGAAGATGATGGCCACGAAGATCGCAACGGTGGCGACGATCAGGTTCCAGAAGCTCACCTCAAACAGGTTCTTCTTGCCGCTGATCACACCAATGACGTCGAACACGACCGTGATCAATGCCATCGCGATCACGAAGTGAACAACGATGGGATGGATGACGTCGATCCAGGGAAGATTCTTGTCGTTGAGCGGGGGAAGCAGCTCAAGCATCGGCAAGCCGAGCATCATCTGCCTCAAGGATGAACACGGCTAATCAGAGGGTCATCCCTGGATGAGGAAATACAACTCCATCCGTCTCATCACGGGGAGCACTCGGATGCCGCTAGGTCCTCGTTCTCCAGAACACCAAGGCCTGGGTCATGATCACGATCATCACGATCGGCAGCACAAGACAGAGCATCAACAGCCGAAATTCATCCGACCAACTGGCCAGAGTTGTTCTCGGTAGAACGTTGTCAACGATGTAGAGAATGTACAAACCCAGCAACAGCCCCCCTTCCAGTCGGCTGATCCGTCCGCGCGTCCAGAAGATCGGCATGCAGGCCAGGCTCGTTAGCAACATCACTGGCAGGTCGTCCTGAATCAATTCGGGGCTGACCTCCAGCCCACGGCCAGCGGCGACCAAGGCTCCTCCTCCCAGCACCAGCAGCAGGTTCAGCAAGCAGCTGCCCACCACATTGCCGATCGCCAGATCGGTGCGCCCCCGCAGGGCGGCAACGAGGGAGGTGATCAATTCCGGCATCGAGGTTCCGGCTGAAACGATCGTCAGACCGATCACCGCCTCACTGACTCCCAGGTAGGTGGCGGCTGACGTGGCTCCGCTCACCAGCACCCGTGATCCGATGGTGAGGATGCCAATGCCCCCGAGCAGTCGCAGGACGGCCAGGGTCCAACCGCCGCTCGCCGCGTCCTCTTCGATGTCGGGTTCAGCGCTACCGCTGTCGTCCGGTTGTTCACGGGCGGTGCGGATCTCCCAGATGGTGTTGATCAAGAGTCCCAACAGCAACGCCAGGCCCGCTTGCCAGGTGACCCGTCCTGCGGAGGCCATGCCCCAAACCGCCGCTGAGATCGCAATCATCAGGGGGACGTCCCGCCGCACCAGTCGGCTTTCGACACGCAACGGCAGAACAAGGGCGCTGCTGCCCAGCACCACCATCACGTTGAAGATGTTGCTGCCCACCACATTGCTGACGGCGAGGGCGTCAGCCCCTTGCAGCACTGAACTGAGGCTGACGAACAGTTCTGGCGCGCTGGTGCCCAGTGAAACCACTGTGAGCCCGATCACGAGCTGGGGAATGCCGAAGATCACCGCCATGGCGACGGCCCCCTGAACGAACAGCTCTCCGCCGCCGAACAGCAGCCCGATCCCCAGCAGCACTTCGATCGTGGCCTGTACAAATTCAGGCATGGGGAGGGATCAGTTGTGTGAGGGGATTCTGCTTTGTCGTGACTCCACTTAATGTCAGGCGCTGCGGTTCAGTGCCAGAACTTTTGTTGAATCGGATTTCCACAAGCAATCTGCGCGGTGACGCCTTCGGTGGCGTCACCGCCGCGGTGATTGCCCTTCCGATGGCCCTGGCCTTCGGGGTCGCCGCAACGGGCGACCCAGCACCGGGACTTTGGGGAGCCGTGATCATCGGTTTGGTGGCTGCCGTCTTCGGTGGCACACCCACCTTGATCTCTGAACCCACTGGTCCGATGACCGTGGTGTTCACCTCTGTAATCCTGAGCTTCACCGCCACGGCTCCGGACAAGGAAACCGCCATGGCCATGGCCTTCACGGTGGTCATCCTGGCGGGCCTGTTTCAGATCCTCTTCGGCGTGTTCCGTCTGGGTCGATATGTCACCCAGATGCCCTACACGGTGATCTCCGGCTTCATGTCGGGGATCGGAGCCATCCTGGTGATTCTCCAGCTGCCGGCCTTCCTCGGTCAGACCGCATCGGGCGGGGTCATGGGGACCTTGTCCAATTTGCCCGGGTTGATCGCTGGCGTGCAGCCGATGGAGCTGGCTCTGGCCTTGATCACCGTCGCGATCCTCTGGTTCACCCCAGCGAACGTCAAGCGTTTCTGTCCGCCGCAGCTCCTGGCTCTGGTCTTGGGAACGGTTCTGTCGCTGACCTTGTTTCAAGACGCTGGCCTCAAGACCATTCCGCCCTTCAATGCCGAGCTCCCCAGCCTGCATGTGCCCACCTTCTCTGGAGGGCAGCTGCGCTTGATGTTCGTTGATGCGGCTGTGTTGGGCATGCTCGGGTGCATCGATGCGCTGCTCACCTCCGTGGTGGCCGACAGCCTCACCCGCACCGAGCACAACTCGAACAAGGAACTGGTGGGCCAGGGACTGGCGAACATCGCCTCGGGTGTCTTCGGAGGGCTCCCTGGGGCGGGCGCCACCATGGGCACCGTGGTCAACATTCAGGCTGGCGGACGTTCGGCCCTCTCTGGAATTGTCCGAGCGGGGATTTTGGTGGTGGTTGTTCTGGCCGCCGCTCCCCTCGCCTCCACGATCCCCCTTGCTGTTCTGGCGGGGATCGCCCTGAAGGTGGGTATCGACATCATCGACTGGGATTTCCTTCAACGGGCCCATCACCTTTCGGTTAAAGCTGCGGTTATCACCTACGGCGTCATTGCGCTCACGGTGTTGGTGGATCTGATTACTGCGGTGGGGATTGGCGTCTTCGTGGCCAACGTTCTCACCATTGATCGGATGAGCGCTTTGCAGTCCAGAAAAGTGAAAACGATCAGCACCGCCGATGACGATGTGGAGCTGACTGAAGAGGAACAGGTGTTGCTGGATCAGGCCTCCGGCAAGGTCCTGTTGTTTCAGCTCGCCGGCCCAATGATCTTCGGTGTGGCGAAAGCGATCGCTCGCGAGCACAACGCCATCGGCAATTGTCAGGCGGTGGTCTTCGACCTCTCAGAGGTATCCCACCTCGGGGTCACCGCTGCGATCGCTCTCGAGAATGCGGTTAAGGAAGCGATAGAAGAAGGGCGCAGGGTTTACCTGGTCGTTGCAACGGGAAGTACAGAAAATCGGCTTCAGAAGCTCAAGCTGCTTGATCGTGTTCCCAAGAGCCACATCAGCGCCGATCGCCTCGTGGCCTTGCGTCTTGCCGTCAATGGTTTGGCGCTGAATGACTGATCAGATTTCGATCATCGCTCCGGATGATTGGCATGTGCATCTCCGTGACGGCGAGATGCTCACGCATGTTGTGGCCCATACAGCCCGTCGTTTTCGTCGGGCGATCGTGATGCCCAATCTGCGCCCTCCGGTGACCACCGTTGCTTCGGCGCGGGCTTACCGCGCGCGTATTCAGGCCGCGTGTCCCGCTGATCTGGAGTTCACGCCGTTGATGACGGCCTACCTCACCGACTCGATCGATCCCTCCGAGCTCGAGACTGGCTTTAGAGAGGGAGTGTTTGCCGCTGCCAAGCTTTATCCCGCCAACGCAACCACCAATTCAGCAGCTGGAGTGACGGATCTGCTGCAGATCGATCCAGTGCTGGAGACGATGGCCAGGATCGGCATGCCGTTGCTGATCCATGGAGAGGTCACGGATTCCGATATCGATATTTTCGACCGTGAGGCGGTCTTCATTGAACGCCATTTGGCACCCCTGAGGGTTCGTCATCCCGAGCTGAAGGTTGTGTTCGAGCACATCACCACCGAGCAGGCTGTGCAGTACGTCAGCTCCGCGGATCACCATCTCGCGGCCACGATCACCCCCCACCATCTGCATATCAACCGCAACGCGATGTTTGCCGGAGGGTTGCGCAGTGACTTCTACTGCCTTCCCGTCGCCAAGCGGGAAGGTCACCGTCAGGCCCTACGCCGGGCTGCCACCAGCGGTGACCCCCGCTTCTTTCTTGGCACTGATACGGCACCTCACGAGCGGGCCTCAAAAGAGAGTTCCTGCGGTTGCGCCGGCATTTTCAATGCGCCCTTCGCTTTGGAGAGCTACGCCCAAGTCTTCAATGAAGAGGGTGCCCTTGCCCATTTAGAAGCATTCGCCAGCCTGAACGGGCCAGCTTTCTACAACCTGCCAGCCAACAGCAGCCGCATCACGTTGCAACGGCGTGATCATCTTGTGCCGGAACTTGTGAATGGACTGGTTCCTTTCCATGCTGGAGAGATCCTCTCTTGGGCCGTCGCCGATGCACCTGATCAAGTTCAGCTCTGAAGACTGCGGAACCTGTCACCGCATGAGTCATTACGACGGAAAAGTGGCGGAGGAACTCGGCTGCAGCTTTATCTCAGTGATGCTGCAGGACACCGAGATGTACCGCAAATACCGCAAGATCCTGCTCAAGCAGTACCCCAACAAGGAGGGTATGGGGTGGCCGACCTACCTGCTGGTGAGCGATCCCGATGGCGATTTCTCTATCAAAGGGGAACTCAAGGGCGGTATGCCCAAGGGAGATTTCCGCACCAAGCTCGCCGAGTTACTGCCGTCTTGAAAGCGGGTGGTGGGGGCAGGGGGACTTGAACCCCCACAGGCCTTTCGGCCCAAACGATTTTAAGTCGCGTGCGTCTACCGATTCCGCCATGCCCCCGCCCAGACATCTTAGATTTCCCTCAGCTGTCCTCAGGCCTTGGACCTCTCGTCCCTGCTCCATCAAGTCCCACAGGACACACTGCTGGTTCTTTTGGCCTACGTCGTGCTGGGCGGTTTGTACCTCGTGGTCATTCCGCTGGCCCTTTTCGCCTGGATGAATCAGCGCTGGCATCAGATGGGCAAGCTGGAGCGTCTGGGGATTTATGGGATGGTCTTCTTCTTTTTCCCGGGGATGATTCTTTTCGCTCCGTTCCTCAATTTCCGTCTCAGCGGGCAGGGAGACGTCTGAATTGACGCGAGGAAAGGTTCTTCTGATCGGACTTGCCGTCCTTCTGCTGGGAGGAGTTGGGCAAGTGGGCTTTCAAGCTGCGGGCTTTGAAGGTTTCTCGGCAGGGATTGCTGCCCAGACATTGTTGGTGGTGATCGTTGTGGTCTGGACGAGTTCCTACCTGTTTCGGGTTGTGACCGGCCAAATGACCTATATGAATCAGCGGCGTCGCTACCGCGAGGTGTACGACAAGCAGGAGGCTGACGCACTTCAGGCTCGTTTTGACGCTCTCCCAGAGGAGGAGCAGCAGGCGCTGTTGCGCAAGATCGGAGCGGATGCCTCGGTTGCTTCGGACGGTGACGCTCCCGCCGACTCATAGGCTTTCGAGGTTTGTTCCTGGTCGGTTGACCGAGATGCCCAATCAGCAGTCCTCTTCCATCGCCCAGCGCTTTGAGCAGCTGAAGCAGGACGGTCGCCTCGCTCTGATGCCGTTCCTGATGGCTGGCGACCCTGATCTCTCTGTGACCGCTGAAGTGCTCCTCAGCCTGCAAAGTGCCGGGGCCGACATGGTGGAACTGGGGATGCCCTACAGCGACCCTCTCGCTGATGGACCGGTCATTCAGGCCGCCGCTTCCCGGGCCCTTGCCGCTGGAACCACGCCCAAGGCGGTTCTGGACATGCTGCGGTCCTTGAAAGGGAAATTGCAGATTCCCGTCATTCTGTTCACTTACTCCAATCCGCTGCTGAATGTGGGAATGGAGGCGTTCTGCCAGTCCGCAGCGGAGGCCGGTGCGGCGGGGCTGGTGGTGCCTGATTTACCTCTCGAAGAGGCGGAGCGGTTGTCGACAATTGCAGAGCGATACGGATTGGATCTCGTGCTTCTTGTTGCACCCACCACACCCAAAGATCGAATGGGTCGGATTGCGACATGCAGCCGAGGTTTCACTTATCTGGTGAGTGTCACCGGTGTCACCGGTGAGCGGGCCCAAATGGAAAGCAGAGTTGAAGGGTTGGTCCAGCAGCTGAAACAAACCTCACCCGTTCCTGTCGCCGTTGGTTTTGGAATTTCAGGCTCTGAGCAGGTGCGCCAGGTTCGTGGCTGGGGTGCCGATGGAGCGATTGTGGGAAGTGCGCTTGTGAAAAGGATGGCTGCAGCATCTCCTGGCGAAATCGCTCAGGAGGCTGGTCGTTTTTGCGCTGAATTGCGCGTCGCTGCTGATCAGCCTTAGTGGCCTCCATCACGCTGATGGCATGAAAAAACCCCGACGATGGTCGGGGTTGAAAAGGTCTCGACCAGAGAGAGAACACTTGTGCTCTCAGCACCTGTGGCTGCATCACTCTTCGTCTTCGTCGCTTTCACCAACAGGCGTCAAACGAATTTGCTTGCGGCCTAGTTTGATTTCAAATTCATCTCCAGGCGTGAGGTCAAGAAGAGCCGTATACGCCTTGCCGATCAGCAAGTTGCCGTTGCCTTGCACTGTGGCCACATAGCTGAGCTTGCGGCCACCTTTGCCGACACCGCCAACACCGCCGGTACCAAGACTGACGCCTTTGGCGTCCAAGAGGGCTTCGTAGAAAGCTGTGAAATTCAGACGTTCGCCACCATCCTTTTTATGGGACACATAGCCACAGGCACGAACCAGATCAGACTTGCTGACATCACCCAGGTCTTTGACTTTATTGAGAAGGTCGCTCCCAGTGAGCATCGCTTTCGTGAGAAATCAACCTTCACAACATAGCGTTTGGTCAATCCGCTATGCCATCCTTTTTACTGAAAAGTTCTTCGGTATTTCATCTTTTGCTATGGCACGTTTCGTCTTGTGGGGCACTTACTGCACGGATGCTCTTGTGAAGCGTGCTCCCTATCGAGATGAACACCTTGCTCGTCTTCAGGATCTTAAAAAGCAGGGAATGCTTGTCACTCTTGGGCCCACTGAAGGAAGCACCCACGTTTTCGGAATCTTCGAGGCAGACGACATCTCCGTCGTGCGCAAGCTCGTTGAGGACGACATTTATTGGAAGCAGGGAATCTGGACGGCTCTCGAGGTTTATCCCTGGGTCCAGGCGTTCTGAGCCTGCATCAGGATCCATTCCGCCACAAGCTGATCACCATCCGTCCCGAGAACGTCTGCGTAACCGCTCATCTGGCCTCGCCCTTCACGGGCGATGGCTGCGATGGCGTCCACCGTTGCGATGTGATCACGCTCGAGGGTCTTCAGCTTCAGGTTTTTTCCACGGCGAATGATGTTGCCGCCGTTGATGTGGCATCCCGCGCAGTGCTGTTCGAACAACACCGCTCCTTGCTGGGCATCTGGAACGGCAGCGGCAGTGGCTTCAGCTGTTCCGAGGCTCAGCAGCAGCAGCAGACATGCACCAATGCAGTAGCGCAGGACATGGCTCAGCACAGGGATGTTGTGGCTTCGATCAGTCTGCTTGAGCAGGTGATGCCTCCCTTTGGTACCGCTGAATCAGTTCGTCTGGAGAGCGGTAATCCTGAGGAAGGGAGCTGTGCAGTCTTTGCAGGTAATCCCAGCAGACAGTCCGGCGAATGGCGTCTAGGTCGCGTCCATCCGCGACAAGGCGTCTCAGGGCCAAGCAGTAGGTGGAGAAGCCTGCTTCCAGATCGCTGATGGTGAGAGCCTTGGTTGCAGAAGGCATGAAATAGATCGTCAGGATCTTCTGACTTTTGCGCCCATCCCTGAATTGGTCTGTTGTCAGGATCACTATTGAAGCTGTGTGGTCCCTCCATGGCGGAACAGGATCTGATCCGTTTCCTCAGCAAGATCTCCCAACTTCAGTCCCTTGCGGAGCGTGTGCAGCAGGACTCCAGCAGTCGTCAAAAGCTGGCGGACTGTGCTGACCACAATCAGGTTGTGCAGCTCGCCCAATCCTGGGGATTCGACATTGGTCGACGCTGGGGAGAGCGTGACCATGGGCAGGGGGGGGACGCCAATCTGCTGGTGACCCCTTGCCCACCTCCCGGGGAGGAATCAATGCGGGTGCTGGCGTCCGCCGAGACTTGGAGATTGATGCTGATCGCATCGAATGACTACCGATCCCCCAGCGACGAATGGATGGATCAGTCCGAACACGAATGGGTGCTTGTCCTGCGGGGTAGCGCCTGTGTTGCGCTGGAGAACCCCGATCGGATTGTGGATCTCAGCCCTGGAGATCATCTTTCACTTCCGCCCCATCAACGCCACCGGGTCGAGCGCACGGACCCTGATCCTGGAACGCTCTGGCTGGCCCTGCACTGGGATGCCCCTTAAGTCTGTTCAGGCACGCCATTCCCAGGATGGGGTGTTCCGGCCCTAAAAGGCAATGAGCACGACAGCTGATTGCCGTTGCCGTTATCGCTGACGAGAGTGTGTGTATCGAGATCGGAGGAGCCCATGACGGCCGACACTCCACCTGAGCAAATCGCAGAAGCAGACTGACTTTCTGGCCCCTGCTCCAACAGTTTCCACCCATTCGGAAGCAATTCGTCTGGCGCGACAATGAAGAGCGTCAAGCCAGTCGACTCTCCTCTGCATCGTTCGGAGGTGCCCCGCAGGAGAGTTGCTTCACACCTGGACCCCATGGCCCCAGGGTGCCTTGAGCCAGACGCTTCGACCTTTCCTGTCTCAGTTCCATTGCTGGAGGAGATTTCCCAAGGCATCAGACACTGAATATGAGGTCGATTGCAATGCGCAAACGAGCGAGTTAGGCCGTCTTTCCAGCGGGAGGGGCGGCCTTCCTCTTTGGCCGACAGCCCTCAGTCTTGGTGTTCAAGTTTGCTGGCAGACCCACGCCCAAGCCGTGTCTTCGTGGGAGTTGCATTGGCACGTTTGACCAACCAGTAAGCGGCGGAGAGAGAGACGACAGCGATACCTAGACCAACCAAAAGTTGGGGTTTATTTTCAGCACCTGAAGGCAGCACGATCACTTTCCTGGCCACTGCGGTGAGAGCAGTCACCAGGACCAGTTCGATCTGCACCACATGGCGGCGTAGGTAACTGGTGATGTTTTGCAGCACCTCCAGGGCGATCAAAACGGTGAGCAGATCGCCGAGGATCTTGATGAGATCGTCGCCTAACCACGTCGCCGCTGATCCAGTCAGCAGTTTGGAGCCCAGAGAAATCATCAGTTGGATGATCGCTGCAGCGATCACAACAGAAGTGATCAGGGTCAGAAGTCGGGCGACCTCGCGCTCACCAGCATCAACAAAACCAAGAAACGTTCTCTTCGATCGGGTGGGTCCGCTCACGGGTCTCAGTCGTTGAAGGGGTTGTAGTAGGGCCGTGCTTTGGTGTTGCTGGCCGGGTTAACTACTTTGGTGTCACAGGTCATCGAGCCGTCTTCTGCAGTGACGCAATTCGTGGCCTCGATCTTGCTGTCTTTGCCTGTTGCGCTGCCAGGTCCCCTCAGCCAGCCTTCTGTCTGGGCCAGGGCAGACGAAGCGCCGCATACCGACATGGTCAAACAGAAGGAGGCACTAAGGAGTTGTGTAGGCGTCATCGGAGCGATGTCTGAGCCACCACTTTGCCCGTGATGTCCCTTAATCGGAGCAGTCGTCTCGAATTTCCTGCAAAAGCAGATCAAGTTGACCGAAAGGATCCACCTCTGCTGCTGCGACGCCGTTGTTGTCTGCTGATGGCTGGCCATGCCATTCGGCTTCGACGCTGCAGAGCCGATCAGCCAGTCCGGACAGTCCGCGCAGTTTGTGTTCTCGTTCCAGCACCTCCAGCAGTGCGGGCATTCGGGTCGACACGGCGCGCAGGTTTCGCCGCAGGTCGGCCTGCGAACGCCCCTGGTGTTTCAACCAATCCTTCAGCAGCAGGGTGAGATCCGCTTCAAATTCAGGGGTCCAGCCAGTCATCAATCAGCAACTCAGTTCAGCGATTCAGTTCAGCGATTCAGTGCGCAAGGGGAAACCATCGATCCAGTTTGCGGCGAGCTCGCATGCGGATCGACGGGGTGACGTGATTGCTCCAAAGTCCCACCATTGCTGAGAGCGCGACCAAATCATCACTGAAACCTGCCACAGGCAGCAGGTCGGGAATGAGATCAGCTGGCATCAACAGATAACTCAGGGCTGCGAGCATCGTCAGTCGCGCTGCTGAGGGAGTCTCTGGGTCAAGCATCAACTCCAGAGCTTCCAGGGCAGGGGCGGCAAGACCCCTGCCAGCCCGCTGCAATAGCCGGCGCAGCAGGCTCTCGTCGATGACTTCCCGTTCAAGCACGTCGGCTTCAACGGTGGTTCGAGCTGCATGGTTGGTCATGCGGAGGGAGCCAGATTGCTTCACTCTCACCACATCAGCTGCAAAGCGCTAGCTGTGTGAGCCGATGTTCAGAGTGTGGATTCCACGAGTCCGTTCTGAATTCCGGTCTTGCGCAGTTTGCGCAGGGCCCGCTGCACCACCTGACGGCAATATTCCCGTGAACAGTTCATGTGGCGAGCCACTTCTGCAAGGGTGCGCCATTCGTTGGTGCCATCCAGCCCGAAGCGCAAGGTCACGACGGTGTGCTCTTTCGGGGTGAGATTGGCTTTGGCCAGCAACGACCAAACCGAGGCTGTGCGCTCAGCGATTTCGGCCCGTTCCATCGGAGGCAGCTCCTCGCTGGGCAGCACGTCCACCAGCTCTGAGGGATCGGATTTCGATTTCACAACCCCCTGCAGGCTGACGGTGACGCTGCGAAGTTCACAGGCCAAGAGGTCTTCCACTTCAGCGATGGGGATCTCCATGAACTCCGCCAATTGTTCCCCGGTAGGGCTCAGGCCATTCCTCTGCATCAAGCGCGCCTTGGCCGCCCGCAGCTTGGTGAGCTTTTCGTTCACATTCACGGGAATGCGAATTGTGCGGCTTTGGGTGGAGAGCGCCCTGTTCAGGCCCTGACGGATCCACCAATAGGCATAGGTCGAAAAACGATGGCCGCGGGTGGGGTCGTATTTCTCCACAGCACGGGTCAGCCCGAGTGTTCCCTCCTGAATGAGATCAAGAAGATCCAAGCCTTTGCCCTGATAGCGCTTCGCCAGATTGACAACCAGGCGAAGGTTTGAGGTGATCATCTGATTCTTGGCCCGTTCTCCACGGCGAATCACTCCTTTTTCTTTATCGCTGTACTCACATGCTGGGCCATTCCCGCCAGCAAGATGACAGCGTTCGGTGATGGCAACCATCGCTTGAACCTTCCTCCCCATCATCAGTTCTTGCTCTGGGGTGAGCAGCTGATGGCGACCAATTTCGCCGAGAAAAGCACTCAGAGAACTCGTCATCATGACGATACGGCTGAATTGAACCTAGAACCAAAGTGTTTTTTTCTGGCGGTCATAATAAAGACTCCCGAATTAACACTTTTTGCGTTATTACACTCTTTCTTCCTGTTGATGAAGTGAATCTTTCATTGTTAATTCAATTGGGTGGCTAAGGTCGCCGCACCTTCTGTTGCTACGCCAATGCCCCTGGCCGTCGCTCTCACGTCCGACATCGCCAAAAACGCTGGCGTTGCCTACGTTCACTACCTCAGTTTCATGCTCTGTTTCGGTGCCCTGGTGCTGGAGCGGAAGCTGATCAAAGCCAATCCGAATCGCCAGGAAGCGACGGCGATGGTGATCACCGACATCGTTTACGGCATTGCTGCCCTGGCTCTGTTGGTGAGTGGCATCCTGCGGGTGATCCACTTCGGCCAAGGTGCCGAGTTCTACACACAGAACCCTCTCTTCTGGTGGAAGGTGGGCCTGTACCTCTCCGTCGGTGGGCTGTCGCTCTACCCCACGATCACCTACATCCTTTGGGCGATTCCCCTCCGCAAAGGTGAACTGCCAAAGGTGAGCGAGGCCCTGGCGGGTCGTCTGGCCTGGATCATCAACATTGAACTTGTCGGTTTCGCCAGCATCCCCCTGATGGCGACGTTGATGGCCCGTGGAGTCGGTCTGCCCGCCGCCTGATGCAACCCGACCTCTGCCCGCCGCAACAACAGGTTCGAACGCTGCAGGTTGCCCTGGAACGTCAGGCTCCAGGCCAGCGTCCAGGCTATGCCTCCTCCATTGCAACCACCTCCTTGGGGCCTCCGGTGTTGAAGCACTGGTGCATATGGGTTCAGCCCGCAGCTGCCACACCGGCCAACCGTTGGGATCAACGCTGGCTGGATGGGGTGTCCTCGGCGCTGACCACCTGGGGTGCATTGGTTCCACTCACGCTGGTGGACAGTCCGAAAAAGGCCAATGTGCTGATTCATCGGCAGCGTCCGGCCCGTCGCCAGGTGGCAGGGGTGTGGCGGGCCAGCAACGGACGCACACAACTTCAGGTTGTGGATGCTCAGCGCAGTGGCCGCCGAAGGCTTGAACCTCAAGTGAAGGTGATGGTTTCCCCCGGCTTGCGGGCTGAAGCACTGCAGGCCACGGCCTTGCACGAACTTGGCCATGCCTTCGGGCTCTGGGGCCACAGTTCGGTGCCCACCGATGTCCTGGCGATCAGCCAAGGCGAACGTCCAGTGTTGGTGCCATCGGAGCGTGATCGCCTCACGCTGGACTGGGTGATGCAGCAGCCCTCCCGATTCGGTTCGACGATTCGACAGTCCATCCAACCGGCCGAATCTGAATCACTGGAGTGACGTCGCCATCCGGGCGCGGCATGCTGCCTTCAGTCGTGATCGATGTGTGGACCTGCTCCGTTCTTTCGTGATGGCAGGCTTGATGGCGAGCCTCGTGGGGTGCCGCTCTGACACCGGCACCTCCTTGCAGGACCCTCAGGTTCGGGAACCGATTCGGATCCAGCTGAACGGCAGCAATCCAGCAGCCAGTGAAGGTGTTTTGGATCGTGCTGAGGGACCCTTGCGCTTCACCGTTGGCCATGGTCGCCATGGCATCGGTTGTGAAGGCACCACCTTTGAAGAGGGCGTCACACCGCTCGGAACGTTTCAGGTCAACGCCATCCTCAGCAACGACCGCTTCGAGATGGACCCCTCACTGGTGGAGCAATCCGGAAAAACGGAGGAGGAGCTGCGCGAAACCCTCTTCAGCAACATGAACTCCATCGACTTCAAAGGCGATGGGGAAACCGGTGAGTACGGCATCGGCTACATCAGCCTGGCTCCGGTGCCGGCAACCGAGCAGCCCTTTCGTTTCAACACCTACGACGGCGTCTTCCGCTGGTACAGCTTCGCCATTCACGGCACCAACGACGAGACCCGGATCGGTAAGGCGGTGACGGGAGGGTGCATCAATGCCGGACAGCTCACCATGGGGGTGTTGTTGGACACCGTGAAGCTCGGCGATGACGTGGTGATCAGCAGCGACAGCCCCTGTCTGCCTTAGTGGCGGCGCGGGGCGCCGCGGCGCGCTGCCAGCACTTCCTGCACCTGCCGCCAGCTCACGCCGTGATGGGCCAGGGCCACTTGCATGTGGAAGACGATGTCCGCAGCCTCGCCAGCGATTTCGGCGGCGTTGTCGTCTTTGCAGGCCATCACGAATTCAGCACTCTCCTCACCGATTTTTTTGAGGATGCTGTTGTCTCCACCCGCCAGCAGCTTGTTGGTGTAGCTGCCTTCCTCCGGCTGCTTTCGTCTCCCCTCGATCACTCGGAACAGTTCGGTGCAGGCATCCGTTGGCGGCGCTAGAGCCTCGGCTCCACCGGCCGTTCGGGCATCGCTGTTTTCGTAGAAACAGCTTCGGGAGCCGGTGTGGCAGGCCACATCTCCAGACTGTTCCACGGTCACCAGCAGCACGTCGGCATCACAGTCGTAGCGGATCTCCCGCATCGTCTGGATGTGACCGCTTGTGGCCCCTTTGTGCCAGAGCTCCTGGCGTGAGCGGCTCCAGTAATGCACCTCACCGCTGCGCAGGGTGGCTTCAATCGCGTCCCGGTTCATCCAGGCCACCATCAGCACGGCCCCATCCAGCCAGTCCTGGGCCACAGCTGGAATCAGCCCCGCTTCGTTAAAACGGAGTTGGTCAATGAAGGCGGGGCTGAGGGGCTGCATCAGGCCTCGGACATTCGGGCAACGCCTGAATCTTCCCGCAGCGTGCTCCATTCCGCGTTTCACCCCTTGCTCGTTTCTCCGACCCCCTACAGCTGCAGCAAAGCCTTCAGCGGCTATCCCTGCTGTCACCGGCAGTGGCGCCACCAGGGCCATTGCCGCTTCGTGCATGGGTACAGCCGCAGTTTCAACCTCTGGTTCGCCGCAACGGAGCTGGATGCCTGCGGGTTTGTTGTTGATTTCTCCAGCCTGCGCCCCTTCGAACAACGCTTGCGGCAGCAGTTCGACCACACTTTTCTGGTGAATGCAGACGATCCCCTGCTGGCGGAATGGCAGCGGCTGCACGACCTCCAGGCCATTGATCTCCGCGTGATGGAGAACGTGGGCATGGAGGCAACGGCGGCTTTGATCTGGACCTGGGCCAACGAGCTGCTGCAGGAGCGGGACAGTGGCCGCACCTGTTGCTATGGCGTGGAGGCGCGGGAGAACAGCAACAATGCGGCTGTTTACCAATCAACGCCTCCTTGGTTCATGCCTTAGCGGTGGGGGCTTCTGTTGCGAGCTCGCTGGATGGCTAGCAATTTCCCATCCTGTTAGTAAAATTACTCACAAAGCTTTTGCAGCAAACACTGAGTCGAACAATGACCGTCGCCTCGTTTGCCAAGAAGGTAGTGAAATTCAAATTTAAAAAAAGACTATCTTTAATTCTTTTTTGTTTCTTAGTCGAAGCTCATTTGGCCAACGCCTCTCCAAGTGTTAACGGCAAATATTCAAAAGTTGATCTTTATCTTGATCTCGGGCAGACCCAAAAAGCGGCGTCCTTAATGCGCAATTTCAAGGACAAAAGAGATCCCAGTTATCATTATTATCAGGGCCGCATCGCATCAATGTTCAAGCAGAACCAGCAATCTATTCAGCATTTTCAGAAGGCCATTAACTTGAATCCAAAGCATGCAAAAGCTTTTGCAGCGATGGCTCTGGTGAAAGGCCGGATGGGTCAATTTCAAGAGGCGTTGAATGATCTTGATCGAGCTATCGCTATTGACCCTGGCTATGCCAAGGCCTACTCCAATCGTGGTGTCACCCGTGGCGCTTTGCAGCAGAATCAAGCTGCCATCAGTGATTTCAGCCAAGCCATTCGCTTGGATCCCCGCTTGGCAGATGCTTATCGAAATCGAGGGATCACACGGGAAATGACTGGTGACTTAAAGGGTGCTTGCGCCGATTGGAAAATTGCGAGTGCCCTAGGGCAGGAGGGACCAGGGCAATGGTTCGCGGCTCAATGTAAATCTTGAGTTGGCTGCTGCATGAAATTCTTTGCCTCTAGATGATAGACCCAATTATCTGAAGTTTTTGAGCAAAAAAAAGCCCTCTCGCGAGGGAGGGCTTGGGTTGAATTAAGCGTAAGACCTTATTGAGCCGGAGCTGTGGTTGTTCCACCGAACGACTGAATGAAGGCTGATGCCGTCTGGGACTGCGACTGGTTGGCCAAAGACACTGTGCTCAAGCTGGCTCCAGCTGAACCCTGTGCAGTGGATGTCGAGCCAGAAGCGGTACCACTACCTGCACCAATATCTGTGGTGAAGGTCGAACCGCTAGCAGCGACGATGTCGGCATCTGAACCGATGCCATTCACCGTCACGTTGCTATTGGAGTACTTGCTGGCCCCCGCAGATGCGCGGGAGTAAGCGGAGTTGTACTCGGCGTCGTATGCGGCTTGCCAGTCAGCTTCGGATGCGAACGAATAATTGCCGCTCGAGCTGTCATAGCTATTGCCGTATTTTGCTTCGGCGCTAGCTGATGCACTTGCTTCCCAGTCTGCAGCTGCCCCTGAGGCGTTGGATCGGCTGTACTCAACCGTTTTGAAAGCGCCACTGATGGTTCCATCCGATGTCGAGCTCGACTCGGTGGACTTGACCTGAGAGTATGCGTTTTGGTATTCGGCGTTGTACTCAGAGTTGTAAGCGGCTTCGTATGAAGCTTGGGAGTCATACGTGGTGGTTTGACCAGCACGATTCTCGTACTCGCGACCGTACTCCCACTCGCTTTCCCAGCCGCGGCTGCTCATCGCGCTCCGTGACACATCATGCGCACGGGTGCTGGTGGCTGTTTTCGATTGCCCAGCGCCGGAGGTGCCGATGGTCTGCGACATGTTGGACGTGGTGTCCAGATTCAAAGTCGCTGTCGACGTCACTGCATATTCAGGAGTCGATGAGGTGGAAGCGTTGACGCCAAGGCTTGTGGCGGAGCCCACCTGGAAGCTGTTGTTGGTGCCCAGCGAGTTGTTGAACTGAGCGGTGCCGCTGCCACTGAAGGTCAGCGTGCCAGGAGCGGCAGCATTGATGTTGAACATGTCGGCTTTGGCAGGGCTGCTGCCGAGGGCGACGGCCACTGCGCTGGAAAGCGCTGCAGCCAATAGAAGTGGTCTTCTCATGGGGTTGCAACCAATTGAGAGTGTGCTAGCGCATATACGCCAACACATTCACATTAGACCTGGCTTGCCGATTAAAAGAGCGCAGGTATACCTAATTTTGGAATATGCGTGATTTGCATGTTCATTGCGCTACCAAAATTTCGGAACATGTTATTTCCGCTACAAGACAATTTTTAACATGCGTGATGCGCATAGTCTTAGTGTTCATTTGGATACTAAATTGCCAATTAAGTTCCTCGTGATACGGAAAGTCTGTCGAATACTTGGAATATGCGTTAATCGCATGCTCGTTTTGGTACTGAATCGTCGAAAAATGTCCATTTTGCTACAAAAAATTTTATGAATATGCAAGATCCGCAATGTTGCCATTGTTCGATTGAATACCAAATTGCCAATTAAGTTCTTTCTGATACAAAATATTGATCGAAGGCCTGATTAAGGCCAAATACACAACGGATTTTTGCTCAGTGTGTGTATACGATTGAGTCGTAGGTCTAAGGGCTAGCCAAGTGGAAATCCCATTGGTTGATTTTCAGCGCTTATCTATTGCTACTGCAATTGCTGCAGCAAGCTTGGCTTTTGCGCCTACTTCGCAAGCCCAAACAGCACCAGATCTTCCACCAGAGCAGCTAGCGGGGCCCGGCCAATCGGTCACCATCAATGTGTCCAACGGCTCCAGAGCAACCCTTTCGGTTGGAACGAGCAACGCATTTGGCGTGACATCCAGCATGAGCGGCATGTCGGGAACGGTTATTGAAAGCAAAGCTTCCTTAAAGCCACTTGAAGGCAAAATCTCCACGGTTCTGGGCGCATCAGCTGAAGAGGGGGGCGTACCTTCGATTGCGGCTGACATCAAGAACGTTCGCACCGTGGGCGGCGGCACCACCAACTTCAACAGTGCGGGAGGGACGACAGGAAATGTCGATTCCGTCGACGAAGCTCAGTTTGCTGAGGGCAGCACAAGCCTGACTGGTATGTCGTCAGCATTCGACATGACCCTTGACCCTGCTGTAACGTCCTTCAACACATCGCTAACCAACTCAGGCGACGCCAGCGATGCAGCCACCAACGTGTCCAACGCATCTGCTGCAGCCAATGTGAACAGCAACATCAATGTTGATATTTCGAACACATCTTTCAGTAGCGCATTCTCTCAGAATTTCTAAAGCGGGATACTCAGTATGTCCCGAACTAAATACAATTTATTAATAATATTGGTCTCGATTTTTGGGCTCTTTTTTAGCGCCAGGACATCCGCCCAACAAATGAATAGAATCTCTGGAAGCTCCGCAAGAGATTTTCAAATTTCAATTACAAATTCGTTTGGTGTACGGAATTCAATTGACACCAACAGCAACGTACGCACAAAGAACAGTGCAACAGTGAATCTGCTACCCGGCAGCTATATTGACGACGCTTTTGGAGACAGCAAAGGCAATGCGAACGCAAACTTCACCGTGACTCCAGGGGGAGGGAATATGAGCATCAACGGGATTCAATCGAGGAATGTTTTTCTTTTTGGACCTGGCACAAAATTCACATCCGAGATGGAATCCATAGAGAATCCTGACCCTTCAAAACCCATCAAGGGCACAGCCTCATCGATGGCGGTTCACGAACTGAATATTAAAGTCCAACAACAACAAAGCGCCTTCACAAGCAGCTTCAGCCAAAACTTCTAAGCCAAATAAATAATAATAAAATCAGCTCGGCACTGCAAAAATAAAGCCAAAAGCCCTACAAGAAGGGAATAAATCGCAAGAGCCAACAAGAACAATACGCAATTAGATTTTTGTATCAGTTATTACCATTTAACAAGACGACTGCATTCATAACCGCCGAAACACTCGAGATGAGCACAAAGCGGAATTGGTTGCAAGGACGTCAGCACTGCCATAAAATCACAGGAAATACAATTGTGCAGTGTCTTACAAGCTTCACAGGCGAAACCATATCTTCACTTTGCACGCCTTATTGTTGATTGCGATTAATTTTTTGTGCGCTTTTAACCAGCATGCCAACGCAGAAGCGACCAATAACAATACAACCGTAAGCAACACAGCAGCCCCCGCAGCCTCCTCAGTCACCACGGGGGGAACCAATATTAACTACCAAACCAACACAGCGTTTAACAATGATTTTGGCTATGGGCCTGGAATTATTTGCAGAACGCCATCGCTCTATATGCTCACTAATGCGGGAAAAGTAAATACTGATAATTTTGACGAGTTCACTTTCAACGGATCCCGAAATAAATCGTTTAACGGAACCGTAGGAATGACCATTCCCTTTGGCTCCAGCGCAATCGAAGATTGCAAAACGATGGCGCGTCAAATAGCAAAAGATCGGGTGATATCAACACAACTTTCTCTGATCAAGACGTGTGTCTCATTGGCAAAAGACGGAATCGTTGTTGACCCCGTCAAATTCCCCGCCCTCAAAAAATGCGTTATAGAAGAGGGTGAGCCCATGATCACAAAAAATGGCATGGTGCGGTCCCTCTACGCTCATGGAAAAACTTCCCCTAAGTCAACGACCAATTCGAAACCTGCCGGAATTGCCAAGACTCCACGCTTGTCAACCGACTAATCCACGTCAAGATCAATCCAGATCAAACATTACAACTTAACGGTGCGAGGTCTTTGTTTCCTTATTTTTCTGCTGTTCAACCCAGCTGTCAGCTTCTCTGAAGCATCTGCCAATCCTACGCAGACGGTTTACTGCATTGGCAACCATGATGCGACAGGAGCCTGCTGGAAGGCAGGAAGTGGGGAAGATCAAAAACTCGGCTGTTTAATTACGTCATGGCCCATCGTTGAATGCCAAAGCATTCCAGAGAGTGAAGAAAAAACAGAAAATTATGAATGCTTGGCTCTTCAAAACACTGGCATTGTTAATCAGATTTCCTTGAGCTGCCAATCTCTAAGCAACAACGCCGCTGATGAAAAAATAGATTCCAACAACCTAGGTATACCCCAATCGACTCCTCAGCCTGAGTCAACAAGCACACCCGATGCAGCTGATCAGTCAACAGTGCTAGAACTGCAGAACAATGCACCCAATGTCTTCCAGCCAGGCTTGAATAACTCAACATTTGGCGTGGAGCAGCCCAAAGACTTCAAGGATGCTTTCTGATGAACCATTACCTGAAGACTGCAGCCATCACACTCACGTCGGGAGCTCTTATGGTTTGTGGAGCTGCTGTCGATGCTCCACACGCTATTGCAGGCTGCATGCCGAGCGATCCATTAGGACACAACCGTTTCAACATCTGTCCTGAGGGATTTGCCTTTTCCTTCACGCAGAACTTCGACCATCTCAATCATGTTCGCGGGGAACTGATGATCGGGGATCCCGTACAACCTGGTGTTCCAGGACGCTCCGTAGAAAAAATCAACGGTTTTTACACAGGTGTCCAAATGAGCGGGGGAACCGTGCGCGTCACTTCAACAGAAGGTGAAACGGTCATACATAACGGTAAGCCCAGCCGTAAATAAGCCCTAAAAGACACCGTTAGCTTCTTTTGTCAAAGCAAGCGAATTTGTTCTGACTCCATCTCTACATGGATGGCTTCTCCCTCGCGATAGCGCCCCGCCAAGATCGCTTTTGCTATGGGAGTCTCAAGTTCCCGTTGAACAGCCCGTTTCAGCGGTCGTGCCCCGTAGACAGGGTCATATCCGGCACTGGCGAGCCAGTCGGCGGCCCCTTCACTCAGGCTGAGCTCCAGCTTGCGGTCAGCCAGCCGCTTGCGTAGGCGTTCCACCTGGAGGGTGACGATCTGGCGCAGTTCCTCCCGCCTGAGGCTGTGGAAGATGATCTGATCGTCCAGACGATTGAGAAATTCCGGCCGGAAATGGGCCCGGAGAGCTTCATTCACCCTGGCTTCCATCGCTTCATGCTGCTCGGGATCAGCGGCCAGCTCAAGGATCGATTGGCTGCCGATGTTGCTGGTGAGAATCAGCACCGTGTTGGTGAAGTCCACGGTGCGGCCTTGCCCATCGGTGACGCGGCCGTCATCGAGGATTTGCAGCATCACGTTGAAGACATCGGGGTGGGCTTTCTCCACCTCGTCGAACAGGATCACGGCGTAGGGCCGACGACGCACCGCTTCGGTGAGCTGGCCCCCTGCTTCATAACCCACATAGCCTGGGGGAGCACCGATCAAACGACTGACGGTGTGCTTCTCCATGTACTCCGACATGTCGATGCGCACCATCGCGTCATCGCTGTCGAACAGCCGGTTGGCGAGTGCTTTGGAGAGTTCGGTCTTGCCAACACCGGTGGGGCCGAGAAAGAGGAAGCTGGCGATGGGGCGGTTCGGGTCGCTCAGGCCTGCCCTGGATCGTTGGATCGCATCCGCCACCGCGGTGACGGCCTGGTTCTGGCCGATCACCCGCTGATGCAGGTCATCCTCCAGCTGCAGCAGCTTCTCCATTTCGCTCTGCACCAGCCGCGCCACGGGGATCCCGGTCCACTTGGCGATCACCTCGGCAATGTCGTCTTCACTCACCTCCTCCCGCAGCAAGCCTTTCTCACCAGGCTCCTCCGAGGCGATCTGGGCTTCCTGCTCGAGCAACTGCTTCTGCAGCGAGGCCAGGGTGCCGTATTCCAGTTCCGCCGCTTTGTTGAGGTCGTAGCTGCGCTTGGCTTGTTCCACCTGCAGCTGCACCCGTTCGATCTCTTCTTTAAGCGAAGAGAGCTCGTCGATGGCGCCTTTCTCCTGCTGCCACTGGGCATTCAGCGAACTTTGCTGTTCGCCCAGTTCCGCCAGTTCCCGTTCGATCCGTTGCAGCCGTTCCTGGCTGGCACTGTCGGATTCACGGCCGAGGGAGAGCTTTTCCATCTCCAGCTGCAGGATCTTGCGATCGATTTCATCGATCTCCTCAGGTTTGGAGGTGATCTCCATCTTCAGGCGCGCGGCGGATTCATCCACCAGATCGATCGCTTTGTCGGGCAAAAAGCGGTCAGCGATGTAGCGGCTGCTCAAGACAGCAGCAGCCACCAGGGCACTGTCGGCAATGCGGACGCCGTGGTGCACCTCATAGCGCTCTTTGAGACCGCGCAGGATGGAAATCGTGTCTTCCACCGTGGGTTGATCCACCAACACTTGCTGGAAGCGTCGCTCCAGGGCAGGGTCCTTTTCGATGTGCTGTCGATGCTCATCAAGGGTGGTGGCACCGATGCAGCGGAGTTCTCCCCGGGCCAGCATCGGTTTGAGCAGGTTGCTGGCGTCCATGGCTCCACCGGTGGCTCCTGCGCCCACCACCGTGTGGATTTCATCGATGAACAGCACGATCTGGCCTTCGGAGGAGGTGACCTCCTTGAGCACAGCTTTGAGGCGTTCCTCAAACTCGCCTCGGTATTTCGCTCCAGCGATCAGGGCCCCCATGTCGAGGGCGATGAGCTGACGATTCTGCAAGGCCTGCGGTACGTCACCGTTGACGATCCGCTGTGCCAGTCCCTCCACAATTGCGGTTTTGCCAACCCCCGGTTCGCCAATCAGCACGGGGTTGTTCTTGGTGCGTCGGCTGAGGATCTGGATCGTGCGTCGGATCTCCTCGTCCCGCCCGATCACCGGGTCTAGCTTGCCGTCACGGGCAGCTGCCGTCAGGTCCCTCCCATACTTTTCGAGGGATTCATAGGTCCCCTCTGGGTTCTGATCGGTCACCGTCTGGTTGCCTCGCACAGCAGTAATGGCTTCTTTGAGTTTGGTGGTATCAACGCCCGCTTGGCTGAGCAGTTGCCTTCCGCAGCGCTCATCGTCTGCCAAGGCCAGCAACAGATGTTCGATAGCGATGTAGCTGTCGCTGAATCCATCACGGGCTGTTTCTGCTCGATCCAGGCAGCTGTTCAGGGAACGTCCCAGAAAGACTGATTCCGGTGGAGATCCAAGGCTGGGTTGCTGCTTGAGATGGGTCTCGACCGACGCTTGGAAATTGGCGACGTCGACACCTGCTTTGCTCAGAATTCGGCCAGCCAGACCGTTCTGCTGCAGAAGAGCCAGCAGCAGATGCTCCGTTTCAAGGTGCTGATGTTTGCTGGTTTGCGCCAGTTGCTGGGCGGCGACGATGGCGGCCCAGGCTTTTTCAGTGAACTGTTCCGCCGTGGGTTGCATCTCTGATGCGCTTCAAACTCCGTTCACCGTATGGCGATTGATGCGAGGCCCGAGGGGGCAAACCGAAGAATTCGGTTGGGTGCTCTCACCACGGGGCGGCAAACCGGAATGGGTTTTTAGAGTTCGCCGAACTGAGAAGGGCCGATGTCTGATCCACAGCTGGTGGAGTCTCTCGTCCAGAAGAGTTTGGCGCTGTCGTCGACAGCTGGCGGAGAGTTGGAGCGCAGCTGTTGGATGGTCGTCCATGAGCACCATCACGGGGTGAAGCCGACGGAGTACGACATCCGCGAGATTGACGAAGACCTCTACCTCGGTGTGCTGAAGGCTGCCAAACAGGCCCATCCCGCTTCGTGAGATTCAGTCTCATTCAGGGTCTGATCTGGCGAGTCAGGACGTGCGCTGAGTTGATGCTTGATCAACCGTTGAGGAGCTGCCTCAGCAATGCACGGTGAGCGTTTTCGGCCTCAATCGTCTCTCGCATCTCCTTGGGAAGACGGGCTTCCAGGATGTCCTGCTTTTTCATCTCCGTGGCGTAGCGACTTTTGAAGTCGCTGAAGTTGTTCAGGTAGGCCGTCGCGATCTCTGGGGTGAAGGCAATGACCTCAAGTGCGTGTTTGAAGTGGAGGTAGGAGACGGTCCAGTCGACCAGTTCCTCAAAACTCTCTAGGCCCAGGGGGTTGTCGGGAAGCGTCATTGGGTCGTGGTCGGTTGGTTCAGCCGAAACCCTCGGCCTTGGCTTGGTCGGTCAGCCCCCGCAATTGACCGTTGAGCAGTGCATCGCGCTCGCGGTCAGCCCCCACATGGGGTGCAATTTCCACCCCTGCGGCCTGCATGGCCTGCATGGCGGCGGCTTCCTCTTCTGATCCTGTTTCGCTGCTGAGGTAGCGCTCCACAGTGGCTGCGCCGGTGGCATTCGCTGCGAAGTACACCGTTCCAGGGCCGCGGCGCACGACGGTTTGACGTCGCTGCCTTCGGCGTTGTTGCACGCTTGCCCAGAGCCGGCCTTGATTGGCGGTCATGAAGGCGTTCAGATCGGCGGCATCGGTGTCTTCGGCCAGAGCCATGCTGGTGCCATCAATGAAATCACTGAGCAGGGTGACAACGGCCATCAGGACGGTCTTGATTGAGAGGGTGGTGATTGAAAGGAGCGTTGGATCCTGCTGGTTTTAAACCAGCGAGTGATGGCTGATTCCTGAGCATCGTCGCGGAGATCTCGCTGGATCACGTCGAAGCCATGGCGCTGGGCCAGGGCCAGCAATTCGATGTCATCGCTGCAACGCGCAGCATCGCGTCGCAATCCCTGGTGATGCTCGATCGCCCGCAGAAAATCTTGAAGAGCTTCACGACTCATCGCACTTACCAGCCCAATTCAGCCCGTTGTTCGACGTAGGTGGCCACCGCAATGATCTCCTCTTCACTCAGTTTGTCGGCATAGCCGGGCATTGCATTGAGGCCATCCTCGATTTCATGCTCCAGAGCCTCCAAAGGGGCGCTCGTGTAGGCCTCAACGTGGTTGCTCAAGTCGCTGATCTTCAGCGTGCGTTTGGCGCTGATCACATTGCCGCCTCCCATGTGACAGGCCGCGCAGTTGCTGTTGAAAATCTGCTCGCCTTGCTCAAAGGCTGAGGTGTCCATCGCCATCGCCGGGGCTGACAGCAGATCAGTCGAACCGACGATCATCAAGAGCGTCAGGATCAGGCCTGCAGCGCGTGCCATCAAAATCCGTTCAATACTCCAAGGTATCCATCGTTTCTGGCAAAAAAAAGAACCCTGAGCTGTGATTGACACACAGCTCAGGGTTGTCAGTTCAGTTGGGATGAAACCTTAATTTCTAGAGAAATTTTGGAATCACTCGACGATCACCTTGCCGACCATGCCAGCACCACGGTGGGGCTCGCAGTAGAAGTCGAAGGTGCCAGCGGTAGCGAAGGTTTCTTCCCAGGATTCGCCGGGGCTGAAGGCGAGATCAGAGTGGCTGTACTCATCGTTGCCTTCGAAGACAGCGTTGTGAGGTGCCAATTTGTTGTTGACGAACTTGACGGTGTCGCCTGCCTTGATGTTCACGGTGGCAGGTTCGAAAGCGAGCATGCCGGCGTCTGTGCCGAGCTTCACCTCAACGGTGGCGGCTTGAGCGCTGCCAACGTTGAGGCCAATCAGCATCAGGAAGGCGCAGCAAGCAGCTGCAACGGTGCGGATGACGGAGCGCATGAAAGAGCTATGTCGATCCAGAGATTTTACGCGAAGCTCTCGGGCTTCCGCGATTGGGTAGGCCGGAATCACTAAGAACTGTTGCTAAGTCCGGGGCATGGCTGCGGCCACCGAAGCGTTCCGGCTGCGTCACCGGGTCGTGAATGAAGTGGCGCTGCCGAATGCTGAATCGGTCCCAAGCGTTCACTTCAATAGGGAGAACGCGGATCAGGGTTTCAATCAGCCATGGCCAGAGCGGAATGCCTGGCGTGCGAGCAACACCTCGCCACCGGCAGAGAGTAGCCACGGTGTCGTTCACCGAGATGGCTGGTTGACCCATGACCACACGGCGCAGCGCCCCTTGACCGGGCTCACGGTTTGGCTCATGGGGATGTGTTGACAACAGGCCGCAGATGCGTGCGATGTCTTCCGCATGGATGAAGTGGAAGCTCGCATCCACCCGCAGCCAACGGGCCAGCCACAGCCAACGGCTCGCTTCAGCCAAGCCTTCGGTGAGATAGCTGGTGGGGAAGGGGCTGGTCCCATCGACCCGTCCGCCAAACACCAAGGTGGGAAACACCGCGATGATTTTGCTGGCCAGGGGGTGCTGTTCAAGATCCCTGAGGCAGCGCGCCTTCGTTTGGATGTATTCCGTGCCGTAGGCCAGAGCTTCCGGCAGGGGACGTAGGTGCCGGTCGAGCACGCTGGCCGTTGAGAAATAGATGACCTGTTCCAGCTTGGCTGGATCCAGAAGCTCAAGCATCCGCTTCACGGCCACCACATTCACCTGTTCGGCCCGCTCGGGATCACCCCAGGCTGTGGCGGTGTGGATCACCCGGTTGATGGTTGCCAGCTCATGGGCAAACCGGTCTGTGTCCCGAAGATCCCCCACCAGAAGGCGGATGCGTGGGTGGTCTGCAGGAACAGCATTGAGCTTGGCGGGGTCCCTCAGCCAGAGAAGCAACTCTGCCTCGGAATTCTCCAGCAGCCAGCGGGAGACGTACTGACCGACGCAGCCGCTGGCGCCGGTCACCAGGATGCGGGTCAAACGGCAGCCCCGAGACGGTCCATCACGCTCTTGCCGGAGCGGAAGAAGGCTTCACCGTTCTCCTCGGGAGTTCCCGGCAGGATTCCATGGCCCAGGTTGAGGATGTGCTTGCGACCGCGGGCCTTGCGGACGCAGTCATCGATGCGAGCCTCGATCGCCTCTGGGGTGCCGAACAGCAGGCCGGGGTCCACATTGCCCTGAACACCGATGTGCTCCGGCAACCGCGCCAGGGCTTCGGCCATGTCCACCGTCCAATCCAGCGAAATGATGTCGACGCCGGTGTTGGCCATCCGCTCGAGCACACCGGCGCTACCGGAGATGTAGAGGATGAAGGGGGTATCAGGGTGTGTCTGCTTGACCAGATCCACCACTTTTTTCTGATAAGGCGCAGCAAAGGTGTCGTAATCAGCAGGGCTCAGCTGGCCAGCCCAGGAATCAAACATCTGCACCACCTGAGCCCCGGAATCAATCTGGTAGCGCAGGTAATTGGCGATCGACTCAGCGAAGTGGTCGAGCAGCTTGTGAAGCATGTCAGGCTCGCGGAAGGCCATGGCCTTGATCACCGCGTAGTTCTTGCTGCTCTTGCCCTCCACCACGTAGGCGGCGAGGGTCCAGGGGGCACCGACGAAACCAAGAACAGCCGCCTCGTTTCCGACGCTTTCGCGGAGACGTCCCAGAACTTCTCCCACGAAGGGCATCGACTCGGCTGGGTTCAGCGGGTGCAGGGCATCCACCTGGGCCATGCTCCGGATGGGGTCGCCAATCTGGGGACCTTTGCTCTCGATGATGTCGAAGTCAATCCCCATCCCCGGCAGGGGCGTGAGGATGTCGGAGAACAGGATCACGCCGTCGGGTTTGAAGGCACGAAACGGCTGCATCGAGATCTCATAGGAGAGATCTGGGTTTTCGGACCGCTCACGGAAGCTGGGGTACTTGTCCCGCAGGTCCCGGTAGATCTTCATGTAGCGCCCGGCTTGGCGCATCATCCAAACCGGAGGACGCTCCACCGATTCACCTCGCGCAGCACGCAGGAGCAGGGGTAAAGAGTCGCTCATCAAGCCCGGTCAGGTCAGCCGAAAACTTACCTGAATCAAAGGCTCCACTAGCGCTTCACCCCCTGATAGTCATCACCTTCGTCACAGGATGTTGTCAGGTTCGCTGCTGCTGAGGCTGCGTTTCGGGTCGTGCTTGAACACCATCAGGCTCAGCGGTGGCAGGCAGAGATCCAGGGAGTTCTCGTAGCCATGGATGCCCCACTCTTCCGTCGGTTTGCCGCCCATGTTGCCGAGGTTGCTACCGCCGTATTTGGCCGCATCGGAGTTGAAGATCTCCTCGTAGAAGCCCGCGAGTGGAACGCCCACGCGGTACTGGGAGTGGCTTTGGGGAGTGAAGTTCGCCACCACCACGAGCCAGGTGCCGCTGCTGCTCTCCCGACGCATGAAGCTGATGACGGAGTGGCGGTTGTCATTGCAGTCGATCCACTGGAAGCCGAACTGGTCGAAGTCGTCACGCCACAGGGCCGGTTCCGCCTTGTAGAGAACGTTGAGGTCATCCACCAGTCGCTGGATGCCTTTGTGGGGTTCGTAGTTGAGCAGATCCCACTCCAGATCCCCCCAAACGTTCCATTCGGCCCGCTGGCCGAATTCCATCCCCATAAAGATCGTCTTCTTGCCGGGGTGCGTCCACATGTAGGCCAGCAAAGCCCTTGTGTTGGCGTACTTCTGCCAGTCATCTCCTGGCATTTTGTGCAGGAGATGGCTTTTGCCGTGCACCACTTCATCGTGGCTCAGCGCCAACATGAAGTTCTCGGTGTAGGTGTACCAGATCGAGAAGGTGATGTTGTTCTGATGGAACTGGCGGAACCACGGGTCCAGCTCGAAGTAATCGAGCATGTCGTGCATCCAACCCATGTTCCATTTGAGGTTGAATCCGAGCCCTCCGATGTCCGTTGGCTGCGTCACCATCGGCCAGGTTGTTGATTCCTCCGCAATGGAGAGGGCTCCGGGGTAGTGCTGGAACAGCACGTGGTTGGCTTGTTGGAGGAAGCGGACCGCCTCGGTGTTTTCCCGCCCGCCGTTCTCATTCGGGAGCCATTCCCCATCGGGACGCAGGTAGTCGCGATACAGCATCGAGGCCACCGCATCCACACGAATGCCATCGATGTGGAATTGCTCGAACCAGAAGATCAGATTTGCAACAAGGAAATTGCGAACCTCATTGCGGCTGTAGTTGAAGATCAGGGTGCCCCATTCCTTGTGCTCCCCGATCCGTGGATCGCTGTGTTCGTAAAGGTGTGCACCATCGAAGAAAGCAAGGCCATGGGCATCCTTCGGGAAATGGCCAGGAACCCAATCGATGATCACCCCGATCCCTTCGGCGTGGCAGCGATCTACGAAGGCCCGGAATTCATCAGGCGTTCCGTAGCGGCTGGTGGGGGCGTACCAACCCGTCACCTGATAGCCCCACGACCCATCGAAGGGGTGCTCGGTGATCGGCATCACCTCGATGTGGGTGAATCCCCTCTCCTTGACGTAGGGGATCAGGCGATCGGCGAGCTCGGCATAGGTGAGGAGGCGAGCACCGGGCTTCATGTCCGCCGCAGGGACCGGTTTGCGGGGGGTCCCGTCAGGTTGAATCCACGGCGCCTCCGCTGAGGCGTGGATCCAGCTGCCCAGGTGCATTTCATACACCGAGATGGGTTGATCCAGCGCGTTGCTGCTGTCCCGCTTCTGCATCCACTCCTGGTCGTCCCAGCTGTATCCGTTCAGGCGGGCCACCACGGAGCTGTTGTCCGGGCGGACTTCGTGCTGGAAACCGTAGGGATCAGCCTTTTGGTAGCAGTGGCCGTCCTGGGTGCGGATTTCGTATTTGTAGAGATGCCCTTCATTGAGTCCGGGAATGAACAATTCCCAGATGCCCCCGAGACGCTGTTGCATGGGGTGGTGGCGTCCGTCCCAGGAGTTCAGATCTCCGATGACTGAGACGCTCAGAGCGTTGGGAGCCCAAAGGCAGAACATCACACCCGTGATGCCTTCTCGCTCGGTGAGGTGGGCACCCATCTTTTGCCAGATGTGGTGATGGTTGCCCTCAGCAAACAGGTGGCGATCCATTTCGCCCATCCATTCACCACGGAAGGCCCAGGGATCGTGCTGTTCGTGAACGATGCCGCCTCGTTCGACTCGGACCCGGTAGTCCAGGCCAGGGTCCTTGCCGATCTCTGCCTCAAACACCCAGGGGTGGTTCGGCGTGGTCATGGCGATTTGTTCGCCAGCCACCAGCAGGGTCACGCTTTGGGCCTCTGGCATCCACATCCGCACGGTCCAACCCTGATCCGAGGGCTGGGGACCGAGCACCGCGAACGGGTGGTCATGGCGACAATTCGCCAACCGTTCGCCGTCCTGCACCATCCAGTCGAGGACTGCGGCGACACCCATGGGAGACCTAAGAATTGGGCGCGATGTTAAGCCTGATTTACGAAACAAATCCGCTGATCTTCAGACGAAGTCCCTGGAAATGTCGACGTTGATGATCCGACCACGTTCGTCGAAGATCACAAACAAGTTGGATGTGGCCTTGCCGAAGGCAACAGCCACGAGGACGAGTTGCTGATCCCCCCCCTGGTGGGCGATTACGGCGTCCTTGACCTTGCGGAAACCACCAGCGACTCGGCTGAGCTTGGTCCACTTGCGTTCCAGGTCTCCAGGAGCCAGCTCTTCCTGAAGTTGCAAGGACATCTTGGACCTTGCGGCAATCCAACGGCCTGCCGCAAGGTCCCGGGTGAATTCCAGCGCTGTTGTTTCGATGGGTTGGATCTGATCGGTCCACTTCCAGGCGAGTAGCTTGCCGTCCTCGTCCAGCACCATCAGCATCCCTTCGTCCCCGGATGCGGTGGTCACGACAGCGTCAATTGTGGTCGTGTTGTAGCCGGGAATCACGCTGACAATGCGGCTCGCTTCGATGGCTACGCGTTGGTCAAGGCGAGCCTGGACGGTCTTGACATCAACACTGGTCTGGACTGGAGCGGCTAGGGCGCCATGCATCACGTTCCCTTGGCGTTCCTTCAGAGCCTCCAGCAGGACTTCGGCGGCCGCTGTTGCCTGGGCTGGTGTGAGTTCAGTCCTGGTTAGCTCCTCCGCTGCTGCGGGACTGATCAACCCGATCGGGGCTGACAGAGCGATGGCCAGCAGGGCAGCAGAGAGCTTCAAAGCACAAACATCAGTCGAGCTTCAGTCTGCCGGAGGCAAAGGGGTTCAGCTGCAGGGTGGAGTCAGCAAGCTCGAGTGTCAGCGTCACCACACGATGCTCCGGGCTTGGTGCTCCGCAGGGCACGCCGTCGTGCCCAGGGTTGACGCCAATGGCAGGCCACGCTGCTGCTGCGATTGAGATCCGCAAGCGATCTCCCTGAGCCAGTGCGGCCTGAAGGGGTTGAAGTGTCACGTTGCGGATGGCTGATGTCAGCGCCCCTTCCCCTCGAACTCGCAGGACGCCCGTACTCAGTTGCTCAACTGTGTTGGCGTCAGCAGGCAGGCGCGACAGGCTGATGCAGAGATCAAAGCCTGGCTGGTCTGCTTGGGTGTTCAGCAGCAGCAACGGCTGACCCGACAGCAGAAGTTCAGCCCCCAAAGGTGCAGAGGTGAATGTTGCGACGTCGCTGCGTTGATCAACCGCAAAGCGGTCCACGGGGCCCGGGCTTGTTCCGAGGTGTCCACCAATAGCTGGAACCGGTCGCCAGGGGTCATGAACGATGCTGACGCCGCCCTCTCCCTCTCCATCCGTCACGAGCGCACCGTCGTGTGGATCGATGCAGGCCAGTCCCTGGCTTCGCAGTCCCCATGAGATCGCTTCGAGCGCGTCTGGTGCGGGGATGGCGTCCCAGTGATGGTCCGTGATGTTCCAGAGCTGGCTGGTTGGCGCCGGCTCCAGTGGTGGTCGATCCTGTAAGTGCTCTTGGAAGAACTGCAGCAAGAGCTGCTGGGTTTCCGGCCACCACTGCAGGTGGGAGGCCGGTCCGATATGGAGTGATGGCTGGCCTCCAGCGGCTTGGCTGCGACACCAGAGGTCGAGAAGGCCTGCCAGATGTGGGTCCCACCATCCGCCGATTAACAGCATCGGGCGTTGGAGCCAGCTCACGGGGGGGTGATGAACCGTCCATTGCTGCTCCTGGGCCGGGTCGCTTTGCAACCATCTCCAAGCCATGCCATCAGGGTCATGGCGTTGCAGCAGTGCAGGCCCGTCCCGCAGGTAACGGTTGTCTTCCAGGCTTCTGCGGATTTCCAGCCAGGCCGTTGCATCTCCGCGTCGCTGTGCCTGAAGAGCGGCGAGCTGGAGCCCCCAGCCGAGTCCTAGGTGCCACCAGTGGGCGCCTCCTTCACAACTCCAGTGGCGACGTTCGTCCAGTCCGGTCATCGCCGGTGTTGTGCAATCCGGTGGCGGCGTGGATTCAGCTGCGGTGAGCTGGGTTAATCCCTGATACGAAAACCCGTAGGCCCCAAGGCGGCCATTGCATTCCGGCAGTTGGCGAACCCAGGCGTGGGTGGCGGTGGTGTCGGCCGCTTCCTGACCAAACCCCCCGAAGCTGCCTTCCGATTCCCCTTGACCTCGCACGTCTTGAACGACGACCAGGAATCCATGGGAGGCCCACCATGTTGGATGGGCGTAGGTGACCGTTGAGGCGATGCGGCTTCCATAGGGTTGCCGCATCAGCAAGGCAGGCCAGGGTCCGCCCCGGCTGGGGTGCCACAGCCTCGACTGCAGCACGACGCCATCAGGAAGCGTCAGCGCCGCATGGCGGCAGTGAACTCCATTGGTCTCAGCGGACATCGGGGCAATGCATCCCCACGACGTAGGTCACCAGGATTTCCGCATCCTGAAAGTTCAGGTTCTGACTTGTGGCGACCTCGCGGGTGGCTTTCTTGGAGTAGGCCGACTGGCCGTTGTCGTTCATGTCCCGGAATGAACGACACATCGCCTTGGCTTTTTCAGGATTGCGTTTGACGCTGTTGAGCAAATCTGAATCAGCAGCACCCACAAGTGCGGGAGATCCGATCAGAGCCAAAGCAAACAGAGCTGTGCGCAGGGGGGACAACCTCATAAATTCTTCTTACGCAGGATTTGACATCAAGTCAGGGCTGTTGGGGTCAGTTCGCAAGTTGTTTGGCGCGTCGGATCCAGTCGCCGGCCACCTTCAGATCCACGACGGCTGGCCTTTTGGTCCCGAGGCTGCGCTCCAGCCTGCCGGTCTGGCGTACGAGGCGCTCGGGGCTGCACGCCGCTAAAGCGGCCGGCGTGGCAATGCCGGCATGCATTAGCAGTGCCGCGTCCTGGGGGGGAAGATCCAACCCGCAGACCAAGTGCGCCATGCCCCGTAGCCGTTTGAGATTGCGGGCCGATGCCTGACCGCTGCGGGCCAGTTGGCTCAACTCCAGATCCGTGAGGTCACGGATGGACGACCAGTGGTTGATGCCGGCTTGATCAAGCTCCTGTTTTTCCCTGCGAAACGACTGGGGAAGCTCCTGAATTGTGTCGTTGAAGTTCGGCATCAACGAAAGGTCTTGCTGACCTCGCCAAGGATGACGGGGCGGCCCTGGCCGTCGCCTTCTGTCTGGATTCCCCGCAACCGCACCAGCACAGTGCTGCTGCTGCGGCCGGAGCCACGCAGGTTCCCTTCCAGTTGCTCCAGGGTGGCCTGGACTGTTGAGGGCGCCAGGTCGGTAGGCACCTGTGCCACGACCAGGTCGTTGCCGTTGTCGAACACGATCGGTGCCCGTACAGCGCCCTCCACCACTACGGGGGGGGTATAGCTCACGCCGAATGCCCAGCAGCTGACCGCCAGCAACAACGTGAAGCTGCTGACGCCGACCAGGCGAAAACGGATGCCCCAACGGGCGAGGAAACCAACAGCTGTCAGCAATCCCAGCCCAAGACCGGACCAGCCCAGCCAGGGAGCGGCAGTGAGCAACAGCTGATCGAAGGACATGGGGTCTGGTGGACTGAAAACAGTCTCCTTATATTGCGCGAGATTCCGGGATGTCCGTCGCGTCTGATGGGGAAAACGCGGCGCAGAGCCTTGCTCGCAGCGGGCAGTTTCGTTCTGATCGGTGCTGGAACAGCGGGTTTCATCGCCCTTGATCGTGTTGCGGAGCACACCGTTGACCGCTTCCGTCCCACCTTGGAGCGAGCTCTTTCGGCTCCTCTTGGTCATCCGCTGAAACTCGGCACCTACCAGGGATTACGCCCCTGGGGGATGGCTATTGGCCCCAGTCGGATCCTGCCGTCAGAGGTGGATCGTTCTGAACTGAGCCTGGCGGGACTTGAGGTCAGCCTTGCGCCCCTAGCCAGTCTTCGGCGGTTGCAGCCGGTTCTTCAGATCACCCTGCACAAGCTGCGCGGCCAGTTAGAGGCCAATGAGGCAGGTCGTTACTGGACCTTTGGTCCTGCAAGCGGCGAAGGCGACCTGCCGAGGCTTGGGCTTCAGTACAAGTTGGCTGATCCCGCGTGGCTGCGTTTCGGCCCTCAGCGGCAGACCCTTGAACTCCGCAGCCAGGGCTCGGTTCTGCTGGGGGAGGCATTTTTCAGCACCGAATCTTCACTGCGCTGGGTCGACTCCAAAGGCTCGTTGCGCCTGGATGGTCAAGGGCACTGGGATCGCCCCAGCTTCAGGCTGCGCAGTCGGCTGGATCGGCTCAACCTGCAACCGTTCGGGACGGTCATGGCCCCCGCGGGGGATTTGGCTGCCTCAGGACAACTGCAGGGCGATATCCAGATCAGCTGGACCGGTGGCGCCTTGAACTGCCGGGGTGGAGTCAGGCTGAACCGTCTCAAACTTGCGTCAGTCCAGAGCCGTCGCCTCAGCATTGGTTGCAAGGGTGATCAACTGAAGTTGGAGCCCGCAACACTGCGTTTCGGATCGTTTGAGGCTCTGGCCTCAGGCTCCGTGGCTTTGAACAAACGCTTTGATCTTCGCGCTGAAGTTCGCAGCTCAGATGTCAGCCCCGCGAGCAAGGATCGCTTGAAGCTCCGGATTCAGGGCCCCTGGGAGGAGCCCCGGTGGAGCGCCGATGGTCAGCTCCAGCTGCCGGAGACCATGGGCCTCAACACGGCTCTGACGTTGGATGGTCAGTGGCGCACCCCTTGGCTTCAACCTCAGCAACCGGCTGTTTTGGTGGACCGGCTCCGGCTCAGCGCCCCTGGACTTCGCTTCGGGCTTGCTGGAACGATTGGATCCAACCTGGATCTGCGCAGCACCGAGCTGCAGATTGATCCCCGCTTCTGGTCTGCCGTCCCGTCGCTTCAGGCAGGGTTGGGTCAAACCGCTCCGATCCTTGGAGCCGTTGACGTCAGTGGTGCTTTGGCCTCACCGGATCTGACCCTGAAGCTTGGCCAGGCGGTGAATCCTCTTCTGGAGCGCTGGTCGTTCCAGACCCGATGGTCCACGGGTGATTCGGCTCTGGTGCTGGATCGCTTCACCAGCCCGATGCTGCGGGCGGAAGCGCGCCTGCCTCTGCAACTGGAGCAGGGGCGGTTTCAAGCCGGTGAACTGCAGAGCGGCTTTGAACTCAAACCTCTGGAAATGAGCCGCTTCAGCCCCTTGGTCGGCACGCCTTTGAACGGCCGGGTGGCGGCGCGGGGGCGACTGAACGGTGCACTGTCAGCCCTGCAGCCAGATATCAGGCTGATGCTGGACCAACCCCGCTTCGGGGCCTTGCAGGTTCCCGAGCGTTGGCAAGGGCGCCTCAGTGGTGTGCTCGGCCGTGGCGTTCGCCTTGAGATGGCGGCCCAGCAGCCCTCAGTGCCCGGCTCGCTCGTGGCCGAGCTCGCTGCAGATGGTTGGCCTCAGGCCGTGCGTCTGGACCGTGGTGAGGGGCAGTTGCGCCTGGACGGTTTGGCGCCCAGAGGTGGGCAACGCCGCTACCGATGGAGTGCAGCGGACCTCAACATCGATGGTCTTCGATTCATCGTTGCGCCGGTCAACCAGCCCAAAGCGCTGGCTGGCCAGCTGACGGGTGAGGGGAGCCTGGCCATGGCCCCGTTCGCGGTCAGTGGGTCTGCAGCGATCGCTGAACCCTCCTTGGCAGGAGTCGCCATGGAGAGCCTCAATTTGGAGGGATCCCTGACGGATGGACGTTTTCAGGCAGATGCAACGCTTATTCCCCTGGTTGGCAGCATCCGGCTGAAGGGCCGTGGAGGTCTAGGTGGGCGGATGCATAGCCAGATCGAGGCGGAAGGTCTTGATGTCACCTGGCTGACGCTCATTTCCCGTCAATTGAGAGGGAACGACACCCATCCCGGTCTGGCCGCTGGGCGTGCCGAGGATCTCGGAACTTTGTTCATCAATACTTTCGGCGGTTCCCTCGATGGGCAGTTACGAGCGTTGGCGCAATCGCGACGGGCTCTCGAGGCTTATGCCCTTGCCCATCCCAGCAAAGGACCAGAGCTGGAGCGCTTGGAAGGACGGGTCAATGTTTCGGGAACGATCCAGGGTCCTGATCCAAAGCATCTCAAGGCCGATCTCATCGCCAAGGCCCATCTGTGGATTGAAGGGGACGACCAGGCCAAGGCTCTCCAGCTCGAACCCATGGTCGCCACATTGCGTGGCCCGCTGTTCGGAGGATCCGGTGACCTCTCTCTGCTGCAGGTTCCGTTATCGCTGCTGGCGTTGCTGGCACCTGTTCCGCCGCAGCTGCGCGGCAGCGTTGGCATCCGCGGCATTTATGACCTCAGCGGAGATGCGCCCCTGCTGGTCTCCGATTTGGTGCTCGAGTCCGCAAGTCTGGCGGGCCAACCCCTGCAGTTGGAGCAGCGATCGGTCATCGTCGACCGTGAATTGATCCGCCTGGATCTCGCCCTGAGGGGGGGGGACAGTAAGGAACCCATCATCGTTTCGGGGGTCGTTCCCTTCGACCCTGATGCCGATCTGAACCTGAAGATCGAAAGCCATGGGGATGCCCTTGGCGTATTGACGCTTCTTGCGGGCGATTCGCTGACGGTCAAGCAAGGGGGCACGGATCTGCGACTTCTGTTGCGCGGGCCCCTGAAGCAACCCCAAGCCAATGGCTTCCTAGTCGTCACCAACGGTGACCTCAGCATCGGTGAACAGGCGCTGAGCCGGATCAACGCCTCGGTTCTCTTCGATTTCGATCGGGTGTTGGTGCAACGCCTTGAGGCCGAGGTGGGCCGCGGCGGCAAGCTGAGTGGTTCAGGAACGCTTGGCCTGTTTGCTCCCCGGAGCGATGCTCCACCCCTCACCTTGCAACTCAGCCAAGGTCAGATTCGCCAGCCGATTGTGCAGTTCCAGGCCGATGGAGAACTGCAGGTCTCCGGTGCCTTGGTGCAACCCGTCCTCTCTGGAGATCTGACCCTGTCTCGAGGCACGCTTCGGCCGCAGTCAGGATTCTTCGGACGGGTGCGGCGGGGTGGACTTCAAGGTTTGATTCCCACTGGTGTGGAGGGACCCACGGCAGCGGTGCAGCCCGATTCCCAATCTGTGAGCGAACTTTTGGAGGAGAAGTGGGATTTCCAGGAACCTCTGGTTCTGATGGGACCCAACACACCCATCCAGGGCCCGGATCAGCAGAAAGGGTTCATGCCGAATCTGCCAGCGATTCGCTTCGAGAATTTACGCCTTGCTCTCGGCCCTGATCTACAGGTGCTGAATCCACCATTCCTCAATTTCAAAGGGGGAGGGGCGGTGACATTGAACGGCCCCCTGGATCCCTCCTTGGAGGCGCGAGGTGTGATCCGGCTCAATTCCGGCCGGATCTCGATACCACCGTTTTCCCCGACGTTCACTTTGGATCCGCAGGCAGCGAATGTTGCTGTGTTCACACCCTCCTTAGGGCTCGTTCCCTATGTCGATATCGCGATGAAATCCAGGGTGTCCGACACCGTCAGCGTGGGCAGCAGCGATCAGATCACCAGCTCCAACTTGTTTGATGCCAACGGCACTGGCAGTGCTTACCCAGGAGGCGGTCAGCTCCGGCTGGTGAAGATCACGGTGCAGGCCACTGGCCCGGCCAATCGTCTGGTTGGCAGCGACAACCTTGTTTTACGCAGCTCACCACCCATGAGCAAGCAGCAGCTGCTGGGCTTGATCGGCGGTAATTCCCTGTCGGCTTTGGGCGGAAGCAGTGGTGCCGCTCTGGCCACAGTTGTGGGCCAGTCGTTGCTCTCTCCTGTGCTGGGCACCTTGACCGATGCCATGGGGCAAAGGCTTCAGGTGGCAATTTTCCCGACCTACGTCACCCCCGATGTCAAGTCGGAGAAAGAGCGCACCTCAGGCCGGGTCCCGCCGACATTCACACTGGTGACCGAGTTCGGAGTGGATTTGACCGACAAGTTCGACCTCTCCGTTTTGGCTGCACCGAACACGACCGATGTTCCTCCCCAGGCAACCGTCTCCTATCGGCTGACGCCGAACACCACCGTGTCTGGGGCTGTGGATGCCAACGGCACCTGGCAGAGCCAGTTGCAGGTGTTCTTCCGGTTCTGAGTCATGCCTGTTGCACAGGTGATCGGTGTGGATCTTGGGGGCACGGCGATCAAGCTGGCTCGGATCTCTTCCGATGGCACGGTGCTAGCGGAGGCGCAATGGCCCACACCGCAGCCCGCCGTTCCTGGCGCCGTGACCATGGCCCTTTGTGAGGCCATCGCAAAGATCGACCCGGAGCACCAGGCCGAGGCTGTTGGAATCGGGCTTCCTGGTCCGATGGATGCGGCAGCCCGGGTGGCGCGGGTTTGCATCAACTTGCCCGGTTGGGAGGACGTGCCGCTGGCGGACTGGTTGGAGTCACGGCTCAATCGCCGGGTCACCCTCGCTAATGACGGCAACTGTGCTGTGGTGGGTGAGGCCTGGCTCGGTGCTGCCCAGGGTGTGGAGGATGTGGTGCTGCTCACTCTCGGCACCGGTGTGGGTGGGGGGGTGCTCCTGCAGGGGGAGTTGTTTACGGGCCACAACGGTGCTGCGGCGGAACCGGGGCTGATCGGGTTGCAGCCCGATGGTCCGGCCTGCAACAGCGGCAACCGTGGCTCCCTGGAGCAGTTCGCGAGCATCACGGGCCTGCGGCGGCTCTGCGATCGCGATCCCCGCCAGCTCAGTGCAGAGGCCGATGTCGGTGATCCGGCTGCGCTTGAGGTCTGGAATCGTTACGGCGAGTGTCTGGGCTGTGGCGTTGCCTCTTTGGTTTACGTTTTTACCCCTCAGTTGGTGTTGCTGGGTGGTGGGCTGGCGGGTGCAGCGCATCACTTTCTCCCGTCAGTACGACGCGAAGTGGAGTCGCGGGTTCAGGCCGTGTCGCGGGAGGGGTTGCGCATCGAAGCCGCCTGCCTTGGTAATGGCGCCGGACGCCTTGGGGCTGCGCGGCTCGCCCTGCAGCGGCTGAACGGGATGATGGCTCCAGATTGATTGCGTTGATGTCCAGCGTTCCAGAGCCTTCCGCCGCGCTGTTGCAGCGTGCAGCGGCTGTCCGCCGTGCTGCTGTTGATCTGGGGCAGACCGATGACGGCCAACGGGCGCTGGCGCTCCAGGCGATGGCGGATGCCCTGACCGAGCGTGCCGGCAGCATCCTGGCTGCCAATCGTCAAGACCTTGAACGGTCTGCAACCGAGGGGCTGGCACCGGCCCTGATGGCCAGGCTGAAGCTGGATGAAACCAAGTTGGCTGCAGCGATTGATGGCGTCCGCAAGGTGGCCAGCCTGAGCGATCCACTGGGCTGTCGCCAGTTGCATAGGGAGCTGGATCACGGATTGGTCCTGGAACGGGTTTCCGTCCCGCTTGGGGTGGTGGGTGTGATCTTTGAAGCCAGGCCTGATGCGGTCATGCAGATCGCGTCCCTGGCGATCCGTTCGGGAAATGGTGCCCTGTTGAAGGGGGGCAGTGAGGCGCGCTGCACCAACGAGGCCGTGATGGAAGCCTTGCAGGCAGGTCTGGCGGCAAGTCCGGTGTCTGCCGATGCCCTCGCGCTGCTCACCACACGTCAGGAGAGCCTGGCGTTGTTGCGTCTGGATGGCCTCGTGGATCTGATCATCCCCAGGGGCAGCAACGAACTGGTTCGCTTCATCCAGGACAACACCCGCATCCCGGTGCTCGGCCATGCCGATGGGGTCTGCCATCTCTTCGTGGATGCTGCTGCCGACGTCGATAAAGCCGTTCGGGTGGCGGTGGACAGCAAGAGCCAGTACCCCGCAGCCTGCAATGCCATCGAAACGTTGCTGGTGCATCGGGCCATTGCCAAGCCTTTTCTGGCTGCAGCACTGCCGGCATTCGCGGCTGCCGGGGTTCAGCTGCGGGGCGATGCGGAGAGCATGGCCCTTGGTGTGGCTGAAGCGGCCACGGAGGAGGACTGGAGCACGGAGTATCTGGATCTGATCCTGGCAGTGAAGCTGGTGGATGATCTGGAGGCAGCTACCGACCACATCCGCTCTTACGGGTCGCGTCACACCGAAGTGATCCTCACCGAGGATTCCAAGGCTGCTGATCGCTTCCTTGCGGCGGTGGACAGCGCCGGGGTTTATCACAACTGCTCGAGCCGGTTTGCCGATGGTTTCCGCTACGGATTCGGCGCTGAGGTGGGAATTAGCACCCAGACCCTGCCGCCCCGGGGACCGGTCGGTCTGGAGGGGCTGGTGACGTACCGCTACCGGTTGCGCGGCGAGGGCCACATCGCTGCCGACTACGCCAACGGCAGCCGTGCCTTCACCCACATCGACCGGCCCCTCTGATGGATTGCATCGGGGTGCGGGAGCTCCGCTTGTGGGCCCATGTCGGGGTGTTGGAGCACGAACGCCGGGATGGCCAGTGGTTCAGCCTTGATTTCAGTGTTCAGCTCGATCTGACTGCCGCCGCCGGAGCTGACGACCTGAGCCGGAGCCTTGACTACAGCGTGGCGATTCAGGCCCTGCAAGCTCTGTCCCAGCAGGTTCATTGCCTCACGATCGAGCACTTCAGCGAGCAGGTACTGGATCGTCTGGAAACGCTGTACGGGCCCATCCCGGTCTGGCTGCGACTGACCAAATGTGCTGCACCGGTTCCAGGGTTCAACGGTCGGGTGTTCGTGGAACGCTCGCGTCACGGGGGGACGTCGGCGCTGTGACCACTCCCCTCGTGTTGGTGCATGGTCTCTGGGACACGCCCCGCCTCTTTCACCGCCTGATTCAGGAGCTTGACCAGCCGGATCGACCGTTGCTTGCGCCGCACCTTCCCCATGGTCTGGGGTGGGTCCCCTTACGTCAGTTGGCGTCTCGCTTGGATCAGCACATTCAGGAGCGCTTCGGTTCAGACACCGAAGTTGATCTTCTGGGGTTCTCGATGGGGGGAGTGATCGGGAGGATCTGGTTGCAGGAGCTGGGGGGGGTGCAGCGCACCAGGCGCTTCTTCAGCGTGGGCAGTCCACAGCAGGGCACCCTTGCCGCCCAGCTGGTGCCCCGCCCGCTACTGGCCGGCGCTGCAGACATGAAAGTGGGCAGTCGCCTGTTACGGCAACTGAATGGACAGCCCAAGGCCCTGGCTGGTATCGAGTGCTGCAGCTTCTTTTGCCGCTGGGATCTGATGGTGTGTCCAGGCTGGAGGGCCGTTCTGCCGATGGGTCGTCGCGAGGGCCTCCCCGTTTGGACCCATCAGCAGTTGATTAGCCATCCCGCCGCCCTTCGACGGCTTTGCAGCACGTTGCGCGACTGAGTTCAGGCCGCGGCAACCAGGCCGGAATGGCGAATCAGCGCCTCGGTGCTTGCAGAGCGGCCGCGGAATGCTTCGAAGACTTCCGAAGGGGAGCGGCTACCACCCAGGCTGAGCACGGTGTCGCGGAAGCGAGCTCCGGTTTCACGAACCCGATCCTCATGATCCAGACCCACCTCCTCAAATGCTGAGAAGGCATCCGCACTCAGCACTTCAGCCCATTTGTAGGAGTAGTACCCGGCTGAATAACCGCCCGCAAAAATATGGCCGAAGGAACAGAGGAATTGATCCTCTGGGATCGGAGCCATCACTGTGGTGGTCGCGGCGATCTCACGGCGCAGCGCGTCGGGCGTAACGCCGAGCTCCGGAGTCCACTTGCTGTGGAGGCGAAGGTCACTGAGGGCGAAGTGAACCTGCCGGAGGGTGGCCAGTCCCGCATTGAAGGTGCGACTGCTACGTAGCTTGTTGAATTCAGCCTCAGGCAGAGGTTCACCGGTCTGCCAGTGGCGCGCCATGCCCATCAATGTGGCGTGATCGAGGCACCAGTTCTCCATGAACTGGCTGGGGAGTTCAACGGCATCCCATTCCACGTTGCTGATGCCGGCGGCTTCCGGTTCTTCAACGGTGGTGAGCATGTGCTGGAGACCATGGCCGAATTCATGGAAGAGGGTCTCCACCTCCTCGAAGCTCATCAGGCTGGGGGTGTCTCCGACAGGTGGAGTCTGGTTGCAGATCAGATAGGCCACCGGCAGCACCACCGATCCATCCGGTTGCTTCTTCAGGCCGAGGCATTCATCCATCCAGGCCCCACCGCGTTTGCTCGCCGGCCGGCTGTAGGGGTCCAGGTAGAAGCCAGCGATCGGTGTGCCATCCGAGCGTTTCACCCGGAAGAAGCGAACATCGTCGTTCCAGATCGGTGCCTCGCCATCGGCGGCGACAATCTCCACGTCAAACAGCCGTGAGCAGAGGCTGAACAGACCGTCGAGAACCTTCGGCAGCGGGAACCAGGGGCGCAGAGCTTCTTGATCTAAGTCGAAACGGGATTGGCGCAGTCGCTCTGACCAGTACGCGACATCCCAGGGGGCCAAGTCATCGGCTTCCGGGGCTTGGTGTTCCCTGGCGATGGCTTGGAGATCCCGCAGTTCCTGCTCCGCTGCTGGATAGGCCGCAGCGCGGAGTTCTTCCAGGAGTGCTTCGACCGCCGGCACGTCATCGGCCATTTTGGCGCTGAGGCTGAGATCAGCCCAGTGGGCATAGCCCAGGCGAGCGGCTTGTTCTCTCCTCAGGGTCAGGATTTCTTCAATCAACGCACGGTTATCGAGTTCTCCCTCGCTTGCTCGACCCACGTGAGCGCGATAGGCCTGTTCTCGCAGGGCACGGTTTTTGGCATGGGTCAGGAACGGCAGGTAGCGGGGCATGTCCAGCCCGAGCAGCCAGGGGCCGGATTCAGCGGAAGCCTCAGCGTCCCCTGCCTCACGCGCTGCTGCGGCCAGCGCTTCCAAAGCCCTTTGCGGCAGGCCTTCCACCTCGTTGGGTTGGGTGAGCTTCAGGGTCCACTGCTGCGTGGCATCGAGGACGTGGTTTCCGAACTGGGTGGAGAGTGCGGCCAGACGCTCACTGGTGCGGTTGAAAGCTGCTTTCTCATCGCCACTGAGGCCAACCCCGCGCTGCTGCATCGACAGCAACTCTGATTTCAGAATCCTCTGTTGGGTTGCGTTCAGCGGATCGGCAGGACTGCTTTGCAGTGATTCCAGGGCCCGATGAAGAATCTGGCTTTGCCCCAGGCGGTTGCTGAGACGCACAACATCGGGCTGCTGGGTGGCATGGGCATCGCGTAGCTCGGGAGAATTGCAGACGCCATTGAGGTGAGACACCACACCCCAGCTCCACCGCAGCCGTTCGCCGATGGCCTGAAGCGGCTGCATGACCGCGTCCCAGGAGAGTCGGGACGGGCCCGCTAAGGCTGATTCCAGAGATTTCTCAAGCTCACTGAAGGCTCGATCGAGCTGTTCGAGGAGAACAGGAATGTCTTGGCTGACCAGCTCTGGCGAAATGGCCTGAAACTCGGGTAGCCCTTTGCCGCGAAGGAGGGGGGAAATAGAGGTCGTCATTTCAGCTGGCGATGAACTGCAGGGCGAGGGCATTGGTGGAGGCCTCGTAGAGATCCATTGCGACGCGAGGCCAGATTCCGATCACCAGGGTTGGTACCAGCAGGCTGAGGCCAATGATCAATTCCCTAGGCCTCATGTCATTCACGCTGGCAAGTGCAGGAATCCTTGGGCCAAAGAACACTCTCCTGCACATGGAGAGCAGATAGATCGGTGTGAGTACAAGACCGATGGCGGCCAGAAGCACGGTGATCGATCGGAACAGTGAGGTGAAGGCTTCCTGGCTGGTGATGCCAAGGAACACGGTGATTTCACTGATAAAGCCGCTCATACCTGGCAGCGCCAGCGATGCCAGGGAGCTGGCCAGGAAGAAGGCGAAGGTGATGGGCAACGCTTTCGCCAACCCGCCCATGTTTGGAATTGAGAGAGTTTTTGTTCGCTCGTAAAACACCCCTGTCACGAAGAACATCGCGGCGGCGATCAGGCCGTGGCTGACCATTTGCAGCATCGCGCCGCTGATCCCCAGTGCATCCACGGCACCGATCCCGACAAGGACAAATCCCATGTGACTGACTGAGCTGCAAGCGATCCTGCGCTTCACGTTGTCTTGGGCAAAGGCGTTGAGGGCGCCGTAGACGATGTTCACGATCCCGAGGATCACCAGTGCAGGAGCGAGGGTGTAGTGCGCATCCGGCAGCATCTGCACGTTGAAGCGGAGCAGCGCGTATCCGCCCATTTTCAAGAGCACACCTGCCAGAAGCATCGACACCGGCGCATTCGCCTCACCGTGGGCATCCGGGAGCCACGTGTGCAGAGGGAACATCGGCAGTTTGACGCCGAAGCCGATCAGGAAGCCCAGGTAACACAACAGACCAAAGCTGCCGCCGGGGGAGCGAGCGGCCAGTTCAGTGAGGTTGAACGTAAAGGAATCGCCCGAAAGGGCCAGCGCTAAACCACTGATCAGGATCAGCAAGGAGGCAAGCGCTGTGTAAAGGATGAATTTGGTCGCGGCGTATTGGCGGTTCTGTCCGCCCCAAATAGCGATCAACAGGTAAACGGGAACCAGCTCCAATTCCCAGGCAAGGAAGAAGAGCAGGAAGTCTTGGGAGAGAAAGACCAGGCCCTGGGCAGAGGCCTGAACCAGCATCAGGGCGAAGTACAGCCTTGGTTTGCGCTCAACCGACCAGCTGGCGGCTACTGAGAGCAAGGTCACCAGGCCGCTGAGAACGACCAAAGGCGCGGAAAGACCATCCACACCAAGGGACCACTCCAGGCCGAGGGCCGGGAGCCAGCTCACACGTTCCACCAACTGGAGGCCTTCAGCGCTGGGGTCGAAGCGGGTGGCAAACACCCCCATCATCAGCAGCAGATCGACCAGAAGGACGATGAGCGTGATGATCCTGGGCGCCGGGGATGGCTTGTCCTCGCTGGCTGGCACCAGTGGCAGCACCAGGGCTGCTGCCGCCGGCAGCAACACAATCAGGGATAACCAGGGGAATGGACTGCTCGAGACAGCAAGCTCTGCTAACCCAGCGTCCATTCCCTGTCTGCAATCTTTAACAAAGCTAACAGGGCTGAACCCTCGGTTTAGGTGGATCTACTCATCTTCCGCAGGTTGCCAGTGGCTGCCTGAGGTCTGCAAATTCAGTACCGGTGCACGGCTGGCGACTCCCGCCGCTTCCCAGGCTTTGACCATGGCGCGGCTGACGCCTGGGCCTTTGTCTTCCGAGCAGAGCGCCAGGACGCTCGGCCCTGCACCGCTGATCGCGCAACCCCAGGCTCCAGCGTCCATCGCCGCCTGTTTGACCTGGTCACCGCCTTTGATCAGACGCCAGCGGTAGGGCTCGTGCAGACGATCATGCATGCCGTCGGAGATCAGGTCACCATTGCCGGTGCGGAGCCCCTGCAGCAGCAGCGTCAGGGCACCCAAGTTCACCACTGCATCGCCAACGGGGATGGCCTTGGGCATGGCGCGGCGGGCTTCGCTGGTGCTGAGGCGAATCGATGGAATCGCAACAACGGCCTTCACGCTCGGCGTCCATTCGCAACGAACCACTCGCCAGCGCTGGGATGCAGCCTTGGCGGTCATGCAGAGCCCTCCCAGAAGAGAAGGCACAACGTTGTCGGGGTGCCCTTCAATATCAATGGCCAGTTCCAGCAGCTTCTCCTTGGAGAGGGGTTCACCAACGAGGGCATTGGCCCCCATTAATCCGGCCACAATCGCCGTGGCACTGCTGCCCAGTCCCCGTGCCGGTGGCACCGCAAGCCGAACCCGTGCTTCCAGCGCAACGGGTTCGAGCCCAGCCGCCTTCCATACCCGTTGCGCCGCTCTGTAAACGAGATTCTCTGGCCCACCGCGGAGGTGGCTGCCCTCCGAACCCTCAATAATCAGCTCAAACCGTTCACCACCGCCTTCGATCCGACGCATCGCGAAACGGTTGTTCAGATCGAGGGCAGCACCGAGGCAGTCAAAGCCTGGTCCGAGATTGGCGGTGGTTGCCGGGACGTCAACGACCACTTTCTGACCGATGCGCGGCTGCGACATCGCTGATCCTCTGCTCAGGCCAGTGTCCCACCTGACTCCGCCAGCATCTGTGCGCGGCAGGCGGCACTGAACAGTCCGGCATCTGGATCGATCACGGCCGTGACCCGCAGCCCTTCAATCAGCTCGCGGAAGCGTCCCTTGTCGCGCATCGCGTTGAGAAAGTTTTCGGATCGCAGTCCTTTTAATTGTTTTGATGCGGTGCCACCACCGACCCAGAGGCCTCCTGTGCAGAGTTCTTGCAGGGCAAGGTCGCCTGCCGCTGATCCATAGGCCTCCAGCCATAACTGCAATGCGCGCTGCATCAAAGGGTCTCCCTCTTCAGCAGCGAGGCTCACCTGTGCTGGAAGATCGTTGGGGCTGTTGCGTCGCCAGGCTTCGGCAACGCTGCGCAGGGGGTGCATTCCGGCATCGGGTTTTTGAAGCAGCCAGTGGGCCACATGCCCCAGGCCGGTGCCACTCACGATGCGCTCGATCGACAGCCTGCTGACGCCTAGATCCTGTTTGAGCCAACAGGCCAGGTTCCATTCCGCTTCATTGCGCGGGGCGAACTCGCGGTGCCCTCCCTCGCTTGCCACTGCCACCAAGCCCTGTTCGGTCCGCAGTCCCCGTGCCATACCAAGACCGGTGCCGGCACCAAGAATCGCCAGGGGGCCATGATCCTGTTCACCGTTTTGAAGGATCACTTGCTGGCTGTCATTGAAGTGGGGCAGTCCGTAAATCAGCACGCCGAAGTCGTTGACCAGCTCGAGACGTTCCAATCCCGCCGCATGAGCCAGGTCGGCCTCCCGGAGTCGCCAGGGCAGATTGGTAATCCGAGCCTCCCTTTGACGTACCGGACCGGCGACGGCGATGCAGGCATGAGCAGGAGCAGCAAGATCGGCTGGACGATCGTTGAGGAAGCTGCCGAGCATCGGCTCGAGAGAAGACCATTCCCCGGAGCGGAAGTGCTGCTGATGCAGCAGGCGAAGCTGACTCCCGTCACTCTCGTAAAGAGCAAGCAGGGTCTTGGTGCCTCCCATGTCCCCTGCAAGGAGTGTGGGGGTGGCCATACAAACCCGCGGTATCTCCTACCAGCGTGGGAAGGTCAGGAGAAGAAGTCCAGTGGAAGTGGTCCCCAGGTGGTGCTTTGCGTGGTTTCGTCCTCGCCGTGCCCACTGATCAGAATTCCTTCGCCGAGGCCGTGCTCGATCCGAATCCGGATTGTCCCCCCCCTCTGGTTGGCTTTCAGAAAAACAGGACCCGGTCCCTCCGGGCTGTCGACAAGCTCCATGGAGTCCCACTGTTGGCTTTGCTCCAGATTGCGCAGCGCTGAGAGCGCCTGATCCATGGAGGGGGCCATGACGCCAATGGTGAACCAATGGGCGGTGGCCATCGCCTGGTTGAGCTCTTGGCGGAGCTGATCTCTGGTCTGAGGAAGCAGCTCTGGTGCTCCACGCAAACGCGCGAGATCGGCCAGGTTGTTCACAGGGGACTCCGTCATCAATTCAGCTCCAGGCCTGCAGCGCGTTGGTTGTTGGCCGTCTGGGCAGCTCTGAGCAGGTCGGCCACTGCTGTGACCCCGAGATCACCATCCCGGCGACTGCGCAGGCTCACAGCGTTCTGCTCCGCTTCTTTCGCACCGATGACGGCCAGAACAGGGATCTTCATCTGTTCGCCGGTGCGGATCAACTTCCCGAGGCGGTCGCCGCTGCGGTCGACTGTGGCGCGTACCCCGGCCTTGGTGAGCTGGTCCAGCAGCTGTTCGGCGTAGGGCTTCACTTCGTCGGTGACCGGCAGCAGTCGCACCTGTTCAGGGGCCAGCCAGAACGGGTAATCGCCGGCATAGTTTTCGGTCATGATCCCGAAGAAGCGCTCCAGCGAGCCGAAGATGGCGCGGTGGATCATGATCGGACGCTGCTTGCTGCCGTCGGCGGCGATGTAGTCGAGCTTGAAGCGTTCCGGCAGGTTGAAATCCAGCTGGATGGTCGAGCACTGCCACATCCGGCCGATGGCGTCTTCGATTTTGAGATCGATCTTCGGGCCATAGAAGGCGCCGCCCCCTTCATCGATCTTGTATGCCCAGCCCTTGCGTTCCAGGGCCTCGATCAGTCCCTTGGTGGCGAGGTCCCAGACGTCGTCATCTCCGATCGACTTGTCCGGTCGGGTGGAGAGGTTGATCTCGTAGTTGCTGAAATCGAAGGTGGAGAGGATGCGCTCGGTGAGATCGAGGATTTTCAGAATCTCGTCGCTGATCTGTTCCGGGAGGCAGAACACGTGAGCATCGTCCTGGGTGAAGCCGCGCACGCGCATCAGGCCGTGCATCACGCCCGGTCGCTCGTAGCGATAAACGGTCCCGAGTTCGGCCCAGCGAATCGGCAGTTCCCGATAGCTGCGCAGCTTGCTGGCATAGGTGAGCACGTGGAACGGGCAGTTCATCGGTTTGAGCTGGTATTCCCGTTCGTCCACCTCCATCGGCCCAAACATGCTTTCGGCGTAGAAGTCGAGGTGGCCTGATGTCTTCCAGAGGCTGATGTCGGCCACGTGAGGTGTGTAGAGGAGCTCGTATCCGCCTTCGAAGTGGGCTTGACGCCAGAACTCCTCGATAAGCAGGCGCATGCGGGCGCCGCGGGGGTGCCAGAACACGAGGCCGGCACCGGCTTCATCCTCGATGGAGAAGAGGTCGAGGTCTTTGCCGATGCGTCGGTGATCCCTGCGCAGGGCTTCTTCCTTGCGGCGTTTGTGCTCCGCCAGTTGTTCGGGGGTTTCCCAGGCTGTGCCGTAGATGCGCTGCAGCTGCGCTTTGGTTTCATCGCCTCGCCAGTAGGCGCCTGCCACGCTTTCCAGCTCGAAGGCCTTGGCGTTGAGCTGCCCCGTGTGGTCCACGTGAGGTCCTGCGCACAGGTCCCACCAGGCCTCACCCAAGGTGTAGAGGGTGATGGGCTCCTGAAGGCCTTCGAGGATCTCCAGCTTGTAGGGCTCGTTCTGGGCCTTGATTTTTGCTTCGGCCTCGCCGCGGCTCACCTCAACCCGTTCAAGGGGAAGTTTCTTGTTGATGATCTTGATCATCCCTTTCTTGATGGCCTTCAGATCAGCCTCTGTGAAGGGATCGGGATTGTCGAAGTCGTAATAAAACCCGGTTTCGGTCCAAGGCCCGATGGTGACGCGTGCCTTGGGAAACAGCTGCTGCACAGCCATGGCCATCACGTGGCTCATCGAGTGGCGGATTTTGAGCAGTTGATCGCTTTCGCTGGTCTTGGGCAGAACCACTGGTGCTGAGGGGGCTGGGGTGGTTGCTGCAGCGCTGCTCACCGGTTCAGGTACGAGGCCCGCCATCCTATGGGCGAGACCCGAGGGCATCACGTGGGCGAGTCAACCAATCGGGACGCCGGTGCTCTGCTGGACGAGCTGCTGGCTTCCCTTCTCGATGACTTCGAGCACTGGTTTCAGCGCGGGGAGGAGCTTCTCCAGGCCTGTCCGGATGCGGTGATGTCGCACCAGGAGCGTCAGAGCATGGAGCGGCGACTGCAGGAGGGAATGAAGGCCATTGCTGCCACACGTGCCCTGGTGGCTGCCTCAACACAGCCCATGGCCGTTTCCATGGAGGTCATGAACCCCTGGCACGGTTTGGTCACGGAGGTGTGGGCATTGGCCGCGAAGCTGGGTTCCTCCCGTTCTCCTCAGGCACCCAGCTGACTTCTCAGCTGGCGCAGGTTGCTGCTGTAAAAGCTTGCCAGCTCCTGATGACTCTTCACCGGTTGCCCGTAGGCGGAGTGACCGGCTTTGGTTGGGAAGGATGCCCATTCGGGTGCCAGCTTTGCCATGGCGTCCTTGGTAAGACCCTGCCGATCAATCTCATCCAGAGCACCCCGTCGCTCCGCGAGATGTAGTGCGGCCTGATCTTGGTGCCTGGGTTCGAAGCTGGACAGCCTGAGTTCCTGGGCTACACCTTTCCAGGTCTTGGGCAGGAACTGATAAGCACCCGCAGCGGCGCTGGTGTAGCGCTTCACGATCACCCGCTCTGGATGACGGGAGAGGTCCTGGAACTGACCTCCCCCGTACATGATTTGGTAGCCCTTGTCTTCACCGTCTTTCCAGGTGCCTTCGGCGTAGCGGATGGTGTTGAGCAATGCGCGTCGCTCAGGCGTTAACTCGTAGCGGCCTCCCTCGTTACCTGACGACAGGGAGGCGCGACTGCTGGGGCCGATATCTGTCAGGAGATCTGGGGTGCTTTGGGGGGGCTGTGATGCTCCTGCGCAAAGAACCATTCCTGCGGTCAGCGCTGCACCGACCAGAGGTCGGCTCCAACGAGAGGTTTTGTTGGACGCAGAAAAAAGATGACGCACGCAGGACAATCAGGTGGACGGTCACAGTGCTGGCCCACGATGCCTCCGCGCGAGATCGGCTCCTGAGGGGTTGACATGGTGATATCGCTGTGTCTACGCAAGTGAGAGCGTCCTGAGAGTCTTCCGGGACTCATTGCTGTCGCTGCGATTGTTTCCGTCAAATCTCTTGGGGTATGGGGAGAGGCCGTATCCCTTGTATTGATAAGAGCAGCTGATGGTTGTCTTTGGTCGTGATCAGGCTCGTCGGGCAAAGCCCAGGGCCTCTCGAACCCGCTCCAACGTGGCGTTGGCCACGGTTTCGGCTTTTTCGCGTCCCGTGCTCAGCACCTGGTCGAGCTCCGCGGGGTCGCTCATCAGCTCGCGATAGCGCACCTGGATGGGCTCCAGGGCGTTCACTGTGGCTTCGGCCAGCATCGGTTTGAACTGCCCCCATCCCATCTCGGCGCATTCGCTGGCGGCCTGATCCCGTCCCTTGCCGCTGAGGATCGCGTAAAGCCCCAAGAGGTTGTCAGTTTCCGGTCGATCCGGGTTGTCGAATTCAAGTCCCCGCAGGGGGTCTGTTTTGGCGCGTTTTATCTTTTTGGTGATCAGCTCTGGAGGGTCCAGCAGCGTGATGCGACTTCCCTCATTCGGATCGCTCTTGCTCATCTTGCTGCGACCATCAGTCAGGCTCATGACCCGAGCGCCCTCCTTGAGGATCAGAGGTTTCGGAACCTTGAGTACAGGCGTTTCCTTGTCACCGAAACGGGCATTGATGCGCTGCTGAGCGATGTCACGCGCCAGTTCTAAGTGCTGCTTTTGGTCTTCACCGACGGGCACAAGGTCAGCGTCATAGAGAAGGATGTCGGCGGCCATCAGAACCGGGTAGTCCAGCAGACCCACGGACACGTTGTCCCCTTGCTTCACCGCCTTTTCCTTGAACTGGATCATCCGTTCCAGCCAATTGAGCGGTGTGACGCAATTCAGGAGCCAGCAGAGTTCACTGTGGGCTGCCACCTGGCTCTGCACAAACACCGAGCAGCGCTTGGGGTCCATGCCGCAGGCCAGGTAGAGCGCAGCCGTGGAGCGGGTGTCCTCAGCCAGACGGCTGGGGTCATGGGGAACGGTGATGGCGTGGAGATCCACCACACAGACGAAGGTGTCGTGGCTCTCCTGCAGGTCAACCCAGTTGCGGATGGCACCAAGCCAATTGCCGAGGTGCAGCGCTCCTGTCGGTTGCACCCCAGAAAGAACCCTTGGCCGGTTCATCAATCAGTCCTCGGTCGTTTCGGTTTTGGTCTCGTCCGTCGACACATCTAAGGCCGATCCATCCGCAACGGGGGTCGAACTGGTGTCGTCGCTTGGGGCCGCTTCAGACTCCACGACCGACTCCACCGTCGATTCCGCGACTGGTTCAACCTGTGCTTCGGGTTGGGGTTTGGCAGGGCGAGCAAACGGGTTCGGACGGGAACCTCTGCTGCTGCGCTCGTCGTCGAACCGGCGACCGCGACCACCTCCATCACGACCACCTCCATCGCGACCACCTCCATCACGACCACCGCCATCGCGGCGGCCACTCCGGGCGGGCTGATTGCGTTGCTGCTCGATCAGGGCGTCGAGTTGGCCGTCCTCCAACATCTGCCCCAGGCTGCGGACCGCGAAACCAAGGACCGCAACGGTGGAGCGGAGATTGAATGCCTCTTGTAGCGCCCTTGCCGAGCGCATTTCGTTGTCGCTCAGACGAATTCGAAAGCCTCCGCCTTCGCGGCCGCCGGCACGGTTGCCACGACTGCGCTGGCCGTCACGGCCGCCGTCTCCCTGTCCCGCCTGATGTTGGGGATCGCTGTAGGAATCACTCATGGCCCATGGCCTGGAATCAGGCGCAAGTGTGACGCATCACCGGGGTGTTTTCGGTGATCCAGAGCAGCTGGTGGCATTCAACGCTGTTCTTTCGAGCGAGCACCAGCATCGGAACAGCCGTGATCCCCCGTTCGATCCGCTCGCGGTAGCTGCTCACCAGTTGTCGGTACCGCTGGGCAGTCCATCCGTGGATGGCCGTGTCCCGGCTGCTCCAATACTCCCGGAGAGCTCTCTGGCAGTCCTCCATGCCGAAGTCATGCCAGCAGCTCTGCTGGGCCAAGAGTGGATCCATCCCCTGCTGAAGCAGGCGCCGGTAATGCACCAGTTCCGGGGCTTCATCACGCCCATCCGGGGGAAGTAGGCGATGCAGCTCCGTGAGGGGAGTTCTGGACAGCCTCAGCCAGCAGCGTTCCTGAAGCAAAACTGGCAGTTGCCAAGACCAGCCATTGGCGCGGCGGACTTCGTCGAGTACGTCGATCAGGCCCCTCTGCTGACGCTCTGTCAGCCCGGCGAGCGGCGTCACTTCGGTGTCGGCTTCAGCCATGGGCACCGGTGTAGGTGATCCAGTCCTCCACGTAGTCCTTTGGTTCCAGATGGATGGTGCACCGCACCGGGCCGAAGGTTTCCTCCAAGCGATCCTCCACCTGCTCAGTGATCTGGTGCGCCTTGGTGAGGTCGTCGGCATCGACAACCATATGCATTTCGATGAAGATCTGCTGACCCAGCACGCCGCGGCTGGCGATGTCGTGGCAATTCATCACCCCGGCGGTGGACATCGCTTCGGCGTAGATGGCCTCGGGGGCAATCGCCATGTGGTCCACCAGCCAGGGCAAGGTGCTGCGCAGCACCTGCGAGCAGACACGGATCAGCAGCAGAGCCATGGGGATCGCCAAAGCAACGTCGAGCCAGCTCACCTGCAGCCATACCGCCCCTGCCATGCCCACCAGCACCACCACGGTGGTCCAGACGTCACTCGCTGCATGCTGGGCATCCGCCTTGAGCAGGTTGCTGTTGAGTCGCCGACCTTCCCGCAGCTCATACCCCGCAAGCAGGAGATTGAACCCCAGCACAAGGGTGAGCAGCACAAGCTCCTGGCCCGTGACACGAATGGGAGGCAGCCCCTCCAGGAGCCGCTCCCCTGAACGCATGAGGATTTCGATGGCTGTGAACAGGATGAAACCTGCGATTCCGAGGGCTCCGACCGCCTCGTATTTGCGATGTCCATAGGGATGATCGCGATCCGGCCGTGGATCGGAGAGCTTGTTCGTGACCAGTCCCGTGAGGCTGGAGAGGGCATCGGTGGCGCTGTGCATGGCATCCGCGATCACCGCCAGGGATCCACTCATGACCCCCACCAGAAGCTTCAGAAGCGACATGGTGATGTTCAGGCCCAGAGCCACCATGAGAACCCTGCGCACCCCCTTGCGGTTGTCGACCATCGGGTTGGGATGACTTTGTGTCATGGCTGAACCCGTCTTCTTCCCAAGTTATGGAGAAGTCTTCCCTCTGACCTGAAGTCCTGGTGTCAGGAGTTGGGTTGAGCTAAGAAGGGCCACTGCTACAACAGACTCTCTGTTGAAATTCCCGGCTTCATTGCCAGATCTGGTGATGCCACCAACGTCGCTGCTGCGGCCGCTGGCTGTGGCTGGAGCTGGCCTGCTTGCTGGACACTGGCTGATCAGTGATGTCATGCATGTTCCCGGCGGAGGACTGGGCCTCCTGGCTGCTGGTGGCGTGGTGATCTGGCTCGGCCGCAAGCCCAGCAAACCGCGGTTCGCAGCACCGGTGTCTCTGGATGGATGGATTGCTCGCTGCCAGGAGGTGCTGGATCAGTTCGCACGTTTTGAGCAGCAACCATCCGCGGATCTAGCCCGACGCGCTGAATTGAAGTTGGTGGTGGAGCGCAGCGGTCCTGTGCGTATGGCGATGGTCGCCCTGGGGGACCATCAGGGACCAAACGCAGAGGACCTCAGCCGATCTCTTGCAGGCTCGGTGTCTTTGAGCCTGTCGTTGTGCCATCCCTTGATCACTGACGGCAGCCGCTGTTGGCCTCGTGGGCTGGTGGATCAGGACCTGATTCTGTTCACCCTGGGCACTCCATTGCTGGCCTCAGACCTGCTTTGGCTTCAGCAGTTGCCGGATGATCAACCCGCCTGGCTGCTTGTGACTCCCGAGGGTCAGGAAGCGTCGCCTGATGCCATCTCTGCTCTCGTCGCTGATCTCCCCGATCGCTGGCGTGAGCGAATTCTGGTTCATGATCCGTCGATGTCGCTTCGGGCTGCTTTGGGGCCTTTGCGCCGTTTGCTGAAACAGGCGGCTTCCGAGACGCGGCCGCGGCTTTTGGCTGATCTTCACCGGCGCTGGCAGCGCGACTTGGAGTCGCTCCGGCGTGAGCGCTTTCTGCAGATCCAGCAACGCACCCAATGGGTGGTTGCCGGTTCTGTGTTGGCATCCCCAGTCCCAAGCCTTGATCTTCTTGCCGTCGCGGTGGCCAACGGATTGATGATCAAGGAGATGGGAGAGATCTGGGGAACGTCGCTGCAGCCAGATGTGCTCAGGGAAGCGGCGGCGCAGCTGGCGCGTGTGGCGCTGGCCCAGGGCGTGGTGGAGTGGACCGGACAAACCTTGCTGGGTCTGGCCAAGTTGGATGGGGGGAGCTGGCTCATCGCTGGAGCGATGCAAGCCCTCAGTGCGGCCTATCTCACCCGCGTGGTGGGACGTTCCATGGCGGATTGGCTGGCGGTCAATGCGGGTGTGGATGAGCTGGATCTTGTGGCGTTGAAGCAGCAGGCCCCGTTGCTCGTGGCCCGGGCCGCTGAGCAGGAGCGGCTGAACTGGAACGGCTTCGTTCAGCAATCACGCGATTGGCTGCTTCATGCAACTTCATGAATGCTTCATGAAGTGCTTAATGAAGATTGCTTGAGACCTGATTCTGATTGTTTAAATCTCATGTAACGGAAGGTTCCGTCCATAGGCTTGGTCCACCTGTCCCCATTTTTTGGGGAGAGGTTCATTCGTCTTCTTTTCTTCTATGTCCACCGCAATTCGCAGCGGACGCCAGAGCAATTGGGAAGCCTTTTGTCAGTGGGTTACCGACACCAACAACCGCATTTATGTGGGTTGGTTCGGCGTACTGATGATTCCCTGCCTCTTGGCGGCCACCATCTGCTTCACCATTGCGTTTATCGCAGCACCCCCTGTCGATATCGATGGCATCCGTGAGCCTGTCGCTGGCTCCCTGATCTACGGCAACAACATCATCTCCGGTGCTGTTGTTCCTTCTTCAAACGCCATCGGCCTGCACTTCTACCCCATCTGGGAAGCTGCTTCCCTCGATGAGTGGCTGTACAACGGCGGCCCCTTCCAGCTGGTTGTTTTCCACTTCCTCATCGGCATCTACGCCTACATGGGTCGTGAGTGGGAACTCTCCTACCGCCTGGGCATGCGCCCCTGGATCTGCGTTGCTTACAGCGCACCTGTTGCTGCAGCCTCTGCTGTCTTCCTGGTTTACCCCTTCGGTCAGGGCTCCTTCTCTGACGCAATGCCCCTGGGCATCTCTGGCACCTTCAACTACATGTTGGTGTTCCAGGCCGAGCACAACATCCTGATGCACCCCTTCCACATGTTGGGCGTCGCAGGTGTCTTCGGCGGCAGCTTGTTCTCCGCCATGCACGGCTCCCTGGTGACCTCCTCCCTGGTGCGTGAAACCACCGAGAGCGAGTCCCAGAACTACGGCTACAAGTTTGGCCAAGAGGAAGAGACCTACAACATCGTGGCTGCCCACGGTTACTTCGGTCGCCTGATCTTCCAATACGCCTCCTTCAACAACAGCCGTAGCCTTCACTTCTTCCTGGGTGCTTGGCCTGTTGTCGGCATCTGGTTCACGTCCATGGGCGTGTCAACCATGGCCTTCAACCTGAACGGTTTCAACTTCAACCAGTCCATCCTGGATAGTCAGGGCCGCGTCCTGAACACCTGGGCCGACATGATCAACCGTGCCGGCCTCGGCATGGAAGTGATGCACGAGCGCAACGCTCACAACTTCCCCCTCGACCTGGCTGCTGTTGAGTCCACTCCTGTGGCTCTGCAGGCTCCTGCCATCGGTTGATCTGGAATCAACCTGTTCCTTCTGGAACAGACCAAACGATTCAGATCAACTGAATCGGAAAGCCCCCTCTCACGAGGGGGCTTTTGTTTGTGGTTGTGCAGGATTTGAAGCGAATTAGGCCCCCTCTGGGCACCAGCCGATCTCCTTCTCCAGTCGCTGCATCCACTGGTGGCAGCGGTGATCAAGGTGTGCTCCCTGGGGGAGCAATTGTTGATGGCGTGCGCAGACCGGCTGAGTGACTCCTGCCTCGGCAAGGGTGTGCTGAAAGTGCTGGCAGGTGAGGCACACCATGAGGGATCGACTGGGCCGTAGCTGCCCTGCGCCCATCGGTGGCCAAGTCCCAGCAAGGGGTACGTTCAAGGACTCCATAGCCATGAGTGTAGTAATTGTGTACTACTCCCTAGGTTTCTCGCTGTCAACGATCTGGCCATGGTGAGCCGGCGTTAGGGAGAATGTGGATATGAGTGAGTCCCGCGCCACGCTCCAGTTCGATCTTGATCTCGAGGCTGTTCGCCTGCTCCATCGCTCGGTGAGCTTTCATCTCGAGAAATGGCCTGGGGGGCCGGATCCAAGGGAGCAGGAGGCACTGCAGACGATGAAGACCTTGCTCACGGCAGCATTGCTGGAATTCAGCCTCGATCAGGACGGTCAGCGCTAAAACCCGCCTCCTTCACTCGTCTTCATGGAAGCTGTGACAGAGATCCATCGGCGACCTACAACTCCTTCAGTCGGTTGAGAGCGCCATGGAGCAACAGCAGGCTGGAACCTGGGATTCTGTTGAGGCATGCCTTGAGTGCATCACCACCTGTTCGGTTGATGATGGTGAGTGCGTGACCACCTGCGTTCGGACACATCTCGGTGACGAGGAAGAACTCTGGACCAGCAGTCTTTGTCTCTGAGCTGTCACTCTGAGCTGTAGCCGTGGGTTGGTTGATCGCAATTGCAATCGTCTTATTGCTGTCTTTGCTGGGATGGCGCTGGAATCAGCTGGAGTGTGCAGCGGATAACGCCATCAGCGACCGATTGGTGAAGCGCATTCGTCGTCATTCACGACGACGGAAACACCATCACTGAGATCCGTGATCTCTGCAGATGTGCCCATCTTTCCAGCTCCAGATCCATGGAACCGTTGCTTTTGCTTTCCGGAGATCCTCTTGTGCTTGAAGTCGTATGGGGATGAATTCCGTTCTGTAATCAAATTCGCGATCACGCATGGACTGGTTCAGAACCAGACTGCCGTCGATGCTGGAAACTGAGCGGTGGTAGGTCCCGATCGGGATTTGGAGAGCACCCATCGCGCGGATCAAATGAATGATGTGATGGGGGTGATCCCAGGCTGGATTGAGCAGCGTGAAAGTACGAGCTCCTTCTAACACCAGGTTGTTGTCCACCTGATGACGGTGGACGTAGTACTGCTCTGAGCCGTCTTGATCGGGGGGGGATGTGGCGGCGCCATGGTGGGCGACCACGTCGGTGCCATTGCTCCCTGGGACCCCAGCATCAAAGAAGGTCACCGATGGAGTTTCTCGGAAGACATGAATCGGTATGAAGTGAAGTCTCACGATTCCTCCTCTTGCTCTTCTTATCTCCGCTTTAAACCCGTCTTTGGATCGATGCGGATGATCAGCACCAGATCAAATCAATCGTCATGGATGGCTCAAGATTGCGTTTCACAGGGCAGTCATTCACAACACGTTTGAACAACTGAACCTGCTCCTCTGACAACCCTATCGGCAGGGTGATGCTGACCCGAAGTGTCTCGATCCTGCGGGGCCCCGATTGGCTCATGATTTTTTCCACCGATGCTTCTGCATCAGTAACCGTCCAATTTCGGCGTTTGGCCGTGATTCCCATCACGGTCAAGATGCAGGTGCCAAGAGCGGTGGCCAACAAATCTGTTGGTGAAAAGCTTTCACCACGTCCGTCGTGATCAGGCGGTGCATCGGTGTGCAATGCCACGCCTGAGGGCCCATGTTCTGCTGAGCAGTGCAGGTCGCCGGTGTAGCGGCAGGAAATGCGCGTCATTAGGGCACTGCATCAAGGCACTGCCCTTGCTCAGGCCGCCGGCATGCGGCAACCCAGCTGAATCGTGCCTTCGTCGATGAGTCGGCCGAGTCGCTGCGCGACGGCTTCCTCGGTTCGCGTGAATTGATCTTGTCGGTCGGTCACCCACGCCATTTCACCGTTGGTGATCACGCCGGTGGACATGGCTTCCAGAAACAGTTCTCCGAGAGTCATGGCACTGATGCTGTTCAAATCACGTTGATGGGACTCAAAGGGGCGTGCATGACCTGCTTACCTTTCTTCATGGCCAAGAATGGTTTGAACTGCTCGATTGATCTGTTCTTGGTGGTCTGAGCTGGCGAGATTGAGGCGAATCAAACTTGAGAATCCCTCTCTCTTATCGGGTCGATCAGCACGGCTGGTCAGCGTTCGGTGCATCGCATGAATCACCTGTTCCGGCACCATTCGTTCACGGCACTGGTTCCAGACAAGGCAGCGGTCCAGCGGTGTCTGTAGCCACCAGCCGATCCACTTCAGGCGCCTCACCCCTAAATCTCTGTGCATCAACCGTTGGCGCCAGCTGAGTTGCGCATGGGTGGCATCCAAAAGCACGTTCTCGCCAGCAGCCAGGGCGCTGTCGATGGCTTCATAGAGGAGGGGTTCGAGTTCAGGCCAGGGACCTTGAACGTTTGCGTCCCCCCAAAGCTGTTTCCTCAGCGCGTCGTTGGAGATCACCCTTGCACGGAGCAATGGAGCGAGGATCCCGGCGAGGGTGGACTTTCCACTGCCGGGGGGACCGATCAACAGATGCCCCTGCTGTGCTGTTTCAGGCAACGAACCGTTTGTACAGCCATCGCACCAGCCCACCAATCACAGGAACAGGAGCGAATGTGGGACCGACGAAATCGAAATAATCACGATGATCCCCGATCTTTCCATCTGGATTGAAGCTGAGTCGGGTTGCGCCGGGATAGATGAATTCAATCCCTTTGATTTTTAGGCCCATGCGCCATTCAACGAAGGCTGTTTCTCCGTTCACCGCCACCGTTTCTGTTTCCAGGAAAACGTCATCACAGCGCTGCATCAGACCTTCCTGGGCAAGGATGTAAGCGTCAATTCCCTGCCGTTCCTGGGTTGGATCGGTGAAGTGAACGTCGTCGGCGTAAACAGCCTTCCATTGTGCAGCTGTGGGCCCGGGTGTTCCGTAGGGCTTGGTGAACAGGGCACGGATCTGTTCTGCGTCCAGCGGCGGTTGAAGCATGGGTGGTGTTGTCATCAGAAGTCGGCGCCCACCTGAGCTGTGATGGTGTTGTTCACCTGTGGAGTGCTCATGCTTTGGTAAATCGATTGAACCCGCAATGTTGTGAACAACTTGCTGTTCACGGCGGGGTAGTAACGGACCTCAGCGGTAAGGGTGTTGCCTGGTTGAATCTCGTTCGCCCAGACCGTTGTGAATTGGTTTTGAAGTCCAAACTTCAGCGTTGGCATGGGTTTCCAGCTGAGATCTGCGGTGAGCGTTGCGCCGCCGTAGGTGTTGCCGCAAAACGTGTCGCTGGCACAGGTGATGCCTCCTCCGCTCCACTGCACCGAAGGACCGATGGACACGGTGAAATCAGTTGTTTCTGACTTCATCAGTGGGAAAGCCACACCGATGTTTCCCAGCACGGTGTTCACCCCGGAATCATTGGTGCCGTTGTACTGGTAACTGCTCAGAGCAAACAAATCGAGGTTGGATCCGATGGGTTTGTCGTATCGGAGTTCCGCAGATCCCTTCTCCGTATCGATGGAGAGTGCCTCCCCCGAATCCTTCGACTTACTTGCATTGAAACTGCCACTCAACGACAGCTTCTGCTGTTCATCTTTGTAGCGGGTTTTTCCGGTGAAGCTGATCGACATGGAGCTGTCGCCGTCCTTCTCATTGCCGATCAGACCCGCGGATATAGAGCTTGTCCAGAGGGGCTTGGTTTCGGCCGGTTGGAGTTGTTCTGCGGTGAGTTCCAACCGCCCCAACTGGGGGTGGTTGAGCACCATCGTTCCATCCTCTGAATTCCGCTCAATCAGTTCCCCGTGAAGACTGTCGCCGTTGCGCAGGGTCAAGTTGACGGTTTCGGCCCAGCTCAGGCTGGGGAGCATGCCGAGGGACAGCAGTCCAGCGGTGGCGAGAAAACGGTGCATGGCGTCAGTTGAAAAAACCTTTGGACTGCAGCCAGAGGCCGACGGCGAGCAGTGGCCCGAAGCCGGCGATCAAAACTGTGATCTTCAGCCGCAGTGGTGACACCTGCGGGTCGTTCTGGCGAAGAGCCATGGCTTGGAACAAAGGTCGATGAACTTAAACGGTGCGCTACGTCAGTGCCTGTTCCCATGACGACCGACGTGATCTCCGCTTCAGAGCTCGTACTCCTCTTCAAATTGTTGGATCAGCCCCTTGTAAAGCGCGAGCAGGCCTTCTGTTTCTTCGCAGAATCCGTCGGTGGTGTACTTAGCGATGAGATTCACCACGGCGCTTCGGATCTGCGTGAAGGCGCCGAGGTACTCAGCCTGGATGTCTTCATTCCGGATGTCGTTGATCAGCGCGCCCACTAGCTCAATTTTTCGCTTGGCAGCGGCCATTTCCGCTTCCATGTCCTTGTTGAGCTTGCGGCGTTTCTTCGGCATCCCCTCAATCGGATCAATCACCGACATTACGGGAGCCGCCGGCCCTCCTTGTTCAACCAGCTTCCCTTAGCGTTGAGAGGATTAACCCCTGGGCTTGTGGATCGGACCTTTCGTGGCGTTGCTTATGTGTCCGTCTGGGTGGTGATTTGGGGAACTGTGGCGTCCCTGATGGACTGGATGCTGCTGACGGGTGAGGTCTATGAAACAGCCAGTGCTGGTCAGGCGGTGACGTTCATTGCCTACGGGGCTGCAACGGTGGTACTGGCAACGCGATTCTCTGGGCGTTTCCTTGAGGGCTCCGATTCAGAGACAGCGGATTAGAAGAGATCCCCCCATCAGCAGCGCCAAGATTTCGAAGGATCGTTTGACCAGACGACTTCCTTTCACAAGTGAGTAGTGGGCGCCCAGAAAGCCTCCGATGAGCGATCCGAGAACCAGTGCTGGCAGCCAGTCCCAGCGGATCTCTCCGCTCAAACCCAGCACCAGCGCTCCCACTCCATTCCATCCCAACCCCACCAAAACCAGCGTGTGGGCTACGGCTCTCGCGTAGCTCAGTCCGAACCAGCGCACCAGCCAAAGGGTGACAAACAAACCTGTCCCCGAGGTCAGCGAACCGTTGAGGATTCCAATAATGAACAGTCCGCAGGCTCCGACTCCGACGGTGCTGGCCGTCAGGGGGCGGGGCGCGTCCATCGTTCCCAGATCTGGTTTCCGCGCCGAGTAAACCCCTAGCCCCAGCGTCAGCAGACCGAGGCTTGCGGTGGCCGCTTGATCTGGCAGGGCAAGAACCATGCTGGCGCCCAAGCAGACCCCCGGTAAACCGGCACCGAGCACCACTGCAGAGCGTTTGAGGTCAAGGCTGCTGGCTCGCCAGTGACGCCCCGTCGCTCCGAGCCCCAGAGCAACGCTGGCAACCTTATGAGTGGCCAGTGCCATGGCAAATGGAAGGCCAAGAAGGATGAGCGCTGGGAGTTGAACCAGTCCAGCGCCACCGCCCGCTAGTGCTGATAGGCCATTGGCTCCAATGGCAATACCCAAGAGGGCGATTTGGGTTAGCAGTTCGGAAACACTCATGCCTGCTTGGCTTGGCGCATCGCGATAGGCCTGTTCAATCTCGTGTCAGGAAGGCAATGGGCACCGAAAACGTGATGATGCGATGGGGCTCCCCAGGGAGAACGGCGACGCATGCCACCTCTCGGTCAGCGTGGGCCTCACGAGACTGCACGACGAAGGCCGTGGCGTCTTCGATGCTCCACATTGGGGCATCACCGCTACGGCGTTCATCCCTGTAAGCCTGCCAAACCTCTGCGAAAGCCTCTCCCTCCTCTCCGTTCTTCATTTCGGTGAGAGCTTGTTCCAAGCCCACGTCTTCAAAACGCTCGAACAGCTGCACCATCAAAGGGTGAGCAATGGTGGATGAGGCCTTCAACGTCGAGTTGATCGTGCCGATTGCACTCACGATCAGTTTCGGTTTGGTGCGTCTTGCATCGATCACTCCGACAGGCAGGCTCAGATCCCAGCTTGGATGTCCGCTGACGGCACAGGCCAGATCAAACAGTCCCACGCTGCATTGCTTGATCAGGTTCTGAATGGTCTGCCGATCCATAGTTCTGTCGTTCGCGGCCCGATTCGCCGTTTGCATTCCAGTGTTGCCAGGATGGCCTTCGAATGGTGACGTTGAGGATGTCCCTGGTTCAGATTTACCTTGATGCTGTCACCCACCAGGTGATCACCACAGAAGAGCTTGCTTACGTTTCGGGAAATCAGGATGGCTTTGATCGCACTGAGTTGAAGCTCACAGCGCGACTCGAACATCTGATTGGTGTTGGCAATATCAGTATTGGAACGCGCTAACTAGCCAAACAAAATCCGCTGCAGTCGATTAAGCAATTGCCGAATCGTTCTTTTCTCACGACTGAAAATCATTCGGTCATTTGACAACATCGCGCAGCTCACCCGATTTCAGCATCTGATAGGCGGGAAACGATGCGGAGTCAAGCCTTCAAGGGAGTGCCACAACACCCGACCATGTCTGGAGAACATCGGGTGCCCCCTGGGTCAGGGCCGATACGGCGCTAGCCGAACCAATCCCGATGCCGAGCACAACCCCTATGGCAAAGACAAGAAGTCCTGTCAGAACACTGCGATCGGAAAACGGCATGCACTGGATGATCAGCCTCCCTGACTTTCCTTCGGGGAGCGTCAGATGGCTACCGCGATGTCACAGGACGTGATGGGTTCTTGGGAGGATCTGTTGTGTGCTTTCGACCACAAAGGTAGATCTACCGACTGATCGAAATGGGTCGTCTTCGCTAACAACCCAATGTCAGCCAGATGACGGACCAAGTCATGAAAACGATTGACGAGCACATTCAGAAGGATCAAGAGGAGTTCCTCAAGGCCCTGTCTGATCACAACGACGGCAAAGTGCGTCATCTCACGGAAGAGCTGCAGTGGTTGTTGGATCACAAAAAGGAATTCCCCGATGATCCCCATGACCCCTCTCCCCTGGAACTGTTCTGTGAGCAAAATCCCGATGAGCCTGAGTGCCTGGTCTATGACGACTGAGTCGCCCAGGCGAGCTGAGTAGAAGTACTCATCAGCGGTCCGCCCCTTGGCGCGGACCCGCACTGCAACACACAACTTATTTAAGTTGTGTGTAGTCGATTAGCTCTGCAGTGATTCGCGCCATTCTTTCCCGTCCCATTGCAGGCGACCTTGGTCTGCTTGTCCTCCGGGTGTTCACGGGGGCTCTGCTGATTCACCACGGCTACGAGAAGCTCGCCAATATCGAAAATTTTGCCGATGCATTCGTTCGTCCGTTGCATCTGCCCTTTCCGATCTTGCTCTCCTATGTCGCGGCGTTCTCGGAAGTGATCGGAAGCTGGTTGCTGATCACAGGATTGTTGACGCGGATGGGGGCATTGGCTGTTGCGGGAACCATCTCCGTCGCCATCTATCACGCCATCGTCACAGCTGGCTTCAACATCTATCTCCTCGAGCTCCTCGGGCTCTACTTCGCGGCAGCTGTTGCCGTGTTGGCCTGTGGCCCAGGTGTGTTCTCCATTGATGAGCTCATTGCTCGTCGTCTCGAGCCAGACATGGAGTTTTCTGCTGAGCTGAATGAAGGCTTCTCCAAGAGCGGTGTTCTTGAAGAAGCAGTTGTCGGACGCTGAACACCTCGCTTGTTCGTTTGACTTAGCCCCGCCTTGCGGGGCTTTTTTGTTGGCTGGCTTCGGTTTGGGGTGGAGAGGCGTCAGAATCGAAAGAGTTGGTTCAACGCGATGAAAGAGGTCAGTCTGTTGGAGATGATTGGTCGTTCATTGGCCAAGGTTGCTGCCGGCGCTGGAGTCGCAGCAGTATTGATCTGGCTGACTTACGTGCTGCTGGATTTTGGACATATGCAGTCTGGCTTCACCCTGCCTCAATCCAGTTATTGAGCAAGGATGGAGTGGAATGATTTCGCGACACCCTTTCTGATCATCTCCTCTCTGCTGATTGCACTGCAGATCAGTTGGATTCGAGTCATGCTGAAAAAAAATCGTCGCAGACGCTTAGGGGAACCACTCAATTCCAGGGCTTTTCGCCGTGAACTTGAGAGGATTTTTTACCAACTGAGTGAACATTCTGAAACATGAAACAGCTGCCTGGCCAACGGGGAATAAACATGCCTCGTTGGCTGAAAACTGGTCTTGCCGCAACGATCACTCTGGTGAGCACTATTTGGCTGCTTTCTCTACTTCCTTTTTTGTTGCTTGCGGCTTTAGTTCTGTCAATTTTGCTTATCCCTATCACCCGACGTCTCCGACGGGACATGGAAGAAGCTGGATTCAGTGTTGATGGATCGTTAAAGAGAGAGCATCGACGTGATGTCAACATCACTCCATGGCATCGCCAGCTCCGCAATGTCTGGCGAGACGTCAGCTCCGGAAAAGGTCTTTAGCCATCGAACGATAACGACCAAGAGAACTTCCTCCGCGTCTGGCACGTGTTGATAAACGTTGCCCTGGAAGAAGATGCAGAGGGGCGTAATTCACGAGTGTCGGTTCTGAACTCTCTTTCTGTTCAGCTGCCAACACTTCGGCAATGGCTTCAGCAGTGGTCGGTGTGGGTGTTGGGTTTTGCGAAACCGCTTCCACCTTGATTGGCTTGATTGCAACAGACGAGGTGTCACCTTGTCTGGTCAGTTTGGTTGAGCCGAGGGGCCAGAGAAAGACAAGACTCAGCAGAAGAGCCACTGCGGCAGTCAGGGTGCCAGTGAGTCCAAACGCCAGGCCCTGAAAATTCCAAAGCAGCCCCGAACCAGCCATGCCAAGGGTTCCGATGGTGGCGAGGATCAAGCCGAGGAGTGAAGCCTGAGGAGCTCTGACTTTGATCGGCTGGGTGTCTTCGCTGGCTGCAACGGGTAGAACTTGCGGTTCAGGTCGCAGCAATACAAAGCTGATCCCCAAAAGCACCAACGATGTCACGGTGCTGCCGAGCCCCAAAGTGCGACCCTGAAAATTCCAAAGCAGACCTCCACCGGCCAGGCCTGAAACACCGAGTGTTGCCAGAGCAAGACCACTGAACAAGGGAAGACGGTTGCGCATGACTCAGTTGCTCCGGTTCTGCATGGCGGCGTAGGCAATGGCTCCGCCGCTGATCACTGTCAAAACTCCAGCGCTCAACAGGAAGCCCACCAACATGGCGAATCCCAGAAAAGAGCCCAGAAGAGACATTTTGATTCGAAGCAGTTTTGACTTCATCAGCAACACCAACAGCAAGACGATGGTGGCCTTCAGGCCGGCAATTTTTGCTGCACTGATGGGACAAAATGGGTTGAACAACACCATCGGGTGGTTTTTGTCGGTCTAAAGCGTTGATTAAGTCTGGCGAAAACAGAGACGTACCGTGACATTCCGCCCATAGGAGACGTGCAGTTCAAGCAGTACACAAGCCCTGGACGTTTCTGGTGAAACCGATTCCCTCGGCGTTGTCTGTTATGGGCAATTGATGGCTCATAAAAAACGGGCCCTAGGGCCCGTTTTGTTGAATCGACGTGGCCGGATCAGCGGCGGCGGTTGCGGGAGCGTTGCTTCAGCTTGCGCTTGTACTTCTCAACGGGGGTTTCGTGGTGACGGATCCGACGCAGATCAGAAAAGATGCCGGCTTTGGCGACGGAGCGTTTGAAGCGACGCAACGCGGATTCAATACCTTCGTTCTCGCCGACTGTGACCTGACTCATCCGTTCCCCGAAAGAGAGCAATAAACATCGACTTTAACAGCCATCCCCCCCCTGCAAGGCGTGACAAGCCTTGGCGAGTCAGCTCGAAACGCGCTGAGCAATTCAGCAGTGGCTCAATGGTCTGATGCCCCGCTTCGGCTTTAAGACCTATGGACTGCTTTGCTGCCTGCATTCTTTTGCGTGACGCTTGTTGAAGAGATGGTGGCGCTTCCACGCTTCTGCTTTGGGATAGGTCCATCACCTTCAGCAGGTCTTCGTCTTGACCATCACGCACTGCCCCCTGTGCATTGGCCTGGCTGTTCTATCGGCAGTTCGATTCCTTGCCCATTGCGTCATGGCGGTTCAACTGGAACGCAGCACAGCAGGAGAATCCACCCATCCCGCCATGCTTCTGGGGACCGTCTTTGAGATTTGAAGGAAGGCTCCTTCAGGGATCCTTGGGATCGATCAGCTGGAGATAGGCCATGTCAGACCTTTGTAGAGCTTCGTCGTCATGGGGTGCCTCACCGCTGAAGAGGAGTTGAAGGATGCGACCACGATCCATGTCACGGTCGACCACCTCTTGCCACAAGCGTGAGGTGAGTTCAGGATCACGCCATTCGAGCTGGGCATCGATCAGGGCTCGGGTCATGGCGAAGTAGCTCTGCCGATCATTGCGGAGCCGGTCTTCGGAAATGCTCTGTTGAACCGGCGGCTTCAGCAGGCTGCGGATTCTTTCCGAGGCCGCTCTAAGCATCTTTGGCATCTTCGTCTTGCGACTCAGCTCAGTCTGATTCGGCCCTCACGGCTGACAACAGAGTGAAATGCCTATGACGGCAGAGAATTGAGTATTTGAACTCACCCCAGCGGAACGGTAGCGCTGATGACTTTTTGTAAAGTAATCCCAGTTAAGTTGAATCGACTCCTCCTAAGCCCGTGGAAATACTTGTGCTTGCAGCCGTATTTGTCCCTTTTTCTGCACTCGTTATGAATGCATTTTCTGGTGACTCTGAAGACGATTTCGACTTTCTTTAAATGGAATCCAAACTCCTAGCATTATTGGCATTCGGCGCCGCAATCATGACACTGTGGGCCTGGTTGATGGCGAATTTGCCGCGGATGGCATCTGACCAGAACAAGCCAAGCAGCCGCCGTTGATGCGATAGGGCGCCAAGTGTCCACGAAGGCAGGTTGTTCCGCGAAAAAAGAGTTTTTTCCCTTGCTCTCGAGCATGAGCATCAGTGAGGGGCAGCTTCAGCCAGCGCTCGGGAACTTGTCCTACCAATTTCGATCTGGCCTCAACAGCTGCTTGGCGGCGTTCTTTTTCCTCCCGATCGTTTTTGCGATAAACCCCTTCAATCTGGAGTTCTCTCGCACAACGCTCGCAAGCGTTCACGGTGGGTTTGCGACGCGCTGTGTTGAGCGACAATTTGTCGCTGGGTACCTCTCGCTCTGCTCCACAGCTGCAGCGGCACCACCAGTAAACGTTCCCTGCTTTGGTTCGACGTTCGGAAGCGCGCACGACAGTGAGCTTGCCGTAAACCTCACCGATGCGGTCGCGTGGGCTGGAAGGCATCGTTTAGGCGGATTGTTGGTCAGCTGAATTGTCTAAATCGGCAAACTTGGCTGCCATCGTTGGATTTCTGCGGGTCAACTTTTTAACGGTGACATCCTGCGCTTTGTCATTGGCGAGGCGAAGATTTCGATCAGCTCCCATCAGCGCATCCTTAGTCTTTTGGAGATGATCAATGGATTTATCGATTTCATCAATCGCGGTTTGGAAGCGTCTCGAGGCAAGGTCGTAGTTTCGCGAGAATGCCGTTTTGAAGGTTTCGAGATCGTTCTCGAAGTTAGTTACATCAATATTCTGAGCTTTTACAAGGGCAAGCTCTGCCTTGTACTCAAGCGATTTCATGGCAGCATTGCGTAGCAACGTGATAAATGGAATAAAAAACTGCGGCCGAATGATATAGGTTTTTGTATAGCGATGAGAAACATCAACAATTCCTGAATTATACAATTCATTTTCGGGCTCGAGGAGCGATACAAGAACTGCATACTCGCAGTTCTTTTCATTTCTATCTTTATCGAGCTCTTTGAGAAAATCCTCGTTTTTCTTCTTGGTGGCTGTTGTGTCGGCTTCGTTTTTCATCTCAAACATAATTGAGATGATTTCATTGTTGAGTTCGTCTTGGTCGCGGAAGATATAATCGCCTTTGCTGCCACTGCGGGCATCGTTGTCTTTTTCGAAGTAGGCCTTCGGGAAAGCAGCAGCACGAATGCGGTTGAATTCGGTTTCGCAGTGCTGTTCAAGGGTTTCTCCCACCATTTTGGTGGAGAGTCGCGCTTTCATGTCGCGCAGTCGTTCTATGGCTTGATCTCGGTCACTGAGCTGGGTTTCATAGCGTTCCTTGAGCGATTGTGATTCCAGTTGATGCTTCAGCTCTGTTTCGTTTAAAACGCTTTGGAGAGCATCTCGTTGCTTCTCAACCGTGCTCACCGCTTCATTCACTGCTAGCTGCTGTTGCATCGAACCGGCATTCAGCTGTGCCTGCAAATCACGAAGCTCACTATCTTTCTGAAGCGTCACCGCCTGCATCTCTTTGGCGAATCTGGTCTCTGCGAGGCGTTGCTGTGTTGCCTGTTGTTCACGCATTTGCTGTAGTTCGGCGGCGATGCGATCTCGCTGCTTCTCGGCTTTATTGACAGCATCTTTAATCGCTAATTCTTGATGCATCGCACTTTGCTTGAGTTGGGCTTCAAGCGTCTGCATTTCTGTGTCTTTTTTGGCAATGGCCAATTCGATGGCATTGCGCTTGTCTTGTTCCGCCAGTGCAAGTCGTTTATTCAGTTGTTGTTCAAAGTCTCTATCTCTGACCTGTTTCAGGATGTCGGCATAGCCGGCTTCATCCACCTTGAAGGCTGTGTTGCAGTTGGGGCAGATGATCTCGTGCATGTCTGACGTTTTGTGTTGTTCGATCGCGCCACGTCGTGGCATTTTATCGGGATCTGGCTAATACGAGTTCAGATCAATGGTTCATGCCGTGTCTGATTGGTTTGATCCTCGCGCTCTTGTGGAAACTGTGCTAGTCGCCGGCATTGTGGTGATAGCTGCTGTCGGATTCGTGGCGGGTATCAAGGAGTTGATCTTGGATGTGCGCAATATGCGTCGAGCCAAGGTGTGAGGATTCTTCAGCGCTCGAGGGCCGACCGCAGCTCCGAAATCCTTGCGGTATTCACACCAAGGTCAGAGTCACCGATCCGAGACTCGGAGCGTGCCTGAATCTGGCTCTTGTCCTCGTCTGCGAATACTTCTAGGTCGTCAATGAAGCCGAAGAATGCGCTGCTTGCCTCCGCATGGAAGTAGGCCTCTTTCTCGTTGACGACAACCATTCGGGGCCTCTGCCGAACCAACGTGTTCAGCTTGTTGAAATCTGCGGTTGGATCTGAGCTCGCCCAGACTTCCCTTGCGCAGTGAGCGGTCGTCTTGCAAGCACGGAGCTCACCGTTGCTGACTCCCAAATCGGCAGGAACGGGGCCGACGAGATGGAACAACATCAGGATTGGAGCCAGTAGGCCGGCAAGAAAGGTCACTGGTCTCTGCGGGAACGACCGCTCCAGTTGAGCATCCAAATCCAGACCCCGAACAGGGTTCCTACCGGCACTGCAATCACCACAAGCTGGCTGATCACGAGTTGACGAGCTTCAGGATCCACGTTTGTGCTGGTTGGAGGTCCGATAGAGCTGATGGGCACCAGCTTCGCCATCATGGTGATGATGCGTGGGAGACGATGTCGAATCCAAGCTGGATTGTGCTGGCCTGGTTGGTTGTGGCGTTTGCTTCTGCAGTCAAGTTTTGGTCGATTACGCGTCCTTACCGCAAGAAAGCTGCCCCTTTCAATCAACAAACGGTTGATGAAGCCCGTCTGCGCTTGGAACGACGCTGGCGCAAAGACAGCAAGGTGTAGCGGCTAACGCTCAGCAATCACCCATGCTGTTGCTGCTCTCTGTCGCACGTAAAGATCAGCAAGTTCTCTGGCAAGGGTTTTCAACGTTTCCAGGTCATTGGTGTCATCGATGGATCGCTTGATCGATTCAGCTTCGAATTGCTGAGGCAGACTTAGGTTCACAGCTCACCCAAGAAGTGCGACAACTTTAATCAAACGTTATTTGAGTTGTGAGCAGGCTGCAGCCCGTGAGCGTGCGATCTCCTTCTGCCATGCCAAGAGCAGGTCTTTGCTCATCTCCTGAAGCTCTTTGACATCTGTGATCGTGCTGATGTCTCGAGTCCGCTGTTCCAAGTCGAACTGTTGGCCAAGTGTCAGAGCAATGGGCTCCATGGTGACGTCGGCAAGTTGGGCTCAAAGTATCTGTCTGCTCCTGCGTCGTCGTAACAACAGGTACGTTTCAGGTCGGATGTGTTCTGCTGCATACATGGTTTTGATGACAGAGCATTGCCTGTTGTCGCTTTTTGGTCTGTCTCGTCTGGTTATTTCTCAGGATGGGATTGATTGATGGCTTTCATGCACTTTTCCTGGTCGCAACATCTTGAGCTCGCTCGATCCGTTGAGGCTGCTGGCGATCAGGAGCGAGGTGCTGCTCTCGCACTGATGGGGGTGGGGCTGGCGCTTCTGCTGCGTGATCTTGAACAAGACTTACTCAACGTGCCGAGTTCTTTGGCTCCTGGGCATCAACTCTGAAACACCTCGGTGGGTAAACGTTGACATCAAAAACGATGTCATCATCAATTCACTACGTTTTAGGGAAGCTCGTAGTGAAGCAATGGAAGGATCCGGACAAAATCTCGAACGACGTTATCGGCTTGAAATCTGGAGAGAGACAGATGGCTGGATGCAAACAAGATGCAGCGATTTAGTCGAACTTGATCGAGAGAGGGATGCAGCTTCGATTTACCTTGAGTTTCGCTTGAAAGGTGTCGCCTGAGTATCAGTTCGGTGACTCGGCGACAGGAAGAGAAATCGCGACCAAAAGTGCGATCCCGATTTCAGCAATAGCCATCAGAAGCTCAGTACCGATCCCCATGATTAGTTGCGGTTCTCGTCGATAGGGGGGAGGTCGCTGGGTTGCATCAAGGCGAACACGACAGCTGCGGTGAGGACAACGCCAATGCCAACCATGGCGATGATCGCCGTCGTGTAGTCGCCCATGACTTGACCTGCTACTGCACCCACGTTACACGCATGTAACGCTCTGTAAAGCATTTCTCAGTTTTTGGTTCGCGGCTGTGGCCGCTTAGCTGCACAGCTTGGAACAATCCTCCTGACTGAGGCGTTCGTTTCCGCGGCGATGGATCTCGTGGGCGTAATCGGTCCAAGCGCCTTGCCCCCAGTACCGAAAACAGCTGGTTTCCAGCAGCAGTACATGGAGTAGCGACTCTTGATAGGCCTGCGTGCAGGTGATCGAGGAGTCTCTGTCGACTGTCTGATCAAACAGCGCATGAAACTGGGCACTCAGTTGATTCATGGGGCCCAGCACATTGGCGTAACCCTCCACCCAGCTGAGGTTGTTGGTCCAAGACGCACCCTCCATGTTGAAGTCGGCATCGGCGGCACTCAGCCTGTTGATCGCACTCTGAATACCGTCTGCAGTGGCGTTGACCCCGGCCTCTCTCCAGAGGCGGTGTTGCTGAACAGCCTGAATGGTCGGGAAGTGGGTGGGATTCACCCCGCTCCGCTCAAGGGCTTCGATGTATTCACTGCCGTTGATGGCAACGGTGCCATTGGGGTTGTCACGGATTTGGCGATTGGCCTGACGGAACGCCTCAGGGAATTCATTCATCATCACGCCCCCGTTTTCTCCATCGGCAATCTGGCTGACGAGCGATGGCACATCGACCTCGCCGAGCTGTTGGCGGTCGCAGCCCAGCGCCTCGTAATAAGGCTGCATTTGCCCCACCAGCTTGGTGTCTGAGCCCTGGGTCTTGATAAGCGCCGTGATGCAGGTTTCCTCGCCTTTGCTGTTCCTGGCAACAAGCCGATTGGGAACAAAGCACTGGTCGCGCTGCAGTGGGCTGCCGTCGATGCGCTCGACGCTGTGCTCCTGGACCAATAGCCACTGATATCCGGCATCCTTCAGGGCTTTGACAAATTCGAACAAGGTGTCGGGATGGTTCGGTAGTGCCATCTCCGGTGGGGAAAATCCCTTGACGCGTTCCAATGCTGCTCTGCCGAAACAGGCCTCGAACTGCTGTTGCCAGGCGCTGATCTGCAGTTTCAAGTCTGGGATCGGTGTTGATGGGGCAACGGCATGACTCCAAAACGTTCCAAGCCATTCCACGTGCTCCTGCATCAGGGAATCACAGGCCAGGTAATGAAGTGCGTCGCCGATATCGCGACGCCCCATCTGTTCGATTCCCCAGAGCAGATTGCCCGAATAGTCGAGCATGATTCTTGGGGCGCAGCCCTCGTTGATCAGTTCTGGCAGGAGCTCGGCAAGACGGCGGTAGCAATGTGCGAAGGGTTCAGCGTTGTGGTTATCACCTTCGTTGGGGTGATCCAGCATGTACTGAAGATGGGAAATCAATGTGTTGCCCGCTCCCGCTGGCACCGTCGGTTGGTGCATGTGGAGAGCACAGGCAAATCCCGAACGGAGTTGCTCAAACTTGATCGGGCTGGTTGACCAGGCCTGACGTGGCTTCAGCATCAAGGCCGCAACGTCCTGTTCGCGGCCGCTGATCGGTGGGCAGGTTGTCATTGAATTCGCTCGTTATTGCCAGCCGGCACGTGGTGTTTGGCGCAGCATGCCTTCCCAATGATCTCTCCATGTGTTCTGATCGCCAATGCCTGCCAGCAGTTCCACTTCGGTCGGCGCCCGATCCAGTCGCTGTCTCCAGCAGGTGATGTCTTCGGCTTGATCAAGCCAAATGCTGATGACATCTTGCCGAATCGAATCAACATCCCAGTCTTGTTGATCGGCAATGTGTTGTGACCAATGCATCAACTCGTCGAGGCTGAGAGGCCTGAAGCCCATCAATTTTAGGCCTGTGATCTGCTCAAGTTCAAAACGGCGCAGAACATCTCCCAGGCCAAAGAAATGAAGAAGGATCATGGCACTGATCACTTTGTTAGGGAACTTACGAGCTTTTTTTGAAGCACGCTGTTCAGATTGAGGATCTTTTCTTTTGGAAATGTTTGATGTTGATCGTTAGTCATGCTTGGCACTCGCTGTTGGAGAGTGCCAAGCTTTGTCTAGCTTTCTTGCCGCAATGCCCCTCATCAATGTGCGCACATCGTTGCCGGCGCTTAAGGATGGATCGGCTTTGCTGCAGGAGCTTTCCTCCGAGTTGGCCAATCAAACGGGCAAGCCGGAGGCGTACGTGATGACCCTCTTGGAGACGGGAGTACCAATGACCTTCGCCGGAAGCCACGAGCCCTGCGCCTATGTGGAGGTGAAATCGATCGGCGCACTCCGGCCACCGGCGATGACGGCCGCATTCTGTGAACTGATCCAGGTGCGCACCGGGATCCCCGCCAGTCGGGTTTACATCGGCTTTGAAGATGTCCAGGCCAGCTGCTGGGGCTGGAACGGCAACACTTTCGGTTGAGGTTCAGCACTGAAAGCCCCCATCCGCCCCGCCTGGTCGTGTCAATCACGAGGGCTGCTCTTCAGGCGGTTGAACGGCTACACACCGATTTTTGTTGTCGATTTTGCAGAACGATTCGGTTGGGTAACAACAGCTGCTAACAGCAGGTAACAGCCCAAATCGGTGCATCAATAATCTTCCTTAGCGTTGTTCAACACGAATGATTGCTGTGAGTGAATCTTTCGGAGGTCTGCCCAACAAGGAGTTGAGTTCTGGTGTGTCGCAATGGTGGCGTGAACGGGTTCAACACCTGATTGATTGTGGGCGAGCCGAAGACGCCCGGTGTCTGTATTTGGAGTTCGGCGAAGACAGCGCAGGAAGCCTGAACCTCTGAAGACCACGCATGAAAAAGGAGGGTTCCCTAAGCCCTCCCGGAGTCGACGCATTACCCCTCACCGGGGTGAACTAAGTGTTACGTACTGAACAAAGTGGCGCTGTAAGTGTTGATACCTATTCTTGATTGCGTGGATCAACCTAAGGATTGTTCTTGGCGCCGCAGGGTCTCATAGGCCTGCCAAAGGCCTTCTACTTCTGAGCACACCTCCTGACGATTGCAGACGCGATAACGGCCTTGACCGATGGCATCAATTGTTGAGCCCTTGGAGGTGGCGCAGATTCGACTGATGCTCGCCATGGAAATCCTTCGTGGGATCAAGGATCTACAACCACGCGGGTTCCACTTGCACGCTTGTTTTGCACTTCTAAATCTCTTTGGTGAAAGAAAAGAGCCATGGCTATGGGAGTGCCGTTATGCCTTCGTTGTGATTGATCTGCACATCAGCGTCGAGCCAAAAAAAGAAACCGGGCATTGCCCGGTTTCTTTCATGCTGGTGAGTTGCTTACAGAGCGCTCAGGCTTTCGAAGGCTTGGTGGTGAGTGCTGCAGACATGGCTGTGGCCAAGAGCATGCATCCGGCGACGGCGAGGAAACCCATGGTTCGGGAAAGAATTTCTCAGCCATCATTTCCACAGATGGCGTCAGCTTTTGTTGCTGTTGTCACGGAATCCGGAAGATCCATCCTTGTGGCCGTCCTCGGTCGTTTTTAGAGGCATGTCCTGGCGGTCTAGGCATGAGGAGCACAGCAATTTCCCCTTGTTGCGCCAGTAGGCCTCCATCGATCGTTCGATGCGCATCGAGCATCCCTCACAGCGAAATAACGGCATCGACGATTTCTCGACGCCGCCCTTCTAACGCAATGGCCCTGCCGAACCGGTGCTCTCTGTGACGATGGGTGTGCTTCCGCCGCTCCAGCGTTGTGATGCAGCCAGTGCGTGTGTTGCTGCTGATCCTGATTTCGCCTGTTGCCTTTGAGGCAACGGCGTTCCAGCCCTTAGACCGTGTGGACGGTTGGTTGATTGAGCGCCGTTTGGATGAAAGGCAGGAGCCGATCTGCCGTGCATCTGTTCCAGGCCCTGGCACCTGGTTTTCGGCAAGGGTCCGGTTGGATCCAGATGATTTGATTGTTGTGCCGGCTGGACTGCAGAGGCCTGATGAAGCTGCGCTGATCGCTGTTCGTGAGGCCCTCCAGCGCTGTCGCGACAGTGTTCTTTATCTCTGAGCCGATAAAGCTTTGTGGCTGGTGGTGCTGCCGCGGTGAAATCGGGCTATGAAACTCAGTGTCGGCCTTTGTCAAAAAAACGTCGACTCCTCACACCACCTGAGCCTCCGTTAACCGCGGGGGCTTTTTCTTGCCCCAATCCCGAACTACACCTTTTGATTTTGTGCTCAGCAAAAGTTTTGCGGTTGTGATGTTTTTAACGACTTTTGTCTGATGTATTGCATCGAGAGGCTTGATTCAGGGGGGCAATGGATTCAGGAGATCTGCTTCAAAACGGAGTTCAAAGCCTTTGTGAATGCCCGCACCAAATCACGTGCCACCTTGAAGACCTATCGCGTGGTTCATGCCACCTGGAATCAGGTGGTCACCGTTGTGCAGGGATCGGCTGAATCCTTTTGAATCGCTTTGATTTGGTGTCTTCAGTGCCGCTGTGATCCCGAAGACTTCAGGTCACTTCTTGGGATGGGGGATGTCCTGAGCCATAACCAGTGGCCTCGAGGACTTTGGACATGATTCTCACGCGGTATCTCAGTAGCGAAGGTTGGGTGGAGGAGTGTTCCCATGCTCACGCTTTTGATGCCTACATCGACGCACGACGTCGCTGTGTTCTTCGAGGCTGCCCGTATTTGCTCGTCAATGCGGAGACCGGCGGCACAGTTTCGGTACTCACGGTGAAGCAGTGTTTGCATCAGTACGGCGTTGATGGTGATCTATCCGATTAATCGAATCGTTTGATCTCTTCGGTGGATCGATGGAAGAGCGGGCAGGATGGCGGTGGCTGAAATTTCCCCATGTCGACGTTCCTGGTCACCGGCGCGAACCGTGGGATCGGGTTGGAATACTGCCGTCAGCTCAAGGCCCGGGGCGAGGAGGTGGTGGCGGTCTGCCGTCAAAGCAGTGATGAATTGGAGCATCTAGGGGTGCGTGTTGAAGCCGGCCTTGAACTGAGTGACAGCCAATGCATCGATGATCTGGTGCACCGCTTGACGGGCTTGCCGCTTGATGGCGTCATCCTCAATGCCGGAATCCTGCAGTCGATGCGGTTGGCCGATCTGGATCCCACGGGAATCCTTCGGCAGTTTGAGGTGAATGCCCTTGCTCCTCTGCTGCTCGCCCGGGCTTTGCTGAATCAGATGCCCCGTGGTGCCAAGTTGGTGTTGATGACCAGCCGTATGGGCTCCATTGATGACAACACATCTGGAGGTTCCTATGGCTATCGGATGTCGAAGGTGGCCCTCAATATGGCCGGAAAATCATTGGCGATCGATCTGGAGCCACTCGGCATCGCCGTTGCAATTTTGCATCCTGGATTGGTGCGTACTCGGATGATCCAGTTCAATCCAAGCGGTATTCACCCGGAGCAGGCGGTGGAGGGTCTGTTGGCACGGATTGATGCCTTGACCATGGCCAACAGCGGCAGCTTCTGGCATGCCAATGGTGAGCTATTGCCGTGGTGAGACGGGAGAAACGCTTTGGGTTTTGATCCGCGTCACTGGTCTGGCGGACGTTCTGAACAACGGGTTACCAGCAATGTTGAGGCGTTGCTGGCGGAGAACGATGCCCTTCGACGTGAGGTGTTGCGGCTCAACAGTGAGTTGGACCGACTGCAGCGGCAGCAACGCCAACGCTTCCGAACCGAAACGACTTCCCACCGCTCTTGGAGTGAGCCATCGGCCCAAGCTCCGCCGCGCATCAGCAGCCACCAGGTGCAGGCTTGGGGGCAGTCCCTTTCACAACAGCCGGGATGGAGTGTCCTGCGTCAGCGCGGGTTGGAGTCTTTGATTGATCAGCTCAATCGCAGCAGTTTCCCCTCTCATCTGACCCTTGAACAGCGACTCGATCGTCTGGTTCCTGGTTTAGGGACTGATCTTCGGGTAGCGGTTGGATCCAAGGCGAGCAAACAAACAACGGCAGTCTTGGCGGCGTTTGCGATGTTCGGCGTTCGGGCCAGCGAGTGGCTCGATGAGGATCCACGACGGGTGGTTGAACAGCTGCGTCAGCACCAGGAACAATTCAGCTCCAAGCGGCAGGGACGTCGCACGCGAAGTGATCAAAGGCGAACAGATCGTGTGGACTTTGGACATCCCCGTGATCCACGGATTGCAGCTTTAGATGTCCTCGGGTTGGACGCCAACGCGTCACTCTCCGAGATCAAGCAGGCTCACCGAAAATTGGTGAAACAGCACCATCCCGACCTTGGCGGTTCGGCAGAGGCTTTTCGCCGTGTTAATGAAGCGTATCAACGCTTGGTGAACTAACTCAGCTCCACCAGGCCTTCTGGATGTTTGTTAGCGGTGTGTCTGCATACTTGAAATAGTCAAGGTCGATGAGCGGGTCGACATTGCAGGCTTTGCCTCTGCTGATTGCCTGAGCGATACGCTCAATTCCATCGTCGGCTGAGAGCGCTCTCCCAAATTTGTCGGCGCCGTAGAAGCTATGCAGCAACCCAGTTTCCAAGATGCTGATTGCTCCTATAAAGCCAAGGGTTGCTCCCTCTGAGCGGCTTGAAGAAGCCATGAATGCTGTGACTTCCAATTCTCCGATGGGGGTGGTGTCATACCCAGCAATCAGATGGATCCAGTCGTGATGCGCGAGTGCTGCGTTACCGGCACCAAGTTCACCGGGAAGTTTGAATCCTCTTGATTGGTAAAACTCCCAGAGACTGCGTCCAAGGCTGCCCTGGGAACAGTTTTTGAGGTTGTCCCAGCGTGCAAACTCATCAGGATCCGCCGTGACACATACGCCGTAGGCGTGATCACCGTATTTTTTCAAGAGATCCTGAAAGACGGGATCGCTTTGATCATCGCCTTCTCCGATCCAGTTGCAGCGGTAAAAATCTGTTGTTGCCTGGGTGATGGCGTTGTGTGCCAATTCCCTGGCGAGGTTCAGGATCTCGCTGTTGATGTTCAGTGCGTCTGCCCAATGATCAATGTCCCTACTCAACGTCTCCGGGATTGGATTGCAAAGCATTTCGAAGGCGATCAGCAGTTCCAACAGCTCTTGGCGCTCCGGTGCTTGCGTCAACGTCTCTGCCAACGTTTCAACCTCAATTCCGGGATGGCCGGAGAAGTCAATCTCAGCGTCAAGCAGCTTCAGGAAAAGGGTGTGGGCAAGGTCCTGTTGAAAAGACGTGTACCAGTGGCCTTCAACTCTGTGGACTTGCACCAGTGCTGATGCCAGGAGATTGGCTTGTTCGTGCGAATTATGAATTAGGAACATCGTTCCAGCACGCCTTGAAGAAACCAATGCTTAGCGATGGATCGCGACTTCTGAGCGGTCTTGTCCGATGATTGAGATCAAGTTGGGGCGATTGCATGCCAGTGGAATTTGGGGTCGTCTGCATCGGTGCAGGCATCGCGATCGGTATCTCCTTGGGTGTGGCGGTTTGGTTTGAACGTTGGAAAGCCAAGCAGCCTGATCCCACGACGAAACAGCCATAAAAAAAGTCCCGCCTAAGCGGGACTTGATCGAGCGTTTTGTGCTGAGGTCAGCGAGCGACTTTCTGACCGCGATAAACGAGAACAGAACGCTGGTTGCTGGAAGCAGCTGCGTTGTTCTTGGTGTACTTCTGGCCGCGATAGGTCAGGGTCATGATGAGTTCCTCGAAGCAAGCTCAGGTCCCCGTTCCATGGCCTGAATCGAACTGCGCCTCGCCTAAGGCGGGGTGAACGTAGTTGCGTAGCTGTTGCTACACAACCTTTATAGAGGCGATATCAACCCACGTGTCGTTCGTGCTGTTACACAGCTGCAATTTTGTTTAGCCCAGGCCTGAATAACCCCGCTTGGATGCATTCCAGCGGTTTTCATTCAATTGCTTCCGCGCCCGTTTGGCGGTGTATGCACCGGGCGAGGTTTGAGTTGCGGCGTTTTTTGAGCCGCCTTGGTGATGGCCTGCAACAGAGTGGGGTAGGCAGTGGTTTGCGTCATCTCAGCGTTTCAGGAACTGATTTCATCTTGTCGCTGCTTGGTGTGACGGAATGATGGATCGGCTACCGATCTGGTGGTTCAAACTCTGACGGTTTGTTCTGGACTCAAAGCTTCCATTAACTTGTTGTCATGGTGAACAGTTCGCACGCAATCAAGTGTTCTTTGATGCTTACTTAGTGTGAAGCTGCTAGCGCCTTAAGCCTCCGTTCGTACCGTGTAGGCACACTGTTTTAGATGTCATGAAAAGCTCTCAGAGCAAAGATGATTGGGTGAAGGCACAGCAACACAAGCTTCATAAGCCCATTGATGTGGACACATTGATGTGGGTGCGAAACCGCTTAATGCGCTTGGAAGTGGAGGCGCGTTGGGCCGACCGCATTTGTGTGTTTGAGGAGTTCTTTCCTAACGACGCGATCATTCCGCGCATTTGAACGAATTCTGTTGTTGACTTTTTTGGGCCAAAAGGGAGGTGTGGCAAAAACCTGCAGCAGTCATCATCTGGCCTCTGTATGGGCTCAACAGGGCATGTCGGTGTGTGTTGTTGACGCGGATCGCAACCGTTCCGCAACCGCCTCTTCGCCTGAGGAATTCTCCCGTTTGAGGGGGTTCCAGCCGAGGCTGCAGCGAAAGCCACGCGCCGCCATGCCTACGTGATCATCACGGAGGGTCAAGCCAGAAGCCATGAAGATGAACTCAACAATCTCTCAGCAGGTGCCGTCGAGTTCAGTGTTGAACTCTCCTCAATGCTGCGGCAGATGGGCACCATGCATACCGCGTTGTTGGTGAAGGTGGATCGTCGTCAACAACGGCTTGCTCAGGATGCGAGCCAAATCTTGGATGGTTTTGGGTCGATGTGATGCAGGCAGCAATCCCCCTGTTGGCTGCGTTTGAAAAAGCAGAGGTGGCGGGTCGGCCTATGGCCAGGCGACTGTTCAGATCCGTGAACGCTTGTATGGCGATCACCCACGGCGTCGGTTGCCGATCGAACAGACAGGCCAATCGGTTGCCGCAATCATTGCTCCAGTTGAATGTTTGGTGATGGGCCGTATTTCCTGGGGGGTAAAAAATCCGACCCGTTGTTCAGCTGCTTCAACCTGGCAGTCCAATGATTTATCTGCCTCTTCAGCGCAACCTGCGGTGAAGTCCTCCCGATCTGCTGCCGTGCTCAGCGCGAGCTCCTCTGGTGAAAACGCATGATCGAAACCGTTGTGATGCTTGCGATCGGCTTGTCCATGGCCGGCGTTGTTCTGGGAACTCTCACCACTGACCAGTCGGTTTAAGTTCAGACGTCGTCGCTGCTTTTGATGCCAGGTCTTTTCGCCTTCATGCTCGGGCAGCTGGAGATCAGCAATCTCACAGCTGTCTTTCTGGTTTTGGTGGCGTTGGTGTTTGTGGGTAGCTTCGCCGTGGTGTCGTTGCAGACCGGCGAGCTGATCAAACCTCCTAAAAAATGATTGAGACGCTCTTGGTCAACGGTCAGCAGGTCGTGCTGAAGGTGCCCAGCGACCGTGTTGTTGCTGAGCGGGTGGTGCGTCACATTCAACGGCGTATTTATGAGGACGACTGGAGGCCCTACACCTGCAAAGCCGATGCACTGCGGGCATGGGTCCGCTTGGGAGGCATCCGAGTGCAGGTTCTGCACGCCTTGAAATTGGTCTGATGACGAGCTGAATTTCAGAACGATCCCAGCAACTGAGTCATCGCTGCCGCTGCACCGATCCCCCCGAAGAACAACACCAAGGGAAGAAGAACAGGCCAGCGTGCGCTTGTGTCGGGATTCATCGGATGGTTTTGAACATTCGAGACAACGCTATTGAGCCGTTCTGCTCAGTGGAGATGGCGACCGTTGCCGGCCTCAGAGCTCCATGATGCGGAGACGGTTCATTCGATCTCTGAAGGTTCGATGCCTGAGCAATCCAAGGTCACGCAGGCTGAGTCCTCCCATGTCGTGGTGATCGGTGCTGGCTGGGCGGGCTGGGGTGCTGCGAAAGCCCTCTGTGAAGCAGGCATGCGGGTCACCCTGATCGATGGGATGGCGGATCCAACAGGTCGTACGCCAACGCGCACCGCATCTGGCAACCCTTTTGAAGCCGGTACCCGTGGTTTCTGGAGGGATTACCCCAACATCAATGCGCTGACCCATGAGCTCGAGCTCGAGCATGTGTTTACCGACTTCACGACCAGTGCCTTCTGGTCTCCCGATGGTTTGGAGGCCACCGCACCGGTGTTTGGTGATGGGTGGCAGCTCCCCAGTCCTTTGGGGCAGGCCATGGCGACGGTTAAGAACTTCAAGCGCCTTCCAGTTGCCGATCGATTGAGTATCGCCGGGCTTCTGGTGGCGATGCTTGATCTCAATCGCAGTGAGGCAACATTCCGGCGTTATGACGCCATCGATGCGCTGACGCTGTTCCGCCAACTGAAGATCAGTGAGCGGATGATCAATGAGTTTTTGCGTCCGATTCTTCTGGTGGGGCTGTTCAAGCCACCCGAAGACTTATCCGCTGCCGTCACCATGGAGCTGCTCTATTACTACGCCTTGGCGCATCAGGACTCCTTCGATGTGCGCTGGATTCGTTCTGGGACCATCGCAGAGCGGTTGATCGCTCCATTGGCGGAACGCTTGCTGGACCGTTGTCAGCTCACAGTTCAGGGAGGCACACTGGCAACTTGTCTCAATCTCGATCACCAGGCAGCAGCGATCCAGTCTGTGGAGGTCCGTTCGCCCGCAACGGGACGAACAAGTGTGATCGACGATGTCGATGCGGTTGTTCTGGCGGTGGGTTCCAAGGGCATGAATGCTCTGATGGAGCAGTCGCCGTGCTGTGCGGGAGCCCTACCGGAGCTGGTGGCTGCCGGCACATTGGGCGCGATTGATGTGGTGTCGGTGCGGTTGTGGCTGGATCGCTATGTCGCAGTCGACGATCCCGCCAATGTCTTCTCGCGCTTTGCGCCATTGCAGGGTTCGGGTGCCACCTTCTTCATGCTCGACCAGCTGCAGAAAGGAGATGAAACGGATCTCTGGGGTGGTCGTGCTCCTCAGGGGTCCGTCGTTGCCAGCGACTTCTACAACGCCACAGCGATTGCGGCTCTGAGTGATCACGAGATCGTCGACACCCTGATGAAAGAGCTTCTGCCGCAGGCGGTGCCGGGTTTTCGGTTGGCGCGGGCTCTGGAGTTTGAGGTGCGGCGTTACCCGGGTTCGGTGTCGTTGTTCTCACCTGGCAGTTTCAGCCAACGTCCGCCGCTGCAAACATCGTTGCCATCCGTGGTCTGCGCTGGCGACTGGGTGCGGATGGGAGACCGGGAGCACGGTGCCAAGGGACTGTGCCAGGAACGTGCCTATGTCTGCGGCCTTGAGGCAGCCAATGCCTTGATACGGAGTGGTGTGCTCAAAGGAATGGATCGCGCGACGAGTCGAGAGCATGAAGTGCTTCCGATTCGTCCCGAAGAGCCCCAAGTGCTGCTGGGGCGGGCGATGAACAAACTCGTGATGGATCCGTTGGAGGCTTTCGGCATCCGGTTGCCTTGGATGCCCTGAGCTCAGAAATTCAGCTGACCGGAGAGCCAAAGTTCCTGCCAAGACCCTTGGGCTGCAGCACTTAACGCCATGAAGATGGTCACGCTGATGCCGCCCAGGGTTAGACCCACCCCCATCATGATCAGGGCGGTTAGCCCTTCTGCCTGGGTGAGTGGTTGCTTGTCGAGAAAGCGACGCTTGGCCATGGCTGCGGATCCGATGCTCCCGTTCTGCATCGGCCTCCGGGGTCTTGGCAACTGGCCTTATCACTCATTTATGCAGAGTTGATGCAACACCCGATGGTTGGGGTCTGAGCGAGGAATCTCAGCGAGGCTTCGCTTTCAGATCTGCGCTTGACGTCGCCCCAGAGGGTTTCATCATGCAGCTATGACAGGTTTGATCTGTGGCATGACAGCCCTGTGGCTCCACTCTTGGTGGTGTTGCAGAACAACAAATTCGCCGGCGGTCAAACGAAGCTGGCCCTATCCACGTTCCTGGAAAAACAGCTCTGATCTCTACGCAAGGCCCTGTCGTCGGCATCGCCATCTCAGAGCGCGCACCCAATTGACTGCCCGCAGTCGCCGCTTCGCCGCTGCACCCTGAAACGCGTGAAAGCCTCCGTTTTTTGCTTGGCTCCCCTTTGGTTCAAGTGAGCGATGAGAACCTCAGTTCAAAGACCTTGCTGGGCTCGTGTAAAGCATGGATTTTCACAGGCAACATTGCGGGTCGTTGTTGTTTCCATCGTGTCCAAGGTCGTTGGGATTGAGGAGCGACCTCGGCTTGGCGTGAGATCTGCACTGATGTCGCCTCTTTGATCTGGGCTTGCTGCTCCAGTTCGGCACTGAGGAAGAGTCCTGCAAGGGAAACCATCAGGATCGTCAGGATTGCTGCGAAGAGATACATGGTCGACCGAGCAATGGCTTGTTCCTGTTCCTTGCTCAGGTCGCTCATGGTCTCGGCCAAGATCTGAAAGAGGTGTATCAGGCCAAACTCTTGGCTGCGATTACAGAGAATGTCGTTTTGTGTGGGGACCTGAAGTCGACGTCGTTCGTCGCAGACGCGTTTAGGTCATTTCACCCTTAATCACAGCCTTAGTAGCTTTCGTTACTAAAAATCGTTAAGATGCTTGAACCGGCGCTTACAGCTTGAACGGCAGCCAATCGATCGAGGTCATCAGAGAGAAGCGTCGTCAGCAGCTGATGGGTCTGTCGTTTGTGGCTGCAGCGGTTGGTGTGCTGACGCTTTTGACGATGCGTCTTGGCTCCTGTTGTTCCTGGTTCGGCACGCACTGACCGCTATTGGCCTCGATTAGGGGGCTTCTGCTCGTCCCCTAGATCTGGTGTTTTTTCAGGCTAGACCCGCATCTGAGGGCTGATCACACTAGATGTGGTGTCTCCCGTCTTGCTTGTTGATGCAGGGCCGGTATCTTTCGAAAGTTCCCCATCGCCTGGCTCCAGTCCGTTCGGCTGGGGCTTTTTTGTTGTCCAGCACCGAAAGCTGTAACCAGGCAAACCAATCTCCAATTTTCTTAAGTGACAAGTGTCGGATTTTGTCGGTTGCCACCAAGCTTGTTTCCTTAGCTTGTTGCCCCCAAGACAGCTCTTGATGTCCCCCGCAGAGCTGTCGAGCATCAAATGGGAGCAGGATGGGGAGATGTCTGCCCAAGACACGTGGATCCTTGTGAAAAAGCTCACCAAGGTGGAGGAGCAAGACAAGGCATCCAGCCTGTTGCATTTGTCGTCCAAACACGTTCACTCCAAGCGCTCTAGTCGTCGCTGATGTGAATCCTGCTGATCAGCGCTCGGGTTTCTTACCGCTGCTGCTACTTAGCTCCCAGTTGTTGGAACAGATCTGAGGAGCTGGGCCCTGAGTTGTTCATGATTTCTGGTGCAATTGGGGTGAATACTGAGCAACTTCAACGTGCCTACAGAGCTTCTTGACGTTTTTTCGACATCCGCTTTGTCTTCCCTACAGCCCTCTGGTTACGGCATTCATTATCAAGGAATATGAGCTGGCTTCAATATCACAGCGCAGCGCACGGAGATGTTGAACCCTGTATGAGCTTTGTCTTGCTCACGACCTACCCCCCCAGAGTGATTGGAGCAGGTTCTGCATCAATCCATCCCTTGCTGGTTCGGGACGACACCAACGGTGTTAAGGACATCCTGAGCGGCTTTCCCTCAGCAATGTCGATGCGCAGGCCGCTGTAGGCATCTCCTTCAGCAGTGCCATTCCAGTTCCGTCCGATGAAGAGGTTGTTGCTGGCGATCACGCTGCTGTTTCCTGCCTCGCCCTGTTCGATCAGCTCAGGGCCCTCACGCCGTTGCATGCGGAGCCCATAGCCGCTTCCGCCGCAGATCACCCAGTTGATCTCGCGATCGGCGTGTCCGGTTTCATGGGTACGCAGCACCTCCATGCAGTGGGCATGGCCACTGAGAACAAGATCTACTAAAGGTGAATTAAGGGCGCCCCCAAGAGATGAAGCAACCTCGTCGAAGACATCCCTGAGGTGGTTGCGAATCGCCTGCGTATCGGCCTGACTCCATTTGGTTTTTTCTGTGACATAAGCGGGGTGATGCATCGTCAAGATGCGTCCACGTGCGTCGGGATCACGATGGGACGCGATTAGCCCTTGCTTGAGCCAGGTCAGTTGCTCTTGATCAACGGATGCACTGGGCCTGAAATGGCGTTGAAGATCGAAGCATTCCTCCTGAAGCGTTTCAAGTTCATCGAGGAGTGCATCGCGATTCTCTTCGCTGAGATTGCTGTTCGCCAAATCTCTATAGAGATTGGCTTGTTGTTGTTCAAGACTGCGTAGCTCTTGCCGACGTTTAACGTTGCTTGTCGACGGCTTGGCTGTTGTCAACAGTGTGTTCGAATCGATTGCAAAAACGTCAACACCCGAATGCCGGAAGCGGTAGTAGCGGTTGGGCAATCGAGTGTTGATCCCGGGTTGGTAGCGCAGGCATCGTTTTCCGTCCCACGAGACGTCGTAGTGCTTGTCAAGGTGATCGCCGAGATGGGTTAAGGGGATGTCGGCGAGAACATCAAGGAATGCGCGGGCATAGGTTTCCCCCTGCCGTGAGCCGCGCCATCCGGCGTCGATGTCATGCATCCATTGCAGATGCCGCCGCAATGGCAGGGTGACACCTGCAATCAATGCCACCGGAATGGAGAGGTCGTAGTAGTCGTGATTTCCCGGAACCGGAAGGAAGGGTTGGTTGAAGACAAGCCCCTCATGGCTGATGGTTTGCCAATCCTCACTGTGATGGAGCCACTCCCTGTAGGGCTTCAGAAAGTTGTCGCGGTACTGATCAGCAGCCCCCACCAGATACACCACATCTCCGGTGTGGAGCAAAAAGGCAGCGCCTTTTTTGTGGGGCAGAAGTCGTTCCGCAATTCGACGGGGTGGGCTGTGCCGCCGATGACGGCCAGTGCCACTGTCGCCAAGAACTAAGAAGTGAAAGGCATCGTGCGCTGCAGGGGTGCCATTGGCGTTGTTGATTACGAGTCGGGTTTGATCGATCCCGCGACGTATCAGCTCCGGATGCTGCCAGCGCACGCGCTTGCCCATCTGGCTGATCTTGCGTTGAAGGGGGGGATCGCTGGCGAAATTCAAAATTTCAGTGGGATGGGTGCCACCACTTGCAAGGCTTGAGGGTTCACGCTCACCGTGACGGTTTGTGCATCGAGCACTTCTCCATCAATCACCAGTTTTTGAACGTCGTTCAACTTGATTTGAATCTGCTTGGTTCGAAAACAGGCAATGTTGCTGTGGTTGGCGTTGCTGCTTTTGATGGCCGACCAGGCGAGGCTGGACAGCACCGAAAAACCACCAATGCGGTCTTTGGGAGTGGCCACAATCACTTCAAGAAGCCCATCATCGGGAATCACTTCTCCGAACCCCTGCGCCATCACCGAACTGGCTGGTGCGGCATTGGCCACGGTGATGGCGCTCGTATCCAGCTGGTATTCGTTGCCATCGATCTGCAGGGTGGCTTGGAATGGTTGTTGATCCACCAGCTGCCGGGCACCAGAAAAGATGTAGGCCATCGGGCCAAGGATGTTTTTCAGTTCACGGCTGGCTTTATCCACCATCCCCGCTTCAAAGCCAAGGCCAGCCAGCAGGATCATGGGCCGGTCGTTGCACAAGGCCACATCGACCCGTCGCAGATTGCCCAAAAGCAAATTGGTGCAGGCGGCCTTCACTCCTGTGGGGATGCCCAGGGCAACGGAAAAGGCGTTGGCTGTGCCACGGGGAATAATGCCTAGAGGGATATCACTGCCCTGCAGGGCACTGGCAACGGCACCAACGGTTCCATCACCGCCCGAGGCAATGATGATCGATTCGCCATCTCCTTCGGCATCGAATGCTTTGATCTCCTTGATCAACTCTTTAGCTTGCTCGGCAGGATCAAGATCCGGCTGGGTTTTCCAAACCTGCAGCATGAATTGTGGTTCGAGATGACTTCGAATCTCGGCGAGTTCTGTCTCAGGATCCCCTTGACCGGAGATTGGATTGAAAATCAGATAGCCCCGCCGACTGCGTTTTATGCCTTGCAACAGGGCGGATGCCGTGGCTGGATTTAGGGCGATCGGCAAGTCGCAGAGCAGGGCCGCACGAACCAGTGGTTCGGCGAGCACATCCCTGCTCATTTGTTCAGGTGGAGCCGGGAAATGGACCAGGCCACTGATCTCTCCTTCGAGGACCTTGGCCGCCATGCTGATATCCCCACCGTCACGGATGGCACGACAGGGAATGATCGAAAGCCCACCTAATTCATGGCGCAGGGTGAGCTCCTCGATCACGTCTTCGGCGATGAGAAGAGAAAAACCTGAGAGCAGCTGGGTGTTATTGGTGATCCAGGTCCCCATGGCGGGGCAAACATCTGGATCGGCATTCAAGACAATGGTGGAGGGCATGGCTCAGCCTTGGAGATGTTGTCTGCTTGTGTTGTTGTTGTTTGTTTCTTCTTCTTGGTTGGTTAGGGCTGCAATGCCGCTTGCTCCCGCTTGCAGCTGATCGAGTTGGCAATGTTGTTGGTGGCTTGCTGCACCTTCACTTCTTTGCGTGCAGCCCGCAGATCAGCACGGAATACGGGGTTGGCATGCAGTTGTGCGACCGTTGCTGCGCCAATGAGCTGCCCCGCTTGAACGTCGCTGTGCCAGTGCACGTTGCAGATGTTTCGGCTCCTTCCGTAATCCATTCCCCGTTGCAGGATCTGATCCTGTTGGTTGGGGGCAATCTCACTGAGGATTAGAGCCCAGGCCCAGCCCACAGAGGTGTGCCCGGATGGATAGGAGCCGTCGGACCGCAGAGCACTCTCATCATCAGGGGTGCAGATCGACTCCCCATTGCTCATGAACGGCCTTGATCGCTGGTAGTGGTTCTTGGCTTTGTAGGACGCCAATCCCGCATCGGTGAGTGATCGGCGAAGGAGCGTGTAAAGCCTTGGTGTGCGTTCTTCGGAAATCTCGATGCCCACACTGCAGGAAAAAATCGATGCGGCGGCAGGGAAGTGAAGATCGGCATCTGTCGCTGCTTGACTCCAGCGTGCAGTACCTTCATGTGAAAAATTGTCCTTGGAGATCTCTTCATCGAGTGCCTGTGCTGCTGATCCAGGTGCCGGCGGCGGAGCAAGCAGTTTGAGGGAGTCGGGAAGCGTTTTCGGATCGAGGTAGCCCTGCAGGAGCCCGTGTTTCAACTCCTTCAGATCACTGGGTGATCCGACGTTGGATTCGCAGTAGGTGGGTTGTGCCGCTTGAGCAGGGAGTCCTGTGACGCCTCCTAAACCGAAAAGAGCTAACACCAAAAGACCAAGTTCAATCCGACGCATCGGGCGGCAAGCAACTTGCTGTCTTCAGAGTTAGCCATTCCATTTCAGGAGAGCCATACAAACGACTGGATGCCGTTCGAATCGGCTCAACTCACCTCTGTTTGATGGTCATCGAGCTCTTTCTGAGTCGTTTGGATGGTTGACGCAGGGTGGTTTTGCGCCGCGGTTGGCGGTTTGCCCCTGGCCTGATCGATTCCTCTGCAGAATCACTGCATTGATGGGGAGCGTGGTGGCTGGAACTGGTGTGAATCCTGCGGATCAGCGCTGGGGTTTCTGGCCGCTGCTGCCACTTAGCTCCTAGTTACAGGAATAGGCCTGAGGGGCTTGTCCCTAATTTGTCCCTGGAATTGTGTGCAACTGGGATCAATGGTGTGCAACTCCCAGACAGCTGACCTCGCTTGAATCCTGCTTTACAGGAGATGGTCCAAGACGACCTGCCGGTAGGCATCCAAGTCGGGCACTTCAACCCCGTGAACCTTGGCCCGGTCGTCCCAGCGCCGCAGCGCCATGGCATCGTTCATCCCCTCCAATTCCAAGAGACGCATCGCTTCTGAACGGCTCAGTTCTCCACCCTGCACAGCGAAACTGCGTTTCGACGCATCCGATAGCCCCGCGTAATACGTCTCATCCAGCGAACACAGCAGCCGTTTGGCTGAGACATGACGCTGTACGGGGGCAACGACCTGCGCAGGGAAGAACACCGAGAGTGCTCGGGCTGCGACGGCCTCATGGGCACAGTCTTGATCGAGGAAATCTCCCCGTTCATCGTGTTCATCGATCATCAGATGGCCGATGTCATGAAGCAGTGATGCCACCACCATGTGGGGCTGGTGCGACTCCTGGTGTGCCAGAAGTGCTGTCTGCAAAGCATGCTCCAGCTGCGTCACCGATGGGTCGTAGCTGGATTGCCCGTGGGTGTTGAGATAGGCGAAGAGCAGATCAACGCGCTCTTCGCGACCCCCCGCTTGCATGGATTTCATCCATTCCATGGCGTGGTCGGCCAGTGCAGTCATGAGACGTCCTCCCCGAGAAAATGGTTGATCAAGCTGACGCGCCCTTCAGCCAGCGCCTGCTTTTTGTGGTCGTAGTACTCCGATCTCAAATCGCCTTCGGAGCTGGCGTTGTAGGTGACGTACAGCGCGCGGCGTGAACGATCAGAGCGGTTGGTGCCGCTGCGGTGCGGCGCAAAGGAGTTGAAGAACACAGCGTCTCCAGCAGCCACAGGCATCGGCGTCCATTCAAGTTGAGATGCCTGCTCAATCGGTAGACATCCATCGGCATTCACTCCAATCACCCCGTTGTGATGGGCCCCCTTGGCGAATTCCAAGCAACCATTGCTGGTATCAGCTGAATCCAAGGCCAGCAGCATCGTGATGTGCAGGGATCCATACGGATAGGCCGGTGCATCCTGATGGGGGGCATACCCGGCTGCACCGGGGTGCTTGTAGTTGATCTTTTCCTTGAACAGCACCGGTGGCTCGCCAAACAATGCTTCGAGCACGTCGTGCACCCGCCCTTGGGTTAGGAACTGATGCAGTGGAGGGTGATCCTTGGCGAAGTCTTCGGTTCGCGCTTTGACCCGGCCGTGGGCTGTGCTTTCGAAGTAGTGGCGCCCCAAGGTTGACGCGTTGGAGATGTCGTCAACCCAAGCCAACAGCTCGGCCATGGCTTCGCTTGCCACCAAGCCAGGCACATGAACGACACCGTCTTGCTGATGAAGCCCTTTGAATTGAAGGAGATCCTTCGGATCCCAGTGCGTTGTGATGTTGGTCATCTGATCGGCAACAGGGTGGTCTGAACAAGTGCCTTGAGATTGCGGGCCGCCGTCATGGCGATGTCGTCGCGGATCGATTGGACGGCCGAACCGATGTGCGGCGTGAGCACGGTGTGATCGCGTTGATCGAGCAAGGCCTGGGGAATGGAATTGGGGTGGTCCTGTCGGGCCCAGTCCTCCATCTCAAAAACATCTGCTCCGTAGCCCCCCAGCTGGCCCGATTGCAGTGCCTGCACAACAGCCTGTTCATCCACCACCGAGCCGCGGCATGGATTGATCAGCACCGCTCCCGGCTTGCAACGGGCCAATACATCCGCATTGATCAGATGCAGCGTGTCGTTTGTGAGCGGCACCATCAGCACCAGGTGATCACTGTGTTCAATTACGTCGTTGAACTCCACATGCTGCAGTTCAAGACGTTGCTCAGATTGGCGATCAAGACGAATGGGATCGCTGTAGAGGATCGTTGCGCCGAAGCCCCGCATGCGCTCGGCGAATTCAAGGCCGAGTTGCCCCATTCCCACGATGCCAACTGTGCTGTTAATCACTCCTTTGGAGTAGAAGTTCGGCCGCCATCCAGGGAACTGACCTGTGCGCACAAAGGCGTCCCCTGCCGGGATGGATCGCGCCAGGCTGATCAGCATCGCAACGGTGAGTTCTGCCGTTGGTGCCGCCAACAAATTGGGGATGAATTGATAGCGAATCTCCCGTGCATCGCAGGCGGAGAGATCGAAGTTGTCGAAACCACGCAGGGCTCCGGCAATCGAGCGCAGCCGCGGGCAGTGATCAAGAAAGTCGGCATCGACGCAATCCGGCATGAACATCAGCAGGCCGTCGGCGTCCGCTGCTGCCTCCAGCAAAGATCGACGGCTCCAGGGTTCCCGGCTGCGATTGGCGGTGACCCGTGCGAATTCGGAGAGGAAGTCAATGACCTCCTCTTGCACATAGTTCGTGACCACCAGATGGGGCCGGTGTTGATGGCTTACGAGGGTTGTCATTGCACCATCCAATGGCGCAGGGCATTGCTCATTGAATCGAGCGCCGTAACCACCACGAGCACCACCAACAGCAGGGCTGAGACCTGTTGGTACTCCATGATCCGCAGGGCACTGATGATTTCCAAGCCAATGCCGCCGGCACCCACGGCGCCCACCACCATCGAGGCTCGAAAGTTGTATTCCCAGCGGTAGAACGTGACATCCGCCATGGCTGGGAACACCTGGGGAAGGATGCTGTGAACGATCACCTGCAGTTCAGATGCCCCTGATGAGCGGGCGGCTTCGATCGGTTCTTGATCACACAGCTCGATCGCCTCGGCGTAGAACTTGCCGAGCATGCCAACGGAGTGAAGACCGAGGGCCAGCGTTCCGGGCAGTGCTCCGAAGCCCACGGCGGCCACAAGAATCATGCCGAGAATTAGCTCGGGAACGGCTCGGGTCACGTTGAGTATTGCGGTGGCCATGACGTACAAGCCACGGCTGGGGCTGGTGTTTCTTGCTGCGAAGAAACAGAGCAACAGTGAGAAGAAAACAGCGATTGAGGTGCCCGCGATGCTCATGGCCATCGAGTCGATCAAGGGCTTGATCCAGAACTGCCACCGCCCGAAATCCGGTGGGAACATTTCAGGCAGCAAGTTCAAAATCGCCGGCACCCCGGTGGCGATTCGATTCGGATCAAACAGGCCCACAACGGACAGGGAACCAACCACCGCCGTGAGAATCACCAGAACACGGAGGAATTGCTGCCGCCATCGCAGCTCATGGCGCCGAAGAATGGCGCGATAGGAATCAACGGAAGCGCTCATAACGGGAGATAAAAAATGTCCCGATGGTGTGAACCATCGGGACGGAGGTACCTGTTCAGTTGACGAACTTGCCGAGGTCGAGGCCCAGAAGATCACCCGCCTTGCGGATGCCGTCATAGTCCTGATCCGTAATCACGGCGAATCCATCGGCCTTGAAGGGCTTCAGGACGCTCTCGTCGTTCAGCTCAATGAAGGTGGTGCTGATGGTCTCCTTCAGTTCGGGCTTCAACGACGAGCGCATCGTCCAGGGGTACTGCGGGATCGGTGCTGATTTGGCGATCAACGTCACTTTCGTGTCGTCGATTTTGCCCTTCTCCTTCATCGACTCAAAAATCGGGCAGGCCATCCCACCGGCTTGAGCATTACCGTTCTGAACCGCCAAGGCCACAGCGTCATGTGCCCCGAGGAACACCCCCTCGTAGTCCTCACCCTTGGTGAGGCCATTCTCTTTGAGGGTCAGTTCCGGGAACATGCGACTGGAGGTTGAAGCTGGGTCTCCAAAGGCAAAGGTTTTGCCTTTGATCGCTTCAAAGTCGGTCACACCGGCTTCGGTGTTGCCGATCAGACACGAGTTGTAGGTCTTGGTGCCACCCTTGATCCGTGCGGCGAACGGTTCGATCTCGCTCTTGGTTTTGGCCAAGACGTACGACAGCGGTCCGAAATAGGCCAGGTCGATGCGATCGTTGCGGGCCGCCTCGATCATGGAGGAGTAATCGGTGGTGACCACCAGTTCGATCTCCTTACCGAGTTTCTGATTGAGGAAATCCTTGAGCCCCTGATTGTCCTGAATCACCGTTGCGGCATTTTCATCCGGAATCAGGGCAACAATCAGCTTGTCGGGATCACTGGTGTCGGCAGACTTACCAGTCGTTGTTTGGCTGGAGCAACCAACCAGGAAAATCGCAGCAGAGGAGAAAGCGACGGCTGTAAAACGCGCAGCTTGGGACAACATGGTGAAGAAATGAAGAGCAAGCCTGAACTCGAGACGGCGGTTTTTTAGGTAACCGCTGCCTCGATCTTGTGGCGATACAGGGCGTGAATGTCGCTGTCCTCAAGGGTCAAGGAGTGTTGGTCACAGATGATGTGACCAGCTGCCATGCCAATGATTCGATCGGCAAACTGACGCGCGAATTCCACTTGGTGCAGACTCACCAGAACAGCAATCCGATCGCGTTGGCAGATGTCCTTCAACAGCGAAAGAATCTGCAGCGAACTCTCTGGATCCAAGCTGGCGATCGGCTCATCCGCGAGGATGAGGCGTGGTTCCTGCACAAGGGCCCGAGCGATTCCAACGCGCTGCTGCTGGCCACCACTGAGGTCTTTGACGCGGGCCAGTGCCTTGTCGATCAGGCCAACGCGTTCAATGGCTGAAAGGGCTTTTTGACGATCGCTCTCCGGTAGTGGAAGCAGTGAACGCAGGAAGGAGTGGTACCCCAATCGCCCCATCAGCACGTTGTCCAGTACTGATAAGCGGTCAATCAGCTGATGCTGCTGGAACACCATCGCCGTATCCCGCCGGTGGGCGCGGAGCTGCCGTTTGGAGCATGAGCTGACTTCTCCGTGGTGCCGCGAATGAATGCTTCCTGCACACGGTTGAACCAATCCATTCAAAGAGCGAAGCAGTGTTGATTTGCCGGCCCCGGATGAACCCAGGAGAACTGCAAATTCTCCATCCTGGATTGAAAAGTTGATATCTTGAACTGCATAATTGTCATCTCCAAAAGACACTGATAGCTGCTTAATATTTAACAGGTCTTCCATTCGCCTTCTCTGTCGAGCTCGATATCTGGAAATTTAACTCTCTCCTGTTGTTGTAGGTTAAGGGGTAAATAAGGATTGATTGCGACCTGCTTATCAGTGCCCAAATAATAAGTCTTTTGGTCTGATCTTATCGCTTTGATAATCTTCGGCTTCTTTTGCTGCTTCGCTTTTGAGCGGGGACTTCGTCGCTATAGGCTCATTCCATCAAGATCCCTTGATGGATTAATGGGCCTTTTTGAGCGCTACCTCTCTCTCTGGATCGCCCTGGCGATCGTGGCTGGGGTTGGTCTTGGAGCGTTGTTCCCCGATCTGGCGGGTGGAATCGCGGCGTTGGAGGTCGTGGGGATCAATCTGCCGATCGCGGTGCTGATCTGGGGAATGATTTTTCCAATGATGTTGGCGGTCGATTTTTCCTCCATCGGAGCGATTCGCCAGCAGCCACGGGGGCTGTTGGTGACGGCTGTCGTGAACTGGCTGATCAAGCCGCTCACCATGACAGCCCTTGCCTGGCTGTTCATCCGTGGTGTGTTTTCCGCCTGGATCCCGGCAGCTGTTGGCCAGGAGTATGTGGCCGGGATGATTCTTCTCGGGGTCGCGCCTTGTACGGCGATGGTGTTTGTGTGGAGTCGCCTCAGCGATGGCGATCCCAATTACACCCTGGTGCAGGTCGCGCTGAACGACGTGATCATGGTGTTTGCTTTCGCGCCGATTGCGGCGCTTCTGCTGGGGGTCTCGGATGTGCTGGTGCCTTGGAACACGATGCTCACAGCAGTGGGTTTGTTCGTCGTGGTTCCCCTGGTGGCCGGGTGGTTGACGCGGGTGAGTTTGCGAAGTTCTCGCCGAATTGAGCGGTTGGAGACGCGGCTCAAGCCCTTAGCGATTGGCGCCTTGATCGCCACCGTGTTGCTGCTGTTCATGGTCCAGGCCCAGGCGATCCTTGCCAATCCGCTGGCCATCGTCTTGATCGCCATTCCCCTGATCCTCCAGGCCTATCTGATCTTCTGGATCACAGCGTTTTGGATGCGCTCAGCAGGCCAACCGCGATCAATTGCGGCACCTGGGGCCATGATCGGCGCGTCCAACTTTTTTGAGTTGGCGGTTGCGGTGGCAATCAGCCTGTTCGGTTTGAACTCCGGGGCGGCTTTAGCCACGGTTGTTGGTGTGCTGGTGGAGGTTCCGGTGATGCTCTCCTTGGTGGCGATTGCCAATCGGAACCGACGCCTGTTCCCTGCCTGAGATGGGCAGCTTGATGCCCAGGCCGCTGCAGGTGTTTGTTCAGTTCTTCGTGTTGGGGCTGACGTCCTTCGGAGGCCCCGTGGCGCACCTCGGTTACTTTCACGAGCGTTTTGTGCAGCGGGAGCGTTGGATCACCGCTGAGGCCTACGCCGATCTGGTTGGGCTCTGTCAACTGTTGCCTGGACCCTCGAGTTCCCAGGTGGGCATGGGTCTGGGGATGATGCGGGCCGGTTGGCTTGGCGGTCTGGCGGCCTGGGCGGGGTTCACCTTGCCCTCCGCCGTGTTGATGGTGCTGGCGGCGTCGCTGCTCTTAGCCCATCCCACCTGGATCGACGGGGGCTGGGTGCATGGCTTGATGGTGGCGGCTGTGGCCGTGGTGGCCCAAGCCGTTCTGGGCCTGCAGCGCAAACTGGCCCCCGATCGGCAGCGGGCCAGCTTGATGGTGGGGGCAGCCGTGCTGGTGCTGTTGGTGCCTCGTGTCTGGGCTCAGCTGTTGGCCTTACTGCTCGGTGGGTTGGTGGGGTTGTGTGCTCTGCCGCCACCTGAGCTGGAGCCATTGGCGCCTGAACGTCTCATGGTTCCGCTGCGGCGCTCGGTGGCGCTGGGGTTGCTTGCCTGTGCAGCTCTGCTGTTGGTGGCTCTCCCCTGGCTGTCCGCTGAGGCGAGGCCGCTGCTGGTGCAGCAGCTCAGTGGATTCCTGCGCACGGGTGCCTTGGTGTTCGGCGGTGGCCATGTGGTGCTTCCCCTGTTGGAGCAAGCGCTGGTGCCCAACGGTTGGATCGACCTGCAGCAGTTTCTGGCGGGGTACGGCGCCGCCCAGGCGGTGCCAGGGCCGATGTTCAGCTTCGCGGCCTTTCTTGGCTTTGATCTGCAGCCTGGGCTTCAGGGCATCGCCGGTTCTGTGATGGCGCTCATTACTCTCTTTTTCCCATCGTTCTTGTTGATTGGCGGGCTCTTGCCCTTCTGGAGTGACTTGGGCCGTTTGGCTCCAATGCGTCGAGCCTTGCTGGGCATCAATGCATCGGTGGTGGGCATTCTGCTGGCGGCGTTGTTTCAACCCGTCTGGCAAACAGGCATCCGCGGCGGAGCTGAGTTCAGCCTGGCCTTGGTGGCGTTTGTGCTGTTGGTGAGCTGGCGGCAACCGGCGTGGCGGGTGGTCCTGTTTTGCGCCGCGGTGGGTGGTTTGACCCTGGCCTGATCGATTCCTCTGCAGAATCACTGCATTGATGGGGAGCGTGGTGGCTGGAGCTGGTGTGAATCCTGCGGATCAGCGCTGGGGTTTCTGGCCGCTGCTGCCCCTCTACCCCTATGGCCGCCGTCGCACTGTGTTCAGGGAGCTGATCCCAGGCCAGCTCTGGAGCCTTGAGCAGCTTCAAGGCGTGTATTACGTGGCGGTGCCCGTGCGGCTCACCGTGGCCAAGGTGCCCGGTGGCTTGATGTTGGTGAACCCCTTGCCGCCCACCGGAGAGGTCCGCCAAGCCATCGCCGGCCTTGAACAACAGCACGGTCCGGTGCGCTCGATCGTGCTGCCCACCGCGTCTGGTTTGGAGCACAAGCTTCCCCTAGGCCCCTTGGCACGCGCCTTCCCTGATGCGGAGGTGTGGGTGTGTCCGGGCCAGTGGAGCTTTCCGGTGCAGTTGCCCCTGGCCTGGCTGGGCGTTCCGGCAGGCCGCACCAAGGTGTTGTTCGACGATGGTCTCCCCCATGGCGATGTTTGTGAGTGGTTGTCGTTGGGACCGCTCGACCTTGGCGTCGGTCGCTTCCAGGAAGTGTCCTGTTTCCATCGCCCGTCAGGAGCTCTGTTGGTGACCGACGCCCTGGTGGGCATCAGTGCTGACCCCCCGGCCTTGTTCGATCTCGACCCAACGCCGCTGTTGTTCCATGCCCGTGAACGCGGAGATGAGCCTCTCACCGATTCGGCAGAGGCCCGCCGCCGCGGCTGGGCCCGATTGGTTCTCTTTGCCTCCTATCTGAGACCGGAACCGCTGGAGGTTCCTTCTCTTCCGGAGCTGCTGCGGGACGCCTTCAAGCCAGGGCTTCGCTCTCTGCGGGCTCACTTCGGTCTGTATCCCTTCCGCTGGCTGCCGGGTTGGCAGGCTGCAGCCGATGGCTTGATGGGCAGCGAAGCCCCAAGGCTGCAGGTGGCCCCGGTGCTCGAGCGGTTGGTGTTGCCTAGGGCACAGGCCGCACTTCTGCGTTGGTTGCACGAGCTGGGTGGCCTGGCTGAGTTGCGCTGGCTGGTGCCGGCCCACTACAGCGCGCCAGTCACATTCACGCCCGAAACCGTTGAACAACTGCTCACGTCATTGCAACAGCGGGACTGGGCCCCCAGTTCAGAGAACTGGGAATTTCTTGGATCCATTGATCAGCGTTTGCTGGATCTGGGCGTCGTGCCTGATCAGCCCGTGATCAAAGCTTGAGCTCGTCTTCCGGCTCGATCGCCATCTGTTCATCAGCGAACAGCGTTTCTTCCAGCTCCTTGCGCTGTTCCATTTGGCGCAGGAAATACCCAGTCATCATCGCTGAGGCCAACATGTTGGCGAGGTTGTCGCGGTTGGCTGTCACTTTCACCTCAAAGTGCTCGCCAGGGAGCATTCCCAGCAGCCCCTGAACGTTATGGCGAATGATGTCTTGAATATCGTTGCTTGCTGATTTGGCGACCCGCTGCAAAGTGTCTGGCGATTGCTCCTGCAAGTACTGGATCAGGCTGTTCCCCGCTTGACCGTCACTGCTGTCAGTTGTCAGAAACTCGGGGTTAAACATTCTCTGTGATGTACATCACGGCCCTGACACTAACGCAAGCCCTCGGTCTCAACCGCCAGCGCTGGTGTCGGGGATCCGTATCGGACCGAACCTCTGCAGCGGCCAATACCGCCAAACCGCCGTGCCCAGCACATTGGTTTCTGGGAGTGATCCCCAGAGATGGGAATCAAGGCTGGCATTGCGGTTGTCACCCATGACCCACAGTTGATCCGCCGGCACGGTGATCGGAGCCATGTCGTAATCGATCGCTTCCCTCAGCCAGGGCTCCACCAGCGGTGATCCATTGCGAATCAGGGTCCCGTCGCGTACTTCCAGCTGATCGCCAGGCAGGCCCACCACCCGTTTGATCAGCGCTGCGGATGCGTCATAGCCAGCGGCCACGAGCTGCTCCGGCGGAGCGAACACCACCACATCGCCCCGGTGCAGATGGCCGTGGCGGCTGCGAGCCAGGCGTGGCCTGACTTTCTCCACCAGGATGCGGTCCTGCAGTTGCAGGGTGGGCAGCATCGAGCCGGAGGGAATCCACCGCGGTTCCACCACAAACCAGCGCAGCAGCAGGGCCAGCAGGGCCCAGAGAATCAGATTGCGCCAGAAGCCCTTGCTGTCGTCCCCTGGAGCGGGTGTCGTGGGTTGGGTCATCGTTGACCGAAGATCACACCAGCCTGGCCTGCTGCACTGTCCACCGCCCGCACCAATTTGCAGGCCGCGCTCACCTTGCTTGAGGCGTTGTGCCTCCAGGGGCTGAAGCAGCTGGTGCTCTGCCCTGGCAGCCGGTCCGGCCCCCTGGCAACAGCGGCGGGAGTGTTGGCGTCCCAGGAGAAGCTGCAGTTGGTCACGGCCATCGATGAGCGGTCGGCCGCGTTTCTGGCTCTCGGCATGGCGACCGCCCATGGACGTGCCGTGGCGGTGGTCACCACCTCCGGCACCGCGGTGGCCAACCTGCTGCCCGCTGCGGTGGAGGCGGACCGTTCCTGTCAGCCTTTGCTGCTGCTCACGGCGGATCGCCCCGCCCGGCTCAAAAACTGCGGCGCCAACCAGACCGTTAATCAGGAATCTTTCCTCCTCGCGGCCTGCCGCTGGGTCGGCAGTGGAGCGGCAGAAGGTGTTCATGCGCAGACCAACGAAGCCCTCAACGCCCTGGCGGTTCAGGCCTGGCAAAAAGTCCAGGGGGCAGGCAGTGGCCCACCGGGCCCTGTGCAGCTCAACCTGCCCTTCGAGGAGCCGCTGCACACCACTCTCGAGCAGCAACAACAGCTCGTCTCGGGTGCCTGTTTACCCACGGCTTGCCCTGAGCTTTCGCCCGAGATTGCGCCTCCGCCTCGCCTTGATCCTGAGCGCCCTGGGGTCGTGATTGCCGGGCCTTGGCGTGGACTTTCGCCTGCTTTGGCGCCCTACCAACAAGCTGTGCGTCGTTGGTTGAACGTCAGCGGCTGGCCTGTGCTGGCGGATCCGCTCGCCGCCCTTGCCGCCGAGTGCCCCAACCGCATCGAGCATTGGGAGCTGCAGTTGGATGAGCTGGCCTTGCCTGAGAACGCTCAGGTGTTGCGGCTTGGGCCGATGCCCGCCAGCCGGCGGCTGGAGGCCTGGCTTCAGCGCCATCAGGGCCCACAGCTGTTGATCACGGAAGGAGATCCAAGGCCCCTTGATCCGCTGCGGTGCGCCAGCCAGTGGTCTGGAGGCATGGCTGCCTGGATGGCCCAACACCCTGACCCGGACGCAACGCAGAAGCCATCGGCGGGGAGAAATGATCTCTCGCCGTGGATCGAGGCCCAGCTGCCCTTGAGCGGCGCGGTCAACGAACCCGCCCTGGCCTACTGGCTTCCCAAGCTGCTGCCAGGTCAGTTGCCGGTGATGTTGGCCGCCAGCTCACCGGTGCGTGACTGGTTGACCTGGAGCGGCCCTGCCAGCAGCAGCCACCGTTGCTTCAGTTTCCGCGGAGCTTCCGGCATTGATGGCACCTTGTCCCTTGCCATGGGCCTGGCGGTGAATCTTGGCCCGCTGGCTCTGGTGACCGGTGATCTTGCGTTGCTGCACGACAGCAACGGCTGGTTGCATGGCTCCTCTGCAGCAACCCCACCTCCACTGCTGGTGCTGCTGATCGATAACGGCGGTGGTGGCATTTTTCAGCAGCTGCCCATTGCCACACCGGGCTTCGAATCACTCTTCGCCATGCCCCAGCAGGTGGATCCCCTGGCCTTGGCGGCAGCCCATGGGGTCCCTGGGCGCCAGGTGGCCTGTCTGGATGACCTCCAGGAGGCCTTGGCATGGGGGTTGTCGCAGAAGCGACCGGTGTTGTTGCGGCTGTGCACCGACCGTGGTCGTGATGCCGCCTTGCGTCAGCAGCTGCGCGCCGCTGCTCAGAATGAAAGCACCGAGCTCTGAACCCGATGAGTGACATGCGTCAGGTGCTCCCCGGTGCGCCAACCGCGCAATGGACTCCGTGGGGCAGTTACCAGGACATCCTTGTGGACCGTTGCGCAGACGGCCTGGCTCGCGTGGCCATCAACCGCCCCGCCAAGCGCAACGCCTTCCGCCCGCAGACGGTGATGGAGCTCTGTGATGCCTTCACGCGCATCCGGGATGACCGTGACATCGGTGTGGTGCTGTTCACCGGCGTGGGCCCGGCCCCTGATGGTGGTTATGCCTTCTGTTCCGGCGGTGATCAGAGTGTTCGCGGTGACGGCGGCTATGTCGGCGAGGACGGCCTGCCGCGTCTGAACGTGCTGGATCTGCAGCGCATCATCCGGAGCCTGCCCAAGGTGGTGATCGCTCTGGTGGCTGGCTACGCCATGGGCGGTGGCCAGGTGCTGCATTTGCTCTGCGACCTCAGCTTGGCCGCCGACAACGCCGTGTTTGGCCAGACCGGACCCAAGGTCGGCAGTTTCGACGGCGGCTTTGGTGCGGGCTACCTGGCGCGGGTGGTTGGTCAGCGCAAGGCCCGTGAAATCTGGTTTCTCTGCCGACGCTATGGCGCCAAGGAGGCTCTGGAGATGGGGCTTGTTAATGCCGTGGTGCCGTTGGATCAGCTGGAGGCGGAGGGGGTGCGTTGGGCCCGGGAGGTGCTGCAGCACAGCCCCACGGCCATCCGTTGCCTCAAGGCCGCCTTCAATGCCGAAACCGACGGCCTCGCCGGGCTGCAGGAGTTGGCCGGCAATGCCACCCATCTCTTCTATCGAACTGATGAAGCCAAGGAGGGGCGCAATGCCTTTCTTGAGAAGAGGCCGCCGGATTTTTCAGAAACAGGCTGGTTACCCTGACGGGCATGCTGCCTCTTCCTCTGCCGGATCCGCTGCCTCTGCTTCAGGCGGCCGCCATGGATTCAGTCCCGGCTGGCCTGGCGTCACTCCCTCAGGATTTGCGTGGGCAATCCAATCGCCATGTCGTGATGCTGCGCGGCCGTCGCCGTGTGTTCTTGCTCGATAACGGCAACTTGCGCAACGCCTTCCCTGTGGCCATCGGCATGCCTGGTTGGGAGACCCCCTCCGGCCGTTTTGAAGTGCTGCAGAAGATCCCAAATCCGGTGTGGGTCCATCCAGTCACTGGCGAGCGCGTTGAGGAGCAGGGGCCAGACAATCCTTTGGGGAGCCACTGGATCGCCTTCCATCGTGACTGCATGGGCCGTGATGCCCATGACGGAGAGGCCTGGATCACGATCAAGGGATGCACCACCACGGGCTTCCATGGCACCCCCCACCGTTGGACGGTGGGACGGGCCGTTTCCCATGGCTGTGTGCGGCTTTACAACGAGGATGTGAGTGCCCTGTATCGCCAGGTGTCGCTTGGAACTCAGGTGACAGTGCTCCCCTGACGTAACAGATTCGTAAATTCCCCTTAAAGTCGCCGCGCCAACGCCGATCTCAGACATGCGCATCCTTTTCGCTGCAGCGGAATGCGCCCCGATGATCAAGGTCGGAGGGATGGGCGATGTGGTCGGGTCCCTCCCACCGGCATTGGCCAAGCTCGGCCATGACGTGCGCCTGATCATGCCGGGCTACGCCAAGCTTTGGAATCGCCTGAACGTGCCGGCGGATCCGATCTGGCGGGCTCAGACGATGGGCACTGAGTTTGCCGTCTACGAAACAAAGCACCCCACCAATGGGATGACCATCTACTTGGTGGGTCACCCGGTGTTCGACCCTGAGCGCGTCTACGGCGGTGACGACGAGGACTGGCGCTTCACCTTTTTCGCCAGCGCCGCTGCTGAATTTTCCTGGAATGTCTGGAAACCCCAGGTGCTGCACTGCCATGACTGGCACACCGGGATGATCCCGGTGTGGATGCATCAGGACCCGGAAATCAGCACGGTGTTCACGATCCACAACCTCAAGTACCAGGGCCCCTGGCGCTGGAAACTCGATCGGATGACCTGGTGCCCCTGGTACATGCAAGGGGACCACACGATGGCGGCGGCTCTCCTTTACGCCGAACGCGTCAATGCGGTCTCTCCCACCTACGCCCAGGAAATCCGCACGGCGGAGTACGGCGAAAAGTTGGAGGGTCTGCTCAACTTCATTTCGGGCAAACTGCGCGGCATCCTGAACGGCATCGATCTCGATGCCTGGAATCCTGCGACCGACAGATCATTGCCGGCGAATTTCAGTGCCGATGATCTGTCCGGCAAGGCGGTGTGCAAGCAAGTGCTCCAGGAGCGGATGGGGCTCGAGGTGAGGCAGGACGCCTTTGTTCTCGGCATGGTGAGTCGTCTCGTCGACCAGAAGGGAGTCGATCTTCTGCTGCAGGTTGCTGATCGACTGTTGGCCTACACCGACACGCAGATTGTTGTACTGGGGACCGGTGATCGCGGGCTGGAATCCGGTCTCTGGCAACTCGCTTCGCGTCACCCAGGCAGATGCGCCGTCTTCCTTACCTATGACGATGATCTGTCGCGGTTGATTTACGCCGGCAGTGATGCCTTCCTGATGCCCAGCCGTTTTGAACCCTGTGGCATCAGCCAGCTTTATGCCATGCGCTACGGGTCGGTCCCCGTGGTCCGCAAGGTTGGTGGTCTTGTCGATACGGTTCCGCCTCACATCCCCGCTGCCGAGAGCGGCACTGGATTCTGCTTCGATCGTTTTGAAGCGATTGATTTCTACACGGCCTTGGTGCGGGCCTGGGAGGCCTTCCGCCATCGCGATAGCTGGGTCGAGCTGCAGAAACGCGGCATGAATGAGGACTACAGCTGGGATCGTTCCGCTGTCGATTACGACCTCATGTACAAGGACGTCTGTGGAATCAAAGAGCCCACACCGGATGCTGCCCTTGTGGAACAGTTCTCTCAGGGGCAATCCGCAGATCCATCCCGTTCTGAGGACCAGCCTGAAGAGGCCATCGCTCCCTCTGGGATGCCCTCCGCTGGTCGTAATCCTCTGAACCGTCTCTTCGGTCGTCGATCCAGTTGAGTTTGAGCGAGCCCGCCCGATCTGACTCCCAATCTGAGGCCCGATCTGAGCCCCAGAGCGGGGAGCTGTCAGGCAACCTTCCGGCTCCCTACGTCAGCCCTTGGCGGGAGTTCGGACGCAATCTGCAGGCCATGGCTGCCGATCTGCGGCTGCGGTTCCAGGAGCTCTGGCGCCGCAACCGAGAAGGTGAGCTATCGGTCCCAGGCTTCTGGCCTCGGGATCTGGCCCCCAGCTTTTGGCCCTTGCTGCTGGTATTGCTGTTGTTGTTTCCCGTAGCGGGCCTGCGTTGGTGGCAGACCCATGCCAGCACCGATCCACGTCAGGAGTCGGTCGAGATGCCACAGGAGTCTCCCCTTGCGGTGCCCGATCTTGAGTTGATTCCAGCACCACAGCCCATGGCGGAGGAACCTTCACCCGTGCCTGAGCCTGTGCAATCCGCGCTGGCTTTGGAACAAGAGGAGCCTTCCCAGCCCCAACTCAGTTTTGATCCCCTCTTTGAGTTGTTTCAGGACACAGCTGTTCCCGAGGGACTCCTTCGTTCTGCCAAGCCCGTTCCGGAGCAGGATCGCTTGCTGTTGGAGTTGTCCGTCGACGTGTGGGAGCAGATGGCGGTCGACCAGCGTCAGACCCTCGCCTCCAGCTGGCTGCAATCCGCCCTCGATCTGGACTACTCCAGTCTTCAGTTGCTCAGTGAACAGGGCGAACTGCTGGGGCGGTCGGCTCGGGTTGGGGGCGGCATGATCCTCTTTGATCTCGGGTTGGTGGCATGACCCTGACGCTGCGTCAGCTGATCGATGCCTGGGGAACACCTGAGGGCGGTACGTTTGAACCCGATACCGCCTTGGGACGAGTCTGTACCGACAGCCGTCAGCTCCAGGTGGGTGATTTCTTTGTCCCCCTGGTTGGTGAGCGTTTTGATGGCCATCACTTCCTCGATCAACTCCCTGAACGGGAGGGTCAGGCCGCTGTTGTGAACCGCAGCTGGGCTCAGCCGCTGCCGCCGAATCTGCTGCATTGGCGGGTCGACGACACACTCCTGGCCTATCAGCAGTTGGCCTTGCTGCATCGCCGTTCCCTGGCTCAACCCCTGGTGGCTGTCACAGGCTCGGCGGGCAAAACCACAACGAGGGAATTGATACGGGCGGCATTGGCACCGCTGGGGCCGATTCAGGCCAGTGAAGGCAACAACAACAACGACGTGGGTGTGCCACTCACGGTGTTGAAGGCCGATGTTGATCACCGTGCCCTGGTGATTGAGATGGGCATGCGAGGGCCTGGGGAGATTGAACGTCTCTCCCGTTGCACGGAGCCCGATCTGGCGGTGATTACCAACATCGGAACGGCCCACATTGGTCGTCTCGGCAGTCGCGAGGCGATTGCGGCCGCAAAGTGTGAAATCACCGCTGGGCTTCATCCGAAGGGAACCGTGGTGATTCCCGCCGGTGATCCTCTGCTGGAGAGAGCCCTGGCAGCGGTTTGGTCCGGCCGCGTGTTGCGGGTTCGCCTTGTCGACGATCCCCAGGTCGATGCTGATCTGGCTGATGCCGATCTGATCGGTGCCATTGATGGGAATCAGTTGCTGATCGATGGTGATCGTCTCCCACTACAGCTTGAGGGGCGCCACAACGCCCGAAATCTGCTGCTGGCCGTGGCTGTAGCCGATCAGCTGGGTGTATCCCGCAAGGCGTTGCCGGGGATGCAGGTGATGGTGCCTGGCGGGCGCAACCGCCGCCTGCAACAGGGTGGGTTGACTCTCCTGGATGAGACCTACAACGCTTCGCCCGAGGCGGTTCTAGCGGCCCTTGACCTGTTGGCTGCTCAACCGGGGCGTCGTTTTGCCGTGCTGGGAACCATGTTGGAACTTGGGGAACGCAGCCTCGAGTTACATCGTGAGGTCGCGGCCCGTGCCGTTCAGCATGGGTTGGACGGCCTAGTGCTTGTGGATGCTGGTGCGGAGGGGGCGGCGATGGCTGAGGTGGCGGCATCGCTGCCCAATCTTCAGCTGGTGTCTAGCCCGGAAGCAGCAGCAGCTCCCCTCTCGGCCTGGCTGACCTCCGGAGATGTGCTCCTGCTGAAGGCCAGCCGAGGCGTTGCCCTGGAGCGGTTGATTCCGCTGTTGCCACGGCTGTAAGAGAGCTGTTCTAAACCTTTCGTTCGGCCCAGCCCTCCTTGGTCATCTGGCGGGCGCGTCCAATCGCCAGTGCTCCATCGGCCACATCCTTGGTGATCGTTGATCCGGCGCCGATGGTGGCTTGTTCCCCGACGTTGACGGGGGCCACCAGCACGGAATTGGCACCCGTTTTGCTGTTGCTGCCGATCACGGTGCGGTGCTTGTTCACCCCGTCGTAGTTGGCGGTGATCGTGCCGGCGCCCACGTTGACGTTGTCCCCGAGATTGGCGTCACCGATGTAGCTGAGGTGGTTCACCTTGGTGCCAGCACCTAGCTGGCTTTTCTTCACCTCGACGAAGTTGCCGATTCGGCAGCCATCGCCGACGTCCGCGGCCGGCCTGAGGTGGGCAAAGGGGCCGATGGCGACATCGTTGCCCACGTTGGCCTCCCGCACCACCGAGTGCACCACGTTGACGTTGGCCCCAAGAGACGCGTTCTCCACCAGGCTGCCCGGGCCAATCCGGCAGTTGTCGCCAATCACGCAGTCACCGCGGAAGTGAGTCTGCGGTTCGATCACCACGTCCTGGCCAAAGCTGCAGCCTTCACTCAGGGTGCAACTTTCGGGATCAATGAAGGTGACGCCTTCGTCCATCCAGTGGTTGCGCAGCCGCTGTTGCAGCAGGGCCTCGCACTGGGCCAGTTGCCGTCGGTTGTTGATGCCGTTTACTTCATCGGCGTCAGCCACTTCCAGGTGCATGGCCTTCGCCAGCATCGCCACCGTGTCGGTGAGGTAAAGCTCCCCCTGATCGTTGTCGGTGCTGAGCTTTGGCAGAACGTTGGCCAATGCCCTCCAGTTGAAGCAGTAGATGCCCGCGTTGGTGAGGTTGTTGGTGCGTTGCTCGTCGGTGCAATCGCGATGCTCAATGATGCCGCTCACCCGTCCGTCGGGATCCGCGAACACACGCCCGTAACCGGTGGGATCAGCGAGCCTTGCCGTGAGCAGAGTGACATCGGCACCACTGGTCCGGTGGTGCTGCACCAAAGCCTCAACTGTTTCACTTCTCAGCAGTGGCACGTCGCCATTGAGCACGAGAAGTTCGCCTTCGAAGCTCTCCAGCGAGGGAATCAGTTGCTGAACGGCATGGCCCGTGCCGTTCTGGGGCTGCTGCAGGACAAATTCCAGGGCTCCGAGCGGGGCAAGCTGCTGCTCCACCCGTTCCGCTTGATGTCCCACGATCAGCAGCCGCCGTTCCGGTTGCAGGTTGCGGGCACTGGCGAGCACCCGTTCCACCAGGGTGGCTCCCGCCAGGGGTTGGAGCACTTTGGGGAGTGCGCTCTTCATGCGGGTGCCTTTTCCAGCGGCCAGAACGGCTACGGCGAGCATGCGGAGCAGGGGGAAGACGGGCGGAATCTACCGGGCTCAGGACGGCCTGTCCCCGCGCCAGCGCCTTTGCCAGGCATTGGTGGGTTCATAGCCGCAATGCTCCTGTTCATCACGGCGTCGCTCAAGGATGGCATCAGCCGTGGCATTGCCATGGGGATCGCGGAACGGCACGGCCGCCCGCGTCTGCAGGTGTTCCCACTCCATGGCCGACAGGGGGCGCCAACCGGGTCCGTCCTGCGGACAGGCGGAGTCCGGTGGCGTGGCCAGCGTGCCGCTGCTCCAGCCCGCCCCCTCGCCCGGGGCTGGAAGCAGTGAAAACAAACGCAAGCCTGCTCGCTTCAGGCTGGCCCGCACCGCTGCAGAACGGCTGTAGGTCAGTAGCCGCCCCTGCGGCTCCAGGCGTCGCGCCAGGGCTCCTAGGAATTCCTCGCTCCACAGTTCCGGGCAGCGCTGGGGGGAGAAGGCGTCCAGAAGGATCAGATCGAAGCGAACACCCTCAGGAATCTCCTCGAGCATCGAACGGGCATCCCCCCAGAGCTGAATCCCGCGGCTGTTGTTCTCCTGCCAGCCGCCCTGATCGCGGATGGCTTCAAGCTTGGCCAGCACAGGCGCTGGCCAAAGGGAGTGGAAGCTCGTCTGGTCCAGGGCCTGTTCCAAGGGCCGTCGGTCCAGTTCCAGTCCCCACCATTGAACGACGGGTTCTGCCGTCGGCAGGGCCTCCAGCACGGCGGCCGTGTTGTACCCAAGCCCCAGGCACACATCCAGGATTTTTAGGGCATGGCCGTTGCGGAAGCGCTGCAGCTCCGCAGGCTGGACGAACTTGGCTCGGGCCTCGTTCAGAGCTCCCGCGGAGTTGTGAAAAGCCTCTCCAAAATGATCACTGTGCAGGCTGAAGCTTCCATCCGCTGTCGTGTAGACGCGGAGAGCGCCGAGGTCAGCAGCGGAGCCGCTCAAGCTCGTCCCAGAACGAGGGATAAGACACGGCTGCCGCTTCGCTTCTCGCCAGGCTGGAGTTCCCATCGGCCAGCATTGCTGCGACGCCAAGGCTCATCGCCACCCGGTGATCGGTTTCGCTGTCCAGCACGGCTCCCTTGAGTGGTCGCCCGCCGCGGATGGTCATGCCGTCCTCGTGTTCATCAATGTCGGCCCCCATGACCTTCAGCTGGCGGGCCATCACCGCCAAACGATCGGTTTCTTTGACCCGCAGTTCAGACGCCCCACTGATCCGACTTTCGCCGTCGCAGAAACAGGCGGCGACACTGAGGATGGGCACCTCATCCACCAGGCGGGGCATGATTTCCTCGCCGAAGTGGAACGGTTTCAAGGGTCCGTGGGTCACCCTCAGGTCGCCGACAGGTTCGCCCGCCACATCGCGGGGGTTGAGCACGTCGATCTGTGCACCCATCTGCTCCAACACCTCCAGGATTCCGGTACGTGTTGGGTTGAGCCCCACATTCTCGATGGTGAGATCGGCTCCTGGAATGAGGGCTCCAGCGACCAGCCAGAAGGCTGCTGAGCTGATGTCCCCGGGCACAACCACGTTCTGGCCATGCAGGGTGGCGCCGGGACGCACGCTGATGTGCCGACCCATTTCGCCGCCCACCGTCAGATCAGCGCCGAAGGCGTTCAGCATCCGTTCGCTGTGATCGCGGGACTGCGCCGGTTCGATGACGGTGGTCGGGCTCTCCGCCGTGAGGGCGGCTAGGAGCAGGGCCGACTTGACTTGAGCACTGGCCACCGGCGTACCGATCACGGTTCCTTTGAGGCGTCGCCCCTGCACCGCAAGAGGGGCCAGGTTGCCCCCATCACGGCCGCGCACATCAGCACCCATCGAGGCCAACGGCTGGCCCACACGACGCATCGGGCGGCGGCGCAGGGATGCGTCGCCATCCAGAACGAAATGTCGACCGTCGCGGCCCGCTAACAGACCCAACATCAGTCGCATGGTGGTGCCGGAATTACCGCAGTCGAGTACTTCTGCGGGCTCCTGCAATCCATCCAGGCCCACGCCCTCAACGGTGACGATGCCGCCGTCGGTGATGGGGCTGATGGTGACGCCCATCGCCCGCAGGCAGGCGGCTGTACTTAGGGGGTCTTCTGCTGGGAGCAGGCCATCGATCGTTGTGGTGCCCTCGGCGATGGCGCCAAACAGCAGGGATCGATGCGAGATCGATTTATCGCCGGGGACTTTCACGCGTCCCTTGAGGCTTCCTCCGGCCTTGAGCTCACGGGGGTCATCGGATTGGCCTGTGCCGCTCAAGGTCGCAACGTCGTTGGGCTGATCCTATTGGCCGGTCTTCAGGCCCTGAATTAGTCGGTCGAGGGCATAGCCGAACAGGCTGGGATCGGGGTCGTCGTCGCCGAGGTCATCCAGACCCAGCTCAGACCAGCGGTCGCTGACCCGTTGTTCCAGATCCGCCGGACGGCTCAGAGGTTCGCCCCAGTCGTGGTTCTTTTCGGGTCCGACCTTGGTGGTGGCATCGATGGCCAGTCGTCCTCCCAGGCCCAGTTGTTCGCTAGCGAAGTCCAGCGTGTCGAAGGGCGTGTTCTCCAGGGTGAAGAGGTCACGTTGGGGATCCACCTGGGCCGCGATGGCCCAGACCACCTGGCGTGGATCGCGCACGTTGATGTGGCTGTCCACCACCACCACGAATTTGGTGTAAGTGAATTGCGGCAGGGCACTCCAGAACGCCATGGCAGCACGCTTGGCCTGCCCCGGATAAGCCTTGTCGATCGAGATCACCGCCAGCTTGTAGCTGAGCGCTTCCATCGGCAGGAAGAAGTCGGTGATTTCCGGAATCTGCTGCCGCAGGATCGGTGTGTAGATCCGGTTCAGCGCGATAGCCAACATCGCTTCTTCCTTCGGAGGGCGGCCGCTGAAGGTGGTGAGAAACACCGGATCACGCCGTTGGGTCATGCAGTGGAAGCGCACCAGAGGTGAGTCCTCCACACCGCCATAGAACCCCATGTGATCTCCGAAGGGCCCATCCGGCAGCACTTCGCCAGGAGTGATCGTTCCTTCCAGCACTACTTCGCTGTGGCTGGGCACCTGCAGGTCGATTGTTTTGCAGGGAGCCAGACGAACGCCCTCACCGGCGTAGATCCCCGCAAACAGCCATTCACTCAGCTGCACGGGAATTGGCGTTGCAGCGGCCATCACCAGCAACGGGTGCACTCCGATGGCCACCGCTACCTCAAGTTTCTTGCCCATGGCTGCGGCTTTGCGCAGGTGGCGTGCTCCTCCACGCACACTCAGCCAGTGCACGGTCATCGTGTTCAACGACTGTTTTTGAAGTCGATAGACGCCCACGTTGGGGACCCCGGTTTCGGGATCCTTGGTGATCACCAGGCCAAGGGTGATCACACCCCCTGCATCACCTGGCCAGGGGCGGATCAGGGGAATGTTGTCGAGATTGACCTCATCGCCGCGAAACACCTGCTGCCGGCAGGGGGGTGTGAGGTCGCGGTCGGGTTTGGCCTTGACCAGATCCCAGAAGACGCGGGCAAATTGTTTGGTCTCCTGGAGGCCTTTGGGTGGTCTGGGTTGTTGAAGCAAAGCGAGACGTGAACCCAGCTCCTCCAGTTGTTCAGCCCGTTCGAGACCCATGCTCCAGACCACCCGTTCCACGGTGCCGAGGGTGTTGACGGCCACCGGCATCGAGGAGCCGATCACGTTCTCGAACAGCAAGGCCGGACCTCCCTGGCTCAGGACCCGGTCGGCAATGGCTGCCAGCTCGAGGTCGGGATCTACAGGTGCCGTGATCCGTCGCAACTGACCACGGTCCTCAAGGAGCTTCAGGAAGCCCCGCAGGTCTCTGGTGGCCGGACCGGATTGGAACATGGCCATGGGATGACGGTCTTGGCGCAAGCGGTCTCGGTACTGTGTCGCACGCCGGTGTTCAGCGTGGCCATGCAGATCTCCTACTTCCATGTGCCGGCAGAAATGCCGCAGGACCTTCGCCCTGATGCGGCGGTGGTGATTGATGTGTTGAGGGCCACCACCACCATTGCCTGGGCATTGCATAACGGTGCTGAGGCCGTGCAGGCCTTCGCCAGCCTCGACGACCTCCGGGCGGAATCAGCCGCGTGGCCCGCTGACTCGCGTCTTCTGCTTGGTGAGCGCGGGGGGAAGATGCTGGAGGGATTTGACCTTGGCAATTCGCCCGTTGCGGTCGTGCCGGAGCGGGTGGCTGGCAAGCGTCTGTTTATGAGTACCACCAATGGCACGCGTGCCTTGGATCGTGTGCGAGAAGTCCCCCTGCTTTTGACGGCGGCGCTGCCGAATCGCGAAGCCGTTGCGCAGCGTCTGCTGGCGAAACAACCCAGCCACTTAGCAATTGTTGGCAGCGGTTGGGAGGGTGCTTATTCCTTAGAAGATTCACTCGCTGCTGGAGCGTTGGCCCATCGGTTGCTTGAGCTGGATCCCACGGGGAGCAACGCCGCCAACGATGAACTCACCTCTGCCGTTTCCCTCTGGCGTCAGTGGCAATCCGATCCAGAAGCGTGCCTTCGCACGGCGACCCATGGCCAGCGTTTGATTGGCCTGGGGGATCACGATGATGACTTCCGCTGCTGTGCTGGTCTTGATCAGCTCAGTGTCGTTCCGACACAGGTCGAACCCGGGGTGCTTCGGGCGGCCTGACTCTCAGTAAAATTCGACGATCTGATCAGTTCATGTGAGCGACTTCCTGGCGGCTGCTGTTCAGCTAACGAGCAGTCAGGATCCGGAGCTCAATTTCAATGCTGCTGAGGAGCAGATCGATCTGGCTGCACGCCGTGGTGCCGAACTGATTGGTCTCCCCGAGAATTTCGCCTTTATGGGGGAGGACAGCCGGCGCCTGGCACTGGCCCCAACGCTGGCTGAACAGTGCAGTCGCTTTTTGGTGACCATGGCGCGCAGGTATCAGGTGGCGCTTCTTGGTGGGGGCTTTCCTGTGCCTGTGGGTGATGGATCACGCACGCTGAACCGCTCAGAGCTCGTCGACCGTGACGGCATGCTCCTGGGCCGTTACGACAAGATTCATTTGTTTGATGTCGACCTGCCGGACGGCAACACCTACCGCGAGTCGGCAACGGTGAACCCGGGGCGTGATTTACCTCCTGTTGTCGACATTCCTGGTCTGTGCAAGGTGGGGCTGTCCATTTGCTACGACGTGCGGTTTCCTGAGCTCTATCGCCACCTCGTCGGCGCCGGCGCAGATCTGTTGATGATTCCTGCAGCATTCACCGCGTTCACCGGAAAAGACCACTGGCAGGTTCTTCTTCAGGCCAGGGCCATCGAGAACACGGCTTATGTGCTTGCCCCAGCGCAGACGGGGGTCCACCACGGTCGCCGACAGAGCCACGGACACGCTCTGGTGATTGATCCCTGGGGCACGGTCCTTGCCGATGCGGGTGTTCAGGCTGGAGCAGCCATTGCTCCGGTCAACACCAATCACCTCGGTCATGTTCGGGGCCAGATGCCGAGCCTTCGGCATCGTCAGCCCGCCCTGTTCTGAGCACCATGCCTCCAGCGTCGTCCCGACGACTGGCCTGGCTTCTGGCCGCGGCCTTGCAGTGCACTGCTTTCACCCAGGGCTTGCCCGCCAGAGCTGCTAGTGCCCTGGCGGCCTGGGCCTTCACCGAAGAGGGGGTGCTCAAGCTGCGCACGAGCCGGAACGCTCGGTTGGAAGCCTTTTTTCAGGCTGCCAGCGATGGTCGTGGAACCCGGGTCTGGATTGATATTCCTGGGGAGTTGAAGTTCCCGCGGCGGTTGGCTGGTCGGGGCGCCGTCCGAGAAATTCGGCTGGGGAAGCCCCGCGTCGGTGCCACCCGTCTGGTCGTGGAATTCCGTCCAGATGTGGATCTCAACCCCAACGATTTGCGTTTGCGTGGAACCGCTCCGGATCGCTGGGAACTGGTCTTCACCGGTCTCCCCACCCGTGGGCTCGATGACTTTGGCGAAGGCGATTTGACGGGTCGCGCTACGGCCTGGCTCCCGCCGGGTGGATTCCGTCCCACCCGAACGCCGGTCGATCCTTCGGGGCTGCCGACGGTCGCCCGTAATCGCTATCGCATCGTGATCGACCCTGGTCACGGTGGTCCAGATCCTGGGGCGATCGGCATTGGTGGCTTGCGCGAGACCAACGTGGTTCTTGATGTGTCGCTGCAGGTTGCAGACCTGCTCCGGGCGCGCGGCGTGGATGTTCGGATGACCCGTACGCGTGAAGTGGATGTGGACCTTCCGCCGCGGGTGTCCCTGGCGAATCGAACAGGTGCAACCGCCTTTGTGAGCATTCATGCCAATGCGCTGAGCATGAACCGTCCGGATGTGAATGGGATCGAGACCTTTTTCTTCTCGGACCCCCGATCTGGACGCCTGGCGTCCTATCTGCAGCAGCAGATGATGGATGTGTCTCCCGGCACACCGAATCGTGGTGTCAGGCGAGGTCGATTCTTCGTGATCCGTCGCACCACCATGCCCTCTGCCCTCGTGGAGATGGGATTTGTCACTGGAGCGATTGATGCGCCACGTCTTGCGAACGCTGACCATCGCCGCCGGTTGGCCTTGGCACTGGCGGCCGGCATTCTCAATTACCTCAAGCAGGAGGTGCGATGACGCCTCAACTGCTGGGATTCTTCGACAGTGGACTCGGTGGCCTGACGGTTCTCCGGCGCGTGCTTGAACGTCATGGGGCGGTTCCCTGCGTCTACCTCGGTGACACGGCGCGGGTGCCCTACGGCAATCGTCAACCGGATGACATCCGTCGCATTGCTGCTGAAGTGGTGGGTTGGCTGAGTGACCAGCAGGTGACCACGGTGGTGATGGCCTGCAACACCACCAACGCCTTGGCGAGGGATGTGGCTGAGGGCCAGGCCGGGGCTCCGGTCATCGGTCTGATTGGTGCAGCCGCTGCGATGGTGGAAACCCGCCGGGTTGGTGTGCTGGCCACGCCGGCCACCGTTGCCTCCTCGGCTTATCGGGCCAGCATCGAAGCGCTTCACCCCGGGTCGGTCGTGATTGAGCAGGCCTGTCCTGCGTTTGTTCCACTGATCGAAGCTGGCGATATGAACTCTGAAGACCTGCGCCGAGCGGCGCAGGCTTATCTCGAACCTTTGCTCGCGGCCTCAGTCGAGTCGATCGTGTTGGGGTGCACCCATTACCCGTTGCTGGTGCCTCTGTTGCGGCAGATGCTTCCGGAGTCTGTCCAGATCGTTGATCCGGCGATGGGAGTGGCCCGTCAATTGGACGCGCTCCTAGGGCCACCAGACCGGATCTCGCAGATCCAAAGCCCGTTTTCATTGGAGAGCTGCCGGTTCTGTGTCACTGCTGACCCCGATGGCTTCGCGATGCGCGCCACCCCCTGGCTGGGGCAGCGGCCTGCCGTCAGCCTCCAGCTGCTGCAGGACTGAGCATGGGGCCACTAGGATCGCGGCGCCGAGGGGAGTCATGAGCACCGTCACCGAGCTACTCCAACCGGTGGAGAACGACCTTGAAACCCTGCTCGGAGACCTGCGCAGCCTGATTGGGGCAGGTCATCCCATTCTTCAGGCCGCAGCGGAGCACCTGTTCAGCGCCGGCGGTAAACGTTTGCGACCGGGGATTGTCCTGCTGCTGTCCAGGGCTCTGTCCGACAAGGGTGAGCTTTCACCCCGCCACCGACGGTTGGCTGAGATCACAGAGATGATCCATACCGCTTCGCTCGTTCACGACGATGTGGTGGACGAAGCCTCGACCCGGCGTGGCGTGGACACGGTGCACAGCCGCTTTGACGCCCGCGTCGCTGTTCTCGCCGGAGACTTTCTCTTCGCGCAGGCCAGCTGGCACCTGGCCAACCTCGATGACCTCGAAGTGGTGAAGCTGCTCAGCCGCGTGATCATGGATCTCGCGGATGGTGAGATCAAACAGGGCCTGTACCGCTTCGACACAGCCCAGACCTTTGAGACCTACCTCGAAAAGAGTTACTGCAAGACGGCATCGTTGATTGCCAATAGTTGCCGCGCTGCAGGCGTTCTCAGCGGCTGCTCTCCGTTACAGCTCGACAACCTTTATCAATTTGGTCGCCAGCTTGGTCTGGCGTTCCAGGTTGTTGACGACATCCTTGATTTCACTGGAAGCGACCAGCAGCTCGGAAAGCCAGCGGCAAGTGATCTCGCCAGTGGCTATCTCACCGCTCCCACCTTTTACGCCCTTGAGGAGCATCCATCGCTGCAACCGCTGATCGATCGCCAGTTTTCAGAGCCCGGTGACCTTGACCAAGCGCTTGAGATGGTGCGGGCGTCTAAAGCGATTGAACGCACCCGAGATCTTGCCGAAACGTTTGCTCGCGAATCCCGTGAATCGATCGCTTGGCTGCCGGAGTCTCCCTCCCAGAGAGCCTTGATGGAATTGCCGGACTTTGTTCTCAGCCGTCTGTACTGATCAACAGCTTTAAAACAACGGCAAGACTGTTGATTTCACAGGGATTGGTGGTGAAGTCAGGGTCACTTGTACCGGATGCATTCACCAGCCAGACCTGACATCCGGCACGGTGAGCCGACTGGCTTCCGGCCTGTGAATCCTCAAGGGCCCAGCAGTTCTGTGGGTTGAGCCCCAGCCGCTGTGCTGCAAGCAGGAAGGGTGCGGGGTCGGGTTTGCCCGCTGCAAGGTCAGGGTCATCGCCATAAACCCGTTCCCGGATTTGCTCGAGCCAGGGGTGAGGGCTTGCTTTGAATTCAACGGCGACGCGGCTGCTGCTGGTGACCAGAGCCATGGGAATTCCTCGGCTGTGGCAGAGCGCTACCAGCTCCTGCGCTGAGGGCAACGCGGAGGCATTGGGCAGCAGGGCACGAACGATTGGCTGCTGCACAGCCAAGAGGGCCTCCACGCCCACCGGTGTGGCCAGCCATGCATTCACCTGGGCTGCGCAGTCGAGTCGGCGACGGCCCTTCAATTGCATCAATTGAGCCTCACTCAGCCGTGTGCCGAAATGGGCCGCGGCTTCCGACCAGCCCCGGCCATGCAGCGGTTCGGTGTCGAGCAGAAGCCCGTCCAGATCGAACAGGCAAGCGGCAGGTGGAAATTTCATCCCGGAACGGCGATGCCCAGCTCAATCTTTTCGCATCGTCCGCTCCATCCTCCGCTGCATCGTCCGACGGATTGATACGGGACATGGATCAAGCGGGGTCTTGCTCCTTACCCTTCGAGGAGATGCACCGCGCAGTCTGCTGTGACCGACTCCAACACCACCATCGAAAGCGTCCTGCAGGAGCAGCGGGTGTTTGAGCCGCCAGCAGACACCTCCGCCAAAGCCCGCATCGGCAGTTTGGATGCCTATCGGGCGATGGCCGATGCGGCCCAAGAGGATCCTGATGCGTTCTGGGGCGATGCCGCCCGCCGTGAACTCCACTGGTTCGAGCCCTTCCACACCGTGCTCGATTGGTCCAATCCCCCCTTCGCCCGCTGGTTTGAGGGAGGAACCACCAACCTCTCCTACAACTGCCTGGATCGACATCTCGACGGGCCAACGGCACAGAAAACAGCGCTGATTTGGGAAGGGGAGCCGGGCGATGTACGCCGGTTCACCTATCGGGAATTGCACGCTGAGGTCTGCAAAGCCGCGAACGGTCTGAAGGCCATGGGGATCGGCAAAGGCGATCTCGTGGCGCTGTACATGCCGATGGTGCCTGAGGCGGCGATCGCCATGCTGGCCTGCGCTCGTATTGGCGCACCCCATTCAGTGGTGTTCGGTGGCTTTTCGGCTGAAGCCCTCAGGGACCGTATCAATGATGGTGAAGTGAAAGCGGTGATCACCGCCGATGGCGGCTTCCGCAAGGACAAACCGGTGTCGCTTAAACCCGCGGTGGATGCAGCTCTTGCCGATGGTGCCTGCCCCTCTGTGACCGGAGTGCTCGTTGTGCAGCGCACCAAGCAGGACGTGCAGATGGTCGCCGGTCGCGATCAGTGGTGGCATGACCTGGTGGAGGGCCAGAGTGCCGACTGCGCCGCTGAGCCCATGGCCAGCGAGGATCGCCTCTTTGTTCTCTATACCTCCGGCTCCACGGGCAAACCCAAGGGTGTTGTGCACACCACCGCCGGCTACAACCTTTGGGCCCACCTCACCTTCCAGTGGATCTTCGACATCCGTGATGAGGATGTCTTCTGGTGTACCGCCGATGTGGGCTGGATCACCGGCCACAGCTACATCGTTTACGGCCCCTTATCGAACGGTGCAACGACGGTGATGTATGAAGGCGCACCGCGCCCCTCCAAGCCCGGCGCCTTCTGGGAGTTAATTCAGAAGCATGGGATCACGATCTTCTATACGGCTCCTACAGCGATCCGGTCTTTCATGAAGAACGGTCGATCCGTTCCTGATCAGTTCGACATGAGCAGCCTCCGCCTCTTGGGCACGGTCGGCGAACCGATCAATCCGGAGGCATGGATGTGGTATCGCGATGTGATCGGAGGCAATCGCTGTCCGATCGTCGACACCTGGTGGCAGACCGAAACCGGTGGAGTGATGATCAGCCCTCTGCCGGGAGCAACCCCCACCAAGCCAGGCTCCGCCACCCTGCCTCTGCCGGGTATTCAGGCCGACATCATCGACGCGGAGGGCAACAGTTGTGGTGCCGATGAAGGCGGCTATCTGGCGGTGCGTGCCCCATGGCCCGGGATGATGCGCACCGTGCACGGCAACCCCCAACGCTTCCGCGAGAGTTACTGGGAGCACATCCGTCCTGCCGATGGCTCTTATCTCTATTTCGCTGGGGATGGCGCTCGCCGGGATGCAGATGGTTACTTCTGGGTCATGGGTCGCGTCGATGACGTGATCAATGTCTCGGGCCACCGCCTCGGCACGATGGAGATCGAATCGGCACTGGTCAGTCACCCCGCTGTGGCAGAGGCGGCAGTGGTGGGACGACCCGATGACCTCAAGGGCGAAGGAATCGTCGCCTTTGTCACCCTCGAGGCTGGCCGTGACGGCGATGACGCCCTGGTGAAGGAGTTGCGGGCCCATGTCGGAACGGAAATTGGTCCGATCGCGCGGCCGGATGAGATCCGTTGCAGTGATGCCCTGCCCAAGACCCGCAGTGGCAAGATCATGCGCCGGATCTTGCGTGCCCTGGCGGCCGGTCAGGAGGTCAGTGGCGACACCAGCACCCTGGAAGACCGCTCCGTTCTGGATCGACTCAGGGCCTGATTGCCTCGGGGCCGCAGAGGCTCAGCTGCTCCAGCTGCAGATGGTTCTGCTCAACTGTCGGATGACCGCCACCCGTTTGGGGTCATCCGCCCAGTCCCCGAGAAAGCTGCGTCGCAGCCCAGCACTGGCAGGGGTGAGGTGATCCCCGGGAAGCTCAAGGGTTGAGCTGGAATCCGAAGGTCGTTGTTTCAGCGCTTGAATCAGGTCGCCACTTTGATCCAGCTCATCACGCCCGAATCGCACCACCAGATTCCGCTCCTGCTGATAGTGGCGGCCGATCAAGCGAAGCGTTTCGGCTGGACTGGGACTGAATTCAGTGTCCACCCCTAGCCGTGGCGCGAGTTCGCCGAGCAGCGGAATCGAACGGTCGGCGTTGAAGTTGTTGAAGCTCAGGGCGATCAGTGCTCTGCTGCCGCGTCCCCCATCGGGGGCCAGCAGATGAAGCTTGCAACCCAGGCTGTGGCCGAGGCGAAGTGGACTTGCCAGGGCTCCGCATCGCTCCTCCAGTTGGCGTCGCGCCGAGCGGAAGGCGCTCCAGGCATCGCGGGCCTGCCGCTGATGATCAAATCCAGGCACGTAGGCCCAGGCATGCACAGCGAGGCCATCGGCCACAAGGTCTTCCAGCAACCTCCGATAGCTCAGCTGCGGTGTCGCTGCCAGATAGCTGCCGCCGATGAATTCGATCAGCCCAGTTGGTTCGGCAGGCCGCAGCTGCCAGATCGGACCCAGCTGACGCCAGTTGACCATGCTCAGCCGCGCAGCTGATTCAGCACATGCTGTGCTTCCCGTACATGGGCCGGGCCATCAAGCAGGTTGCTGAAGGTGTGTCGGATCACCCCCTCGCCATCAACGATGTAGGTGACACGACCGGGCAAAAGGCCCAGGGCTTTAGGAACTCCCATTTCGCGTCGCAGGGCGTTGTTGCGGTCGCACAGCAACGGGAACGTCAGGTTGTGGCGGGTGGCAAAACGGCGATGGCTGACGGCGTCATCACCGCTGATGCCCCAGACCTCCGCATCGAGTGCAGCAAAGCTCTCTGTGTTGTCGCGGAAGCTGCATGCCTCGGCGGTGCATCCCGGTGTGTCGTCCTTGGGATAGAAGAACAGCACCAGCCAACGGCCCTGCACCGAAGCGGGAGTGCGAAGGTCACCGTTCTGATCCTCCAGGCTGAAGGAGGGAAGACGGTCGCCGATCCCGAGGGCCATCCGATCAAAGTGAAGAGTGTGAACCTTAGGCAGCAGGCTCCTTGCCCGGGGCGGGAGAATCAGGGGCGGGAGCAGACATCGCGCCATGCCTGAGCAGCTCAACTTTCTTGCAGGCTTTTCACAGCCCCAAGCCGCTCCAACGCCGACAGATTCTCAGGTCTCAGCTTCGGATTCACCTTCTGTGGTTCCGCCAGACGTTGTGCCCGCCGCCAATGGCGATCGGACTGAGGATTCGGTCGAGGGCTCCCCCTCCACCCTTCTGATCATTGACACCGAAACCTCAGGCTTGGATCCGCTTCAAGACAAGTGTCTTGAGGTGGGCTGCATTCTTTTCGATGTACCGAGTCGCTCGGTGCTGGCCCAGCAATCCTTCCTCCTGCCGGTTGAATCCAATGCTGCGGAGGCGATTAACCGGATTCCCGCCGCCGTCACCCGCCGCCCACAACCCTGGCAACAGGCGCTGGTGTGGTTCGAGCATCTGCTCAGCGCGGCTGATCTGCTGGTCGCTCACAACGCAGCCTTCGATCGCCAGTGGTTCGGTCTTGGTTCTGTTCCGGCCACCACCACGCCATGGCTCTGCACCATGGAGGACATTCGCTGGCCGGCTGAGCGTCAGCTGCGCTCACGGCCATCGGTGCGGGACCTTGCCTTGGCCTATGGCGTCCCGGTCTGGGCAGCTCACCGTGCCCTGAGCGATTGCATCTACATCGCAGAGGTCTTCGCGCGTTGCGATGACCTGGAGCAGCTGTTGGAGCGGGGCTTGGAACCCCGCCAATTGATGCGCGCTCGGGTGTCGTTCGATGAACGCCATCTGGCCAAAGCGGCCGGCTTCCGCTGGAACGATCCGATCAAGGGTGCTTGGACCCGTCGGTTGAGTGATCGCGAGATTGCAGCGCTGGAGTTTCCTGTCGCCCCCGTGGAGCTGGAGGCTGATCGCCTCAGCGCCTGAGACTGCGCTTTTGCTTCAGCACTCCGAAAGGCTCTGGGTGATTTTGCAGACAGTGCTGCTTGAGGCAGCACTCTGAAGACATGACGGCATTTCTGCATCCCCATCAACGCCCCATTCGCTCTCGCTTGCGCCAATGGCAGCAGGTCCGCACCTGGGCGCGCTTGATTCGTGAAGCGGAAGCGCTGTGGCATGTGGATGTGCGGGCCCTGCGACGCATGGGCGCTGATGAACTCAGTCAATTGATCGGCGAGGTTCCCGCGATCCATCGCAGACGTGTGAACCGCTGGCTGCGTTGCTACGCGGTGGCAACCCGTCTCACCGTTGTTCCGATCACCGTTTCTCCGATCACCGTTGTTCCGACGCTCTGAGATTGGATCCACGACGCGGGAGGATGGTCAAAATCACAACGAAGGTTTTGGCACATCGTTCCCTGGCTGTCTCAAGCCTGAGCGTCCTTGCTGTCGGTCTTGCCGCCTGTGGTGGCAGCTCCAGTGTGTCCAGCCTCAATGCAGCCGGAGCTTCCTTCCCCGCCAAGGTGTACCAGAGCTGGTTTGCCGATCTGGCCGGCTCCGGCGGCCTCAAGGTGAACTACCAGGCGGTGGGTTCCGGTTCCGGTCGCAAAGCCTTCATCGATGGCACCGTCGATTTCGCTGCTTCAGACGACCCGATCAAAGAGGCCGACCGCAATCAGGTGAGCCGAGGGGTGGTCCAGATCCCCATGGTGGGGGGAACCATCGCCTTCGGATACAACAAGCCGGGTTGCGAGCTTCAGCTCACCCAGCAGCAGGCAGTGGGGGTGGCCATCGGCAGCATCAGTGATTGGAAGGAGCTTGGTTGTGAAGCCGGCACGATCACCTGGGTGCATCGATCCGATGGATCCGGCACCACGAAGGCCTTCACCAATTCGATGCAGACTTTTTCACCGGATTGGACCCTCGGCAGCGGTAAATCGGTGAAGTGGCCGGTGGGCGTGGGTGCTAAGGGCAATTCCGGTGTGGCCGGGGTGATCGACAATCGGGTTGGCGCGATCGGCTACGTGAATCAGTCGTACATCAAGGGAAATGTGCAGGCTGCTGCGGTGCAGAACAAATCCGGTGAATTCCTCAAACCCTCCGTGGAAGCTGGTGCCAAAGCCCTTAACGGCATTGAGCTTGATGAGCATCTGGCTGGCAGCAATCCGAACCCTGAGGCCGCTGGTGCCTACCCCATCGCGACACTCACCTGGGTGTTGGCCTACGCCGAGGGCAATGGCGCCAAAGCTGAAGCTGTGCAGAACGTCTTCAACTACATGCTGGAAGACTCCACCCAGGAAGGCGCTGCGGCCTTGGGCTTTGTCCCTCTCCGGGGAACCATCCTCGAAAAATCTCGCAGTGCAGTGGAGGGCATTCAGCCCTGAACGCAAACCATTGATTTGCTGGATTCATGCCCCGGTTTGGACTGTCCAAACCGGGGTTTTTTGATGACTTAAAGAGCTTTTAGGGGAACCTTAACCAGCGTTAATGGGCGCATAACGACAGGTCGTCCTTGCTGCGATTAAGCCTGGATTGCAACAGCCTCGTTTCTCTTTCGGTTGTGATGCGCATCGCACAAAAAGCCCTTCTTGCCTCTTCCCTGCTTGTTCTGGGAGCAGGCATCTCCGCTTCGGCAGCTCCCAAGCTGAACGGCGCTGGTGCTTCCTTCCCTGCCAAGATCTACCAGCGTTGGTTCGCTGACCTGGCCAAGTCTGGTGGCCCTCAGGTCAACTATCAGGCTGTCGGTTCCGGTTCCGGCCGTAAAGCCTTCATCGACCAGACCGTGAACTTCGGCGCATCGGATGATCCGATGAAGAAGAAGGATATGGCCAAGGTCGGCCGTGGTGTTGTTCAGATCCCGATGGTGGGTGGCACCATCGCCTTCGGCTACAACAAGCCCGGCTGCAACCTGAAACTCACCCAGGAGCAGGCCGTCAAGGTCGCCATGGGCATGGTTAAGAACTGGAAAGAGCTGGGCTGCAAAGCCGGCACTCTCACCTGGGTGCATCGTTCTGACGGTTCCGGCACCACCAAGGCCTTCACCAACTCCATGGAGGCTTTCTCCAAGACCTGGACCCTGGGTACTGGTAAGTCCGTCAAGTGGCCTGCTGGTGTCGGCGCCAAAGGTAATTCCGGTGTTGCCGGTGTGATTCAGAACCGCGTGGGTGCCATCGGTTATGTGAATCAGTCCTACATCAAGGGCAATGTCAAGGCCGCTGCTCTCCAGAACAAGGCGGGTGAGTTCCTCAAGCCCTCCGTTGCTGCTGGCGCCCGTGCCCTGAACGGCATCAGCCTCGACAAGGATCTTGCAGGCAAGAATCCCAACCCCACCGCTAAGGGCGCTTACCCCATTGCAACGCTGACCTGGGTGTTGGCCTACAAAACCGGCAACGGCAAAAACGCCAAAGTGGTGCAGGAAGCCTTCAACTACATGTTGAGCAGCAAGGCTCAGGACAAAGCTCCTTCCCTGGGGTTTGTTCCTCTGAAGGGTGACATCCTGGCCAAATCAAAGGCCGCAGTCAAAAAGATTGGTCAGTGATCTTGGCTTGAGTCGGTTTTTTAAAAACCAAATTTCAAAGGGCCCTTCGGGGCCCTTTTTTTATGAAAATCCGCATTTTGAATCAACGTTAGAGCCTTCTTAACCAAACCTCTCCCACCTCTTTGTTGGGAATCGATGTTGTCCTCAATACAGTTTTCGTGGATTCATGGAATTCCAAATGCTTGCTACTCCGTCCTCTGATCTGTCTTCAACAGCTCTGGGCTTCAAGGCGTTTCTTGAAGGCAGCTATCAAAAAAACAATGTCGTTCATGTCACATCAGGGAGTTTGATTCCACTCCTGAAAAACAGCGTTTGGTTTGTGGTGCGCGGCATGGTGAAACTGGGTGCCGTTTCAGTTCATGGGGATGAATTGGTGCTTGGCCTTGTGGGGCCCAATGAACCCTTTGGTGCTGCTTTCACCAATGTGGAGGCCTATGACGCTGTTGCGCTGACGGATTGCGATCTGCTCTGCTGCAATCTGGCTGAAGTGGAGCAGTCACCGCAGTTGGCTCTCGCCTTGGCGAAGGCCATGACGGCCCGTTACCGCCAGGCGGAATCGATGTTGGCTCTGCTGGGCTTGCGCCGCGTTGAAGAGCGGGTCCGGGGGTTTGTCGAGCTGCTTGCTAGGGACTTTGGTGAGCCCTGTGATGATGGTTTGCGGCTGAATCTCCGCCTCACCCATCAGGAGATCGCCAGTGCACTCAGCACGACGCGGGTGACTGTCACCCGTGTGTTGGGTCAGTTACGTGATGAGGGTTGGCTTCAGATTGATGCATCCAGGCATCTCGTGATGACCCGCACTGGCCGTCACTGAACACAAAAAAGAGCCGGCATGTTTGCCGGCTCAGAGCCTGAAACGTTGGGTTTCAGGTGGGGAAAAAAACGGTTGAAATCGGAGCGGCGGGATTTGAACCCACGACCCCCACTACCCCAAAGTGGTGCGCTACCAAGCTGCGCCACGCCCCGTCAGATTTAAGTTATCACAGTGCATCCCGGCGTCTGAGTCGTCGAAGCAACCGAGTGGTGAGCTTGTCTCGACTTGCTGATCCGTAGTGATACAGACGCAGTTCTGAGGCGGCCTTACGGAGCTCGGCCAAGCTCATCGCGGCCAAACGGAGTTCCGGAAGGGTGCGCCAAGCCCTAGACCGCATGGGGAGTGCCGCAGGGCCTTTGGCTTGGCCAAGATTCAGAGTTCCATCCGCCAACCACTCAGGGATCAGCACAACAAGAACGGCAATCAAGCCGTAGAGCTCAACCAGCCCTCTGGGCAGAGGATGCAGTTGTCGCTGCTCGGATGGATCAGGCCGCGCACTCACTGCAGATCGGAGGGGTCCCTCTGCATCCACGATCGCACTAGGAGGCAACCTGCTTCTGGGCAGGTGGTCAGATTGCCAATGGTGTCACTTTGGGTTGAGGCGTCTCCCGCCAGAGAAATGGAGCTTGCTGCTCTCGGTTGAGGGAGACACTGCCGAGGATCAGGCCGAGAACCAAAATCAGCGTTACCGCTATGGCCAGGATCACCTGCCGATCAGACAAGGGCTCGGGCATGCCATTGATTGGGTTCTTGAACATCCTGGCCGAAACGACTGTTTTTTCGCAGCGTGTTTGCGGCCGTGCAGGAGCCGGATCTCCTCAGGCCAGCGCGATCGGACTGTTGTCAGATCGGAGCACGCAGTGACTGATGGACCAGTCGTACTTGTCCCAAACCTGCTTCGGGAGTTTGTAGTTGGAGCCTTCAAAGTCGCCGAGAAGCGTCTGGGTTGGCATCGCGGAGCAGTAGGGGCGGCTTCCCGGTTTGGCGAGGTATTGCTGGTGATACTCCTCGGCGAAGTAAAAGGTTTGATCCGCCAGGATTTCGGTGGTGATGGCGCCATAGCCCTTGGCGGAAAGGGCGACTTGATACGCGTCTCGGCTGGCCTGGGCCTGTTGAAGATGCAGCTGGTTGAAGGTGTAAATGGCTGATCGGTATTGGGTGCCGGTGTCGTTGCCTTGCCGATTGCCCTGGGTGGGGTCGTGGCATTCCCAGAACAGCTTCAGCAGGTCGCTGAAGTCCAGAGCGGGGCGACTCCAAACCACGCGGACCACTTCTGTGTGCCCTGTTCTGCCGGAGCAGACCTGGTTGTAGGTCGGTTGTTCCGTTTGACCGCCCGCGTAGCCCACGGCAGTGGTCACGACTCCCGGCAGCCTCCAAAACCCTTTTTCAGCTCCCCAAAAGCATCCGCACGCAAAGATCGCCTCCTCTTGGTCCGCCATCAATGGGGCATTGAGCGGTGTCCCCAGAACAGCGTGCATTGCTGGTTCAGATGCTTCAGCGCCGCCGCGGGGAGACAACCAAGAGGGCAGCATGTTGATTCTGTCGATCATCCAAGCTTAGGCAGCTGATACAACGGCGCGATGCTTCGCCACGTCAAAGATTTGTCGTGGCTGGATGACCTGATAGAGATGAAATCCCTCCGGCTCAATGGCTGGCTAGAAAGAGCTGGGTTTGAGAGAAACGAGCGGACAGTGAATTTGAATCAGGTTGCAATCAGATTTGTGTCTGCTTCGAACTGTTTATCAGATTGATGTCGTTGATCACACGTTTTTTAATCTGTTCAAAAAGTGAGGTGGAGAATGTCGCCGGACCATGGAGTCTTTGACGAATGGATGAATTTTGTTATTAGCTTGGTGGCAGATCAACGGAAGACCGTTCGGGATTGCTCACTGGAAATTGTCTTCAGTGCTCTGTTGTTGATGGCATCGAAATAGTCTGAAAATAGTGATTTATCGTCTTCTTATTGCTTGTTCAGTAGCGAAGTAGCGTCGGTGTTTGTGGATTGAATTGAGGCTTTCGCTTTCAGCTCTCTGAAGCTTTTGGTGTTTGTGGTTCCAGTTGAATATGGTTCAGAAGCGTTGTGACAAATGCAAAAAGGAGAAAAGGCAGGCTGAGAACCAGGATGAGTCCCACACCTACAAGCGCAAACACCGGGCGCGATGACCCCATCAGGGCGAGGCCAGAGGCCAAGCTCACAAAAATCACTGCCATCCAAGCCAGCACCTGCCCGTAGATGTCACCAAAGGTGAGCGTGCAGCGCACCGCGAAGGGGGATCCGCTGGTCATGGAAGAAGTTGCCGTCACCACAGCTAAGCCATGGACACGGCGATTGTCAGAAACAGCTCGGAGATTCTTCAGGAAGCCATCGCATCCAGCTGTTGCGCCGCTTGCTGACGCTCCCAAAGTCGCTTGTAGACCCCTGGTTGCTGAATCAACGCGCTGTGGTGTCCCTGCTGCACGATGCGCCCGCTCTCCATTACGAGGATGCGATCACAGGCAGCGGCTGCAGAAAGTTGATGGCTGATCATCACGATGGTCCGATCGTCCTGCGCCCGGATCGAATCGAGAATGGCTGCTGCGGTGTTGTTATCGACACTCGCCAAGGCGTCATCGAGAACCAACACCGGGGCCGACATCAGCAAGGCCCGTCCGAGCGCTGTGCGTTGACGCTGACCACCACTCAGGGTGATGCCGCGTTCCCCAACGATCGTTTCGAAGCCATCTGGAAATCCCTTGATGTCATCAGCGAGACGGGCCTGGCCTGCTGCCCGCTCAACCCGTTGATCTGTGGCTGCAGGGTCGCCATACCGGAGGTTGTCCGCCAGGGTGCTGGTGAAAAGAAAGCCCTCTTGGGGAACAATCGCCACATCACGGCGTAACTCCTGCAGGGGCATCTGGGTTACATCCACCCCATCCAGGAACAGCTTCCCGGGCTCGAGAGGAACCATGCGCCCGAAGGAGCGAGCCAGGGTGGTCTTGCCGCATCCCACCGGACCAACAACGGCGACCAACTCTCCCGGTTCGATGCAGAAACTCAGGCCGTTGAGCGTGTTGTGCTCCGCACCCTCGTATTGAACGGTCAGGTCACGGGCTTCAAAGCGACCCTTGCGTTGGTTCGTTGGATGAGGTCGATCGGTGGGTTGCTCTGGATCTTTGATCTTCGGTTCGCGTCGGAGCAACTCTTCCACCCGCTCGAGGCTGACCTGTCCGGTCTGGAAGGTGTTGAGGGTGAATCCCAGCAGTGCGGTCGGGAATACAAGTTGCTCCACATAAAGAATGAGGGCGACCAGGCCACCAATGCTCAATCGACCGGATTCGAGTTGACCGCTGCCGATGGCCAGCAGCAACAGGAGAGAGATGGACGAAATCCCCTCAAGCAGAGGGAACAAGGTGCTCCGTGTTCTCGCCAGACGAATGGCGCTATCGCGATAACGGCGGTTGCGCGTCGCGAAGGCATCCTGTTCCGAAGCCTCTTGGCCGTAGATCTTGATGGCCCCGATGCCCGACAGATCCTCCTGAATCAGATTGCTGAGCGCCGATAGTTCTTCCTGCTGAGCACGTTGTTGACGCATCATGCGCCCGCCGAACAGCCTCACCGTGCTGAGCATCACGGGGTAAAGACCGACGGCGGCCAGGGTTAGCCATGGATCGATCGCCAACATGGCGGGCAGCGTGAGCGCATAGGCCAGCAGCGTGTTGGTCAGGCTGAGAATCGCGAATCCGAGCAGGCGCCGGATGTTTTCCACATCGCTGGTGGCGCGACTGATCACCTCTCCGCTGCCCTTGCTCTGAATCCAATCGGGTTCCTGGCGAAGCATGTGCTCGAACAAGCGCTGACGCAGCTCCACTTCCACCTGCCGGCCCACGCCGAAGACGAGTTGGCGCGAGACCAGTCGAATAACCCCCATGGTGCTCGCAAGAAGCACGACCCATCCCGCCTGGCGCAGGACCCCGGCGTAACTGAATCCCTCTTGCAGCTCATCCACGACGCTGCGGACCTCCATCGGGATCGTCACCCGCAGGATGTTGACCACAACCAGTGCAATGGCTCCCAGCAGGACGGTGCGTCGATGGGGTCGCAAGTAGCGGCCGATCAAGTCGAGACGTAGGGCAGCCATGCGAGCTCGTGGGTCCCGTTGGGCCGCCAACCTAGGCATCCGTCTTGAACCGCTGGTCGTCCGCCACTCATCTGAGGGATAGTGGAGACGTCCCCATCACCTGGCCCGGAGTGCCTCGCACCCGGGTTTTTTACTGCCAGCTTCTCTTCCATGTCCTCAGACACGCGCTCTTGGTCGGTTCGCTTGGACCACCTGCTGCAGGGCAACCACCTCAGCTCCGATGAGGCCACCGCCCTGATGCATGCCTGGCTGGCCGAGGAGCTCGAGCCCGTTCAAACAGGGGCGTTCCTCGCTGGTCTGAGAGCCAAGGGAATGGTGGCCGATGAGCTTGCGGCCATGGCAGCTGTTTTGAGGGAAGCGTGTCCACTTCCCTGCGCCCGGCCCAATTTGGCGATGGTCGACACCTGCGGCACCGGTGGTGACGGTGCAGACACGTTCAATATCTCAACTGCTGTCGCCTTCACCGCCGCCGCCTGTGGAGTGAATGTGGCGAAGCACGGCAACCGCAGCGCCAGCGGCAAGGTGGGCTCAGCCGATGTTCTTGAAGGGCTCGGTCTCAACCTCAAGGCACCCTTAAACAAGGTGGTGGAGGCTCTGCCTGGAACCGGTGTCACCTTTTTGTTTGCTCCGGCCTGGCATCCAGCCTTGGTCAATCTGGCTCCATTACGACGCCGTCTGGGCGTTCGCACTGTGTTCAACCTGCTGGGTCCACTGGTCAACCCACTGCAGCCCCAGGCCCAGGTTCTTGGTGTGGCCCGTCCGGAGCTTCTCGATCCCATGGCAGGTGCCCTCCAGCAGTTGGGATTGACCCGTGCCGTTGTGGTTCACGGCGCTGGCGGTCTCGATGAGGCTTCCTTGGCTGGCCCCAACGCCTTGCGTTTGATCGAATCGGGGGGCATCAGCAGCCAGGAGGTCTGCCCTGAAGATCTGGGCCTGACGGGTGCCGGCCTCGATTTGCTACGTGGTGGTGACTGCTCGGTGAATCAGCAGATCCTGCGAGATGTTCTGCAAGGGCATGGATCGCTCGCTCAAACGGAGGTGGTTGCCTTCAACACGGCATTGGTGCTTTGGGCCGCTGGATTGCAAACCGATCTCACGGCTGCTGCTGCACAGGCCATGACGGTTCTGCGAGAGGGCAAGGCCTGGGAGAAGCTTGTCGCTCTGCGGGATGCCCTGTCCGATGGAGATGGAGAATGAGTGACTGATGCCCTTCGGCGGCCCTCCGATGCCCGACTCCCCATCAGACAAGGCCTATCTCGTCCTTGCCGATGGCACGGTTCTGACCGGTGTCGGCTTTGGCCATCGCGGTACAACCATCGGTGAAGTGGTGTTCAACACCGGGATGACCGGATATCAGGAGGTGCTGACGGATCCCTCCTATGCCGGACAACTGGTGAGCTTCACCTATCCCGAACTCGGCAATACCGGGGTGAATGCCGACGATCAGGAAGCCGATCGTCCCCACGCCCTTGGTGTGATCGCACGCCAGCTGGCGCCGTCGCCCAGCAACTGGCGTTGTGAACAGACTCTCGATACCTGGATGCAGAGCCATCAACTGGTGGGTATCAGCGGTGTAGACACCCGTGCGCTGGTGCGTCATCTGCGCGAGGCCGGTGCCATGAATGGTGTGATCAGCAGTGACGGCCAGACACCTGCGCAGTTGTTTGAGCTCTTGAAGCAGGCGCCTTCGATGGAAGGACTGAACCTGGCAGATCGCGTCACCACCCGTGAGCCCTACCAGTGGAATCAACCCTGCAGTGTTGGCTTCGATCAGCGCCTGCAGCGTCGAAGCGACGCCCCCTTCCGCGTCGTCGCGGTTGATTTTGGAATTAAACGAGCCATTCTCGATCGCCTGGTCGCCCATGGCTGTGACGTCACTGTTCTCCCTGCAGACACCGATCTGGCCACGGTTCGTTCCCATCGCCCGGATGGTGTCTTTCTCTCCAACGGTCCTGGAGACCCTGCGGCGGTGAGCTATGGGATTGCCCTGGCCAAGACTCTCTTGGAGGAGGCCGATCTACCGCTGTTTGGGATCTGTTTGGGCCATCAGATTCTCGGCCTGGCACTCGGCGGCAAGACCTTCAAGCTGTCCTATGGCCATCGTGGTTTGAATCATCCCTGTGGCACCACGGGGCAGGTTGAAATCACCAGTCAGAACCACGGGTTTGCCCTCTCTGCCGAATCTCTGGATACCGACGCCATTGATGTCACCCATTTCAATCTGAACGACCGCACCGTGGCGGCCATTGCTCACCGTCACAAGCCCGTTTTTGGTGTGCAATACCACCCGGAAGCCAGTCCTGGACCGCATGACGCGGATCATCATTTCGCCCGCTTTGTGACGCTCATGGCCGATCGCCGTTGATGAGGTGGTTGCCCAGGCTCAGCATCACTACACTTCGTGCCGATGATGCCTGGGGGGCTTGATCCCATCAGCGAACTGCAGCGACTGACCGTCTCTCTACGGGGCGGATTTGAACAGAAGGATGGCTGTTTGGTGTTTCACTTCACCGGCCAATTGGATGCGTACTCCGAGAAGCAGTTCATGGAGTACGTGGCCGATGTTTTGAAAGCCAACAAGCTTCCAGCTGTTCTCGATCTAAGCAAGATCGATTTTCTCGACTCATCAGGCCTTGGTGCCCTGGTGCAGTTGGCCAAACAATGCACGGATGCCAAACGGTCGTTTCTCCTTGTGGGAAACACCCGTGTGATGCAGACGATCAAGTTGGTGCGGCTCGAAGAGTTCCTCCATCTGGTGGAGGATCTTCCGACAGCTCTGAACCAATTGGCCGCTTGAGCGACTGGATTCGCAATCAGTCACCCAGTGGTCTGAACGATCAATTGGGCCCATTGCAGCTGGCTTGGATCGGAGATGCCGTCTGGGAGCTCCATCAACGGCTCCGCCATGGAGCCAGACCCGGCCGTTCCGATCATTTGCATCGTGCTGTTGTGGCCGATGTTCGCGCCGATGCCCAATCCCGTTTGTTGACTTGGCTGGAAGACCGTCAACTCCTGGATTCCCAGGAACTCGATCTGGTCCGTCGGGGGCGCAACAGTGCAGGCCGTGGTCCGCGCCGAGCCGAGGCCGCTGTGTATGGACGGGCCACGGGGTTTGAGACAATGGTTGGCTGGCTGTTTCTGAACAATCCAGCCCGGCTTGCTGAGCTCTTCGATCACCTGGAGCAAGCCGGATCCAACCCATAACGTTGCCTCGCACACCATGAGCCCTCGCTTTGAACGCCGCTCCAGCGGCCCATCCCGCGATGGTCGTTCGGGGCCAGGAGGGAGTGGAAGTGGACGACCTCCAGGAGGCAGGCCTCCCAGTGGACGTCCATCCGCTGGCCGCTCCTCGGTGGGGCGCTCTGGCAACGGTCGGCCCATGCCCAGCAATCGTCGTTCCGACGGTGGTCGTTCGCCTTACGCCAAACCTGGTCGAGATGGCAGCAGTTTTCGCGACCGACGAGCGCCGAGGGATGAGGGCTGGGAGCGTCCTCGGGGTGGAGATCGACCCGGTAATCGATCTGATGATCGCCCCAGAGAGCGATTCGGAGATCGACCCGGCAATCGATCCGGTGATCGCCCCAGAGAGCGATTCGGAGATCGACCCGGTAATCGATCTGATGATCGCCCCAGAGAGCGATTCGGGGATCGATCCCGTTCCTTCGACCGGGATCAGAATGCTTTTCGTACGGAATCTCAGAACGACCGTTCAGGGCCCGGACGATTTCGGGATCGGAATGATCGTTACGGCGATCGTCGTCGCTCCGGGGATGAACGGCGCCAGCCGTCCCAGCGCCCCCGATCGCGCTACGACAATGGACGTTCCCAGCGACTGGATGCAGCACCGGAGGCCGCAGCGGCCATACCTCCGGCAGATGATCTGATTTGGGGGCGCCATGCCACCCAAGCCGCGCTGGAGGCAGGACGACCCATTCATCGCATTTGGTGCACCCCGGAGATGCGCAGTGCGGCCAAATTTCTCCAGCTCTTGCGCGATGCCAAGGCGTCTGGGGTCTTGGTGGAAGAGGTGACCTGGGCTCGGCTTGGACAGATCACAGGTGGTTCCGTTCACCAGGGCATCGCCCTTCAGACGGCAGCTGCTGAAACCCTCGATCTCGAAAGCCTCATCGATGGCTGTTCGGATCTTGGGGAACCCCCCTTATTGGTGGCTTTGGATAGTGTCACGGACCCCCACAATCTCGGTGCTGTCGTGCGTTCCGCCGAGGCGATGGGAGCCCATGGTGTGGTGATTCCCCAGCGCCGGAGTGCTGGGTTAACCGGTTCGGCCGCCAAAGTGGCAGCCGGTGCCCTTGAACACCTTCCGGTCGCGCGTGTGGTCAACCTCAACCGGTCGTTGGAAAAGCTCAAGGATGCGGGATACAGGGTGGTGGGCCTTGCGGCAGAAGGGGACGTGACCCTCACGGATGTTGATCTCAGCGGCCCATTGGTGCTGGTCACCGGGTCAGAGGACCAGGGCTTGTCGCTTTTGACCCGGCGTCACTGTGATCAGTTGGTCCGCATTCCGCTGCGGGGCATTACCCCAAGCCTGAATGCATCCGTTGCTACGGCACTTTGCGTTTATGAAGTGGCGCGTCGCAATTGGATGAAGGACATTCACGGCCAGGCGCCGTCACCCCCGATTCGACGTCCCCAAATCGCTGGGGTAGAGACGTCCACTGAGGCGTCTGAACCGCCTGAACAACCCGTGGAGAAGGTTCCTGACCAGCGGATTGATCTGGATCTCCATCCGTCTGAACAAGCTGCTGCGCCGGAGTTCGATCAGAATATCCAGCTATCTCCCTGAAAACAGCTCGGTTTTGCCGGTTCACGAGGCACAATGCCTTGAGGTCGTTTTACCCCTCCCATGAGTCCCCTGATCCGGCCGCTGCGCAGCCTTGCCAATGGCCTTGGGGTCGCCTGGTGGGCTCGGATTCAGACATCAGGTCCCGATGTGACCTACTGGTTCGGTCCGTTTGTCACCCGCAAAGGTTTGGAAAACGAGCTGACTTCCTTCCTTGACGACGTCAAGTCTGAGCAACCTCAGTCGATCAGCCACTCCCTGCTGCGGACCCGTCGCTCCGAGCCCCTCACCATCACGGCTGAGGGCTGATCAAGCGGCTGATAGCGTCCTCCCTGCAATGGATCGCAGGGACATGACGATCAGCGCGTGGCGTCAGCAACTGCAGAGCGGTGAGATTTCCTCCCGTGAGCTCGTTGATCAACACCTCAAGCGGCTCGAAAACTCTGAGCCGTCTCTCAATGCTTTTGTTGAGGTGACGAGCGAAAAAGCCCGTGCTGATGCATCCAGCATCGATGAAGCAAGGGCCGCTGGAGAGACCCTCGGCCCTCTGGCTGGATTGCCACTGGCCGTTAAAGACAACCTCTGCACCAAAGGGGTTCGCACCACCTGCTCCAGCCGCATGCTGGAACAGTTTGTGCCTCCCTACGAATCAACAGTGACCGAAAGGCTTTGGCAAGCCGGAGGTGTGCTGGTGGGTAAGACGAATCTGGATGAGTTCGCCATGGGCGGCTCCACGGAAACGTCGGCCTTTGGTGCGACTCAGAATCCTTGGAACACAGCCCATGTACCGGGCGGAAGCTCCGGTGGCAGTGCTGCGGCCGTCGCTTCAGGGAGTTGCGTTGCTTCTCTGGGTTCCGACACCGGAGGCTCCATCCGTCAGCCTGCGTCGTTTTGTGGCGTTGTGGGTCTTAAACCCACCTACGGCCGCGTCAGTCGTTGGGGTCTGGTGGCTTTTGCCAGTTCCTTGGATCAGGTGGGTCCCTTTGCAGGAAGTGTGGCTGATGTGGCCGAACTGCTTCAGGTGATCGCAGGGCCCGACCCCCGTGATTCCACTTGCCTTGATGCGGCTGTGCCGGACTTCAGTGCCGGCCTGAACAAGCCCATCAAGGGTCTCAAGGTTGGTGTGATCAAGGAGTGCTTCGATGCCGAAGGCCTCGATGCTGAGGTCAAGGCTTCGGTGCAGGCCTCTGCTGCTCAGCTGGAGGCTCTTGGCGCTGAGCTGGTGGAGGTGAGCTGCCCCCGTTTCAACGACGGCATCGCCACCTATTACGTGATTGCGCCGTCGGAGGCCTCTGCCAATTTGGCGCGTTACGACGGGGTCAAATACGGCTTTCGTGCGGACGACGCCGAAAGCCTTGCCGCGATGACAGCACGAAGCCGTGCTGAGGGGTTTGGTGCGGAGGTGCAGCGGCGGATCTTGATTGGCACCTATGCCCTTTCCGCCGGATACGTCGACGCTTATTACAAAAAGGCCCAGCAGGTGCGCACCCTGATCCGGCGTGATTTTGATGCTGCGTTCCAGAGTGTTGATGTGCTGCTCACGCCAACCGCACCGTCCACCGCGTTCAAGGCTGGCGCCCATGCTGATGACCCTCTGGCGATGTACCTCGCCGACTTGCTGACGATTCCGGTGAACCTGGCCGGGTTGCCTGCGATCAGTGTTCCCTGCGGATTCAGTGCGGCGGGTTTGCCGATTGGGATGCAGTTGATCGGCAATGTCTTGGACGAACCGCGTCTGCTCCAGGTGGCGCACCAGTACGAGCAGGCAGCGCAGGTGTTCGCTTCACGCCCTGAAGCCGCTCTGGTTCCCTGAGCTCCGCCACATGTGGGGTGTTTCGTTCTCCGTGAACGCTGGATCTTGCGTTGGGTCCTAGTCTGACCCTATGGCATTCGTCCCTCTCCACAACCACAGCGATTACAGCCTTCTCGACGGGGCGTCGCAGTTGCCGGCCATGGTGGAGCGGGCGAAGCAACTGGGCATGCCAGCGATCGCCCTGACCGATCACGGCGTGATGTATGGCGCTATCGAGCTTCTGAAGCTTTGTCAGGGCACCGATCTCAAGCCGATCATCGGCAACGAGATGTACGTGATCAACGGGTCCATTGATGATCCGCAACCCAAGAAAGAGAAGCGGTACCACCTGGTGGTGCTTGCCAAAAACGCCACGGGCTACCGCAACCTGGTCAAGCTCACCAGCATCAGCCATCTGCGGGGGATGCGGGGACGCGGCATTTTTTCCCGTGCCTGCATCGACAAGGAGCTGCTGAAGCAACACAGCGAGGGGCTGATCATCGCCACGGCCTGCCTCGGTGGCGAGATTGCCCAGGCGATTTTGCGTGGTCGTCCTGATGTGGCACGCAAGGTGGCGGCCTGGTACCAGGAGGTTTTTGGCGATGACTACTACCTCGAGATCCAGGACCATGGATCTCCGGAAGATCGGATCGTCAACGTCGAGATCGTCAAAATCGCCAAGGAACTCGGCATCCAGATTGTTGCGACCAACGATGCCCATTACCTGAGCAAGCAGGACGTCGAAGCCCACGACGCTCTTCTCTGTGTGCTTACCGGAAAGTTGATCACCGATGAGAAGCGACTGCGCTACACGGGAACCGAATACATCAAGACCGAAGAGGAGATGGGGTGTCTCTTCGGTGACCATCTGGAGCCTGAGGTGGTCCAGGAGGCGATTGCCAACACCGTCAAGGTGGCCGACAAGGTGGAGCCCTACGACATCCTCGGGCGCTACCAAATGCCCCGCTTCCCGATTCCCGAAGGGCATACCCCTGTCAGCTACCTGAGGGAGGTGACGGAGCAAGGGCTGCGGGATCGCCTCGAGCTCGGTGTCGATGCTCCTCTGCCCGACGACTACGCCGAGCGCATGAGCCACGAGCTCAAGATCATGGAGCAGATGGGATTCCCCACCTACTTCCTGGTGGTCTGGGATTACATCCGCTTTGCCCGGGAACAGAGCATTCCTGTGGGCCCTGGCCGGGGCTCTGCTGCAGGCTCGCTTGTCGCCTACTGCCTTGGGATCACCAACATTGATCCGATCACCAACTGCCTCCTGTTCGAGCGTTTCCTCAACCCGGAACGCAAGTCGATGCCTGATATCGACACCGACTTCTGCATTGAACGCCGTGGTGAGGTGATCGACTACGTCACCGAGCGCTACGGCGAAGACAAGGTGGCCCAGATCATCACCTTCAACCGGATGACCTCCAAGGCTGTTCTGAAGGATGTGGCCCGGGTGCTTGATATTCCCTATGGCGATGCCGACCGTCTGGCGAAACTGATCCCGGTGGTTCGCGGCAAGCCCGCCAAGCTCAAGGCGATGATCGGTGAGGAATCACCCAATCCCGAGTTCCGCGAGAAGTACGAGTCGGATCCAACGGTCAAGCGTTGGGTGGATATGGCGATGCGGATTGAGGGCACCAATAAAACCTTTGGTGTACATGCAGCCGGGGTGGTCATTGCCGCTGACCCTCTGGATGAGCTTGTGCCGTTGCAGCGCAACAACGATGGTCAGGTGATCACGCAGTACTTCATGGAAGACGTGGAATCCATGGGTCTGTTGAAGATGGATTTCCTGGGGTTGAAGAACCTCACGATGATCGAAAAGACGCTCGAGCTGGTGGAGGTCAGCAGTGGAACCCGCGTCGATCCCGACAAGCTCCCGCCGGAGGATGAAGAGACCTTTGCTCTTCTCGCTCGCGGTGACCTTGAGGGGATCTTCCAGCTGGAATCCAGTGGCATGCGGCAGATCGTGCGCGATCTCAAGCCGTCTTCTCTGGAAGACATTTCCTCAATCCTCGCTCTCTACAGACCGGGCCCTCTCGATGCTGGATTGATTCCCAAATTCATCAACCGCAAGCACGGGCGGGAGGCGATTGATTTCGCCCACGCGATCTTGGAGCCGATCCTGTCGGAGACCTACGGGATCATGGTGTATCAGGAGCAGATCATGCGGATCGCTCAGGATCTGGCTGGTTATTCCCTGGGTCAGGCCGATCTGCTGAGACGAGCGATGGGCAAGAAAAAAGTTTCAGAGATGCAGAAGCATCGCGGCATCTTCGTCAAAGGAGCTGGTGAGCGTGGCGTTGATGAAAAGGTCGCCGACGAACTGTTCGATCAGATGGTTCTCTTCGCTGAATATTGCTTCAATAAGAGCCATTCCACGGCCTACGGCGCTGTCACTTATCAGACGGCCTATCTGAAGGCGCACTATCCGGTGGCCTACATGGCGGCCCTGCTCACGGTGAATGCCGGAGCCGCCGACAAGGTGCAGCGCTACATCTCCAATTGCAATGCAATGGGGATTGAGGTGATGCCTCCGGATGTGAATGCCTCCCTGACCGATTTCACCCCCAACGGCGATCGAATCCTGTTTGGACTCTCCGCTGTTCGCAACCTTGGTGACGGAGCGATTCGGCAGTTGATCGCCGCCCGCGATAGCGATGGGCCCTTCCACTCCCTGGCCGATCTTTGTGATCGGATCCCATCTTCGGTGCTCAATCGTCGTGGCCTGGAATCGTTGATTCACTGCGGCGCCCTGGATGCCATGGATCCGCAGGCCAATCGTGCCCAGCTGATGGCCGATCTGGACCTGCTCCTCGACTGGGCCTCCTCACGGGCCAAGGACCGTGACAGCGGTCAGGGCAATCTCTTCGATTTGATGGCCCCTGCATCCGATGACGCTGGCCCGGCTGATCTCAGCCATGCCCCCAAAGCTGCACCGGTGCCGGATTACCCCCCGACAGAAAAGCTGCGCCTTGAAAAAGATTTGGTGGGCTTCTACTTGTCAGATCACCCCCTCAAACAGCTCACGCCCTCCTCGAAACTGCTGGCGCCCATCGGCCTGGGATCCCTTGAGGAGCAGCCGGATAAAACAAAGGTGAGTGCCATCGCGATGGTGGCGGAGATGCGCCAGGTCACCACCCGTAAGGGCGACCGCATGGCGATTCTTCAGCTCGAGGATCTCACCGGAAGCTGCGAAGCCGTTGTTTTCCCTAAGAGCTACGCCCGCCTCGCGGATCATCTGATGGCCGAAGCCCGCTTGCTGGTGTGGGCTGGGGTGGATCGGCGTGACGAGCGCGTGCAGCTGATCATTGACGACTGCCGCGCCGTTGATGAGCTCAATCTGCTTCTGGTTCAGCTCCCTTCTGATCAGGCCAGTGACATCGCCATTCAGCACAAGTTGCGGGAATGCCTGAACCAACATCGTCCCGAACGGGATGAGTTGGGCGTCAAAGTGCCTGTGGTCGCCGAGGTGCGTCATGGCGAGACCGTTCGCTACGTGCGACTTGGCCCTCAGTTCTGCGTAAAAAATGTCGATGCAGCGATCGAATCGTTGCGCAACCAAGCCTTTGAAGCCCGCAGCAGCGATCGTCTGGTTCTCACTTGATGTTGATTAGGTCATCAGAAGAGCACTGTTCAGGGCTCTGATTCCCTTTGCTGTTGCTTCTGGGCCCGGATCGACTCACGCATCCGCTGGACATTGGGTTTGAAGTTCTCAAAGCCCAAAAGGGAACCTGGTTCGGGATCCCAGCTGGCTGTCAACACGCCAATGCTGAGTCCCACCAGCCCTAGGAGGAAAAACAAGCCGGAGCCTGCGAGTGTGAGCCCCGGAGCGATATCGGCGATGCCACGGGTGACGACGACGTAGCTGCCAACAAAAACTCCCATCCCTGCGAGAGACGGGAGTCCTGTGAACACAGCGACACGACGAGCCATTCGATCGGCCACATACCGAGGAATGGCTTCCTGTCTGGGAGCCCCAGAGGCAGGCTTGCTTCCCTTCCCAGACCCTTTGGGCTCGAAGGGAAGGGCATTGCGTTGCTCAGCCATGGGGCAGTTCGATTAACCGCGGATGCCCAGTTTGGCGATCGTATCGGCGTAGCGTTGCTCGCTCTTGCTGCGCATGTAGCTCAGCAGACGCTTGCGACGGCCAATCATCTTGAGCAGCCCCTGACGCGAGGAGAAGTCGTGGATGTTGTTCTGCAGGTGGCTGCTGAGACGGTTGATCCGCTCACTCAGCATGGCCACCTGGACCTCGGCCGAACCGGTGTCGGTGCCGTGGGTCTGGTGGGTGTTGATCAGCTGCTGCTTCTCGGTGGTATCAAGCGACATGCGCGGGGGGCGGCCCTGTCAGTGCAAACAACCAGCTTACCTTTGCGAGGGACGGATCAGGCCGATTCGCGACTTAGCCATTGGAGGCAGACCCGCAGCCAAGCGTCCTGGTCGCCTCCGGCAGGCGGGGGGCCATCTGCACCCTCGGCGATGGCACGGATGGCGCGACGGATTTCGAGATCGTCGTAACCAAGCATTGCCAGGGTTGCTTCGACGTCGGCCCCGCTCTCTGGCATCTGCTCTGAGCTGATTCCTTCAGCCAGGGAGGGAGCTGGATTAACGCCCGCGAATGCCGCGATGGAGGCCCTGAGTTCCACCGCAAGGCGCTCTGCTGTGCGTTTGCCGATGCCCTGCGCCTTGCAAAGTCGGCGCAGATCACCGCTGCTGATCGCTTCCACCAGTTCTTGGGGCCTGCATTCCTGCATCAGGGCCAGACCGGCCTGGGGACCGACACCGCTGACGCTGATCAGCAGCCTGAACAGATCCCGCTCCTGACGGAGAGGAAAGCCATAGAGGCTGCTGCCGTCCTCCCGCTGCACCTGATGAATCCACAGGTTTAGATCGCTTTCAGCAGAGAGGTTCTGCTGATGCCGCTCCGTCAGATGCACCTCATACCCGACACCACCGCAAAGCAACAGAACGCCGCTACGGTTGCCTTGAGTCCAGCACTCCATCGGTCGTCCTTGCAGCCAGCCGATCATGGGGAGAGGTTCCAACCGCGTCATGTTGCCGCAGCTGTCATTGCCTGTGTCTCTTTTGAAGCGTGTCTTGCAAAGGTTTCTTCAGGCGCTTTGCGTTTTGTCGATCGTGGTTTCCCTCACGGCCTGCAGTGGATCCCAACCGCCACGCGCTCTATTGAATGAAGCGCTGGCCCTGCAGATTCAGCTCACCCAGACGGCTATCGCCAGCTCCCTGGACCTCACCCCGATGCCCATCGCCCCCAGCGTTAGTCGTGTGCGGGTCGAAGACCAGGAAAGCTTCGCCCTGGGCGATGAGCAGGGCTTGAGGGTTTCGGGTCGGTTCGATTGGCAGCTGCCCGGTGACCGCGTTCAGGTGGACAGCCCGTTTGAGCTGTTTCTGCAACGGGGCTCCCGCGGGCAGAGCTGGCGCCTGGTCCGCCCCAAGGGTGGAACGGATGACCGTCAGGCCTGGCTCACCTATCCCTTGGGATTGGACAAGGCCTGAGGTCTACTTCGAGTCGAGCTAACTCCGGGCCGACAGGCTGATCAGGGTGGCGGACAGCACAAGCATTCCCCCACCCACCTGCCAGGCATTCACCGATTCAGCAAACCAGAGCCAGCCCCAGCCAGCGGCGAAGACCACTTGCACGTAGTTGATCGACGTCGCTCGTGCGGCGGGCAGACAGCGCAGGCCTTCGGTGACCCAAATCTGGCCAAGCTGAGTCATCACGCCGACTCCCAGGAGCCAGAACCACTCGATGCCGTTGGGCCACACCCCCTGATGCAGCACCCAGGGCAGGGTTAAGGGAACCGAGATCATCGGGAAATACAGGATGATCACCAGCGGGTGTTCGGTTTCCGACAGCCGCCGCACACTGACGTAGGCCAGGGCGGTCATCAGAGCGCCAGCAATGCCGATCAGGGCAGGGATGAGCTGAGCCGGCTGTGCTGTTCCCGTCAGCCACTGCGGTTGCACCACCAGCGTGACGCCGATCCAGCCCAGCAGAACCGCCCCACTGATGCGTCGTCGGAGCGGTTCGCCAAGCAGCAGCAGCGCCGCTAGGGCCGTGAATGTGGGGTACGTGTACTGCAGCACCGTTGCCGAGGCGAGTGGCAGCTGATCAATCGCCTCGAAGAAACACAGCAGGGCCAGGCTGCCCAGCAGCCCACGGGCCACCAACAGCCCGCGTCGATGGCCCCAGGGAGAAACCCCGGCGAGGCGTAGCCCAACTACGGTCAGAACGATGCTGATCAGCGCTCGGCTCAGCACGATTTCCACCACCGGAAGACGACTGTTCAGCTGCTTGACGCAGACCGTCATCAGACTGAAGGCCAGAGAGCTGAGGATCAGAGCCCGACTGCCCCGCACCGATTCCCGGTTCCACCAGGCTTGTTCGTTCTGCGTTTCGGCCATGGGTGTTCTGATGACGGGGTGCACGGAACCCTGCGACTTCGCAGAATGAACTGATGGTGAATGCCCGCCTGCACCCAAGAACGATCGAGGCCGTCAAGGAACGGGCCGACATCGTTGATGTGGTGGGCGAGCACGTGGTGCTCAAGAAGAAGGGACGGGAATTCGTCGGGATCTGTCCGTTCCATGACGACAGCAAACCGTCGATGACGGTGTCTCCCGCAAAGCAGTTCTACTACTGCTTCTCCTGCGGTGCCGGGGGCAACTCCATCAAGTTCCTGATGGAGTTCCAACGCCAGAGCTTCAGTGATGTCGTGCTGGATCTGGCGCGGCGTTACCAGCTCCCGATCGAGACGGTGGATGGTCCGCAGCAGGAGCGTCTGCGGCAGCAGCTCTCCCGTAGGGACAAGCTGCAACGGGCCCTGGCTCTGGCCGCCGGCTGGTTTCGCAGCCAGTTGCTGGCTCCCACGGGCGCAGAGGCCCTCAAATACCTCATCGACGCCAGAGGTCTCAGCCTCGCCACCCAGGAGTCATTTCAGCTCGGCTATGCGCCGGATGAGTGGGATGGCCTTCTGAAGCATCTTCAACAGGTGGAGGGGCTGGCTCCCGAGCTCCTTGAGGCCGCTGGTCTGGTGGTGCCTCGCAAGGGCGGCAATGGCTTTTATGACCGCTTCCGCCATCGGGTCATGGTTCCGATCCATGACCGTCAGGGTCGGGTGATCGGCTTCGGGGGGCGCAGTCTTGATGGCAGCGAACCGAAGTACCTCAACTCTCCCGAGACCGAGGTGTTTGAGAAGGGAAAGCATCTGTTTGGCCTCGACAAAGCCTCCAATGCCATCCGTAAGGACGACAGGGCTGTGGTGGTGGAGGGCTACTTCGATGTGATTGCACTGCATGCCGCCGGCATCACCAACGCCGTTGCCTCCCTTGGCACGGCTCTGAGCAGTCAGCAGATCACCCAGTTGTGCCGCGTCAGCGACAGCAAGCGGATCGTTCTGAATTTTGATGCCGATGGCGCCGGTGTCCGTGCGGCCAATCGGGCCATTGGCGAGGTGGAGCAGCTGGCCATGCAGGGCCAGCTGGAGCTGCGGGTTCTGCACCTCCCGTCCGGTAAGGACCCTGATGAATACCTCAAACAGAACGGGGCCGGCGATTACCGCGCTCTGCTGGATCAGGCCCCCCTCTGGCTCGACTGGCAGATCGAGCAGGTTCTTGAGGCGAGAGACCTCAGCCGGGCTGACCAGTTTCAGCAGGCGGTGACGGCCCTGGTGGGGCTGCTGGGCAAACTGCCCCAGTCCGCTGTCCGAACCCACTACCTCCAACGGGTGGCGGAGCGGCTCAGTGGTGGGCAGGGACGGCTGGCGCTTCAGCTCGAGGACGATCTGCGCCAGCAGGTGAAGGGCCAGCGTTGGCATGGGCGCTCCAGTCGCCATGAGCAGCCGGGTGAATCCGGTCAGCGGGAGCGTTGCGAGGCAGACCTGCTGCGTTTGTATCTGCATTGCCCTCGGCATCGGGCCACGATTCGCCAGGAACTGCGCACGCGGGAACTGGAGGATTTCGCCATCCCCCATCACCGCCATCTCTGGGCGGCCATTACGGATCTAGAGGAGACCAACCTGGGTGAGGGGCGGTTGGAGGCGATCAGCCGATGCGACGACGACGGCGAGGGTCTTGATGTGATGGATCTGCCACGCCTGCTCACCGATCAGCTGTTGCTGGAGAGCAGTGCGCTGGTCTCCCGCCTGACGCCTCTCCTGGAGCCCGGTGAATTGCAGCTTGTTGCTTTGGCGGAGCCGTTGGAGCAGTTGCGAGGCATCGCTGCTCTGCTGGAGCGCCAGAAAAGCCTTAAGCGCTGCCGGCATCTGCTGGAGGCCTGGGGTGGTCAGCGCCTGCAGACCCTGGAGGCCTGTATCGCCGTATTGATTGATCAGGAAGCCTCGTCAGACGAGAGCAACGTGGACATGGAGCTACGGATTCAGGCCTTGTTCGATGACCTCAACCGTGATGCGCTGCGTTACCAGGAGCTTTATTACACCGAGAGAAAGCACATCGGCCATCTGGATCAGCAGCGTTGCGCGAGCTACACCATTGCGGTCGATTCCCCTGCTGCGGAGACCTCAGGGGATGCGGTTCCTCCCGCCGCCTGAGCCATGGGCCATGGTTCTTGGCTTCGATGTGTGGTGAGGTTGCCAATGTTCTCGGCAAACTGCATCAAGACCTGTCCGTCGCGTTGAGATGTCTGAATTCTTCGAAGCGATCTGGCATGGCGATGGCGTCGGCGACGGCGGTGATCTCGAGGAAGCGCTGCAGGCCTACATCGCGGTGAAGCCGGAGGAGGGCGATTGGGTCGAAGCTTGTGCCGCCGAGGGAGCTGATCCGGTGATCGAGCGGTTCGCTTCGTTTGACGCCTACCTCGACAATGCCGATCCGCTTGAGCGCATCGCTGTCACCCCGCAGATGATCAGTGAAGCCCTCGCGTTGTTGCCGTCTTGATGTCTGATACGCAGCTTGATTTCGCGGCTCTCGCTCCGGTGAACCACCTCTGGCCGGCCTTCGTGGAGCGCTTGGGCTCTGACAAAGCGCAGCGGGCCGTGCGTCAGGCGTTGGATCTACAGGGCATGCGGGGACACCACGGCACGTTGCCGGTGTTATTCACCGAAACCGGAGGATTGGCGCTGGCTAGCACCGATCTGGTGCGGGAGCAGACTGGCCTCAATGCCCATGGTGAGCGGATGGTGTTGCTGCTCAGCACACGTGAACAGGTCATTCAGTTGCTGCAGGAGGCCTGAGTGATGAACCCTCCTCCCTCTGAGCCTCCCTCTGCCACCCCATCTCCTGCCAATAGCGGTCTTTATCTGGTTCCTTACTGGGTGCGTGGCGGTCGCCTCTGGGGCGTGATTGTGTTTGTTCTCGTGCTGGGTGGTCTCGTGGTGCCCATGCTGCTGTCGGCGGTGCGGCGCCAGGCCAGTTCACGCGGCTTCGGTCGTGGTGTCGCGACATCCCTTTGCAGTCTTGCTCACACCTCCACAGGCCTGAGTCGTGACGACGCCATGGCCCAGCTGGAAGAGATTCGAACCAGTTTTGTGCGCACGCGGGCGGTCGACGCTGAAGCTTTCCTCGACGGTGTGGATCAGGTGGCGATCAGCCTCCCGGCCTGCCGTTTTCTGGGTGAGCCGTGATCGATGGGCTCAGGCCCTCACCACGGGTAGATCCTGCAGACGGGTGGTGGCGGCTCGGCTGAGTTGCTCCCGTCGCATCAACCAGCTCGGCTGCAGTCCGCAGCCTGCCCATTGCAGGGTTCCACGCCCGTAACGCCGATTGATCTGGTCGATGGTCTGCATCAGGCATTCCCGTTTCTGCTGCTGCTCTTCACTCATCGGCACCATCAGATGGGTCTGGAGGATCTCATGGCTCTGCAGGTGCTGCATCAGCACGCCGGCCTTGGCCAGTTGACGGTGGGGGCGAAAGATTCGTGCCACCAAGGGTCGCGCTGCTTGCAGCAGCACGGCCGTGTCATTGCTCGGTAGATCCAGTTGCGTGCTGGCCGCTTGGCTGTAAAAGCCAGGAGCGAACGGGCTTGTGCGGGTGTAGATGGTGAGGGCTGCCGCCCGCTGCCGTTGCTTGCGCAATTTCTCGGCGGCGCGCACCACATAGGTCGTGATCGCCTGGTGCAGCTCAGCCTCGCTGGTGATGGGTCGGCTGAAACTGCGGCTCACGCAGGTTTCCTGCTTCGGTGCCGGTGCAAGCTCCAGCGGTAGGCAGGCATGGCCGCGCAGTTCGCGTTGCAGACGCAGACCCACCACGCCGCATTTGGCGCGTAGCTCACCGCTCGGCATGTCCCGCAGGCGTCTTGCGTTGCTGATGCCCCGCAGTCGACACCAATGGGCCAATTGACGACCGATCCCCCAGACATCCTCGATCGCAATCGTTTCCAGCCAGTGATCAGGGTTATCGCACTGGCCGAGGTCGAACGTCCCGGCACGGTTCGGGGTCTGTTTGGCCAGGCGATTGGCCAGCTTGGCCTGTCCTTTGCTGGCCCCCAGGCCGATGGCGATTGGGATGCCGAGGTTCTGTCGGGCCCGTGCCCGCAGCTGCCGGGCCCAACCTTGTAAATCACCATTGCTGGGACGACGAATCCGACCGAAGGCTTCGTCGATCGAATACACCTCCAGCTCTTCACAGTGGGCCTCCAGCAGGCTCATCATCCGCTGGCTCATATCGGCATAAAGGGCGTAGTTCGAACTGCGCACCACCACGTTGTGCCGTTCAAGCTCTCGACGCGCCTTGAAGTACGGCGTCCCCATGCGGATCCCCAGGGCACGGGCTTCGGCGCTGCGCGCCACGATGCAGCCGTCGTTATTGGACAGCACCACCACGGGCCGGCCGATCAGGGCCGGGTCCAGGCTCTGCTCGCAGGAGGCATAGAAATTGTTTCCATCGATCAGGGCCGTGGCCTGAGACATGGCGATGTCGCCTCAGAGCGGATGGATCACATGAATGGCGACGCCCCAGATCTGAACCTCGCCGCAGCGATGAAGCTCCAGCGGGGGATAGTCCGGATGGGCGGCTTCCAGGCGCAACCTGCCGCGATGGCGCACCAGGCGCTTGAGGGTGAAGCCACCGTCAAGCACAGCCACGACCACCTTCCCCGGTCGCGGTTCGAGGCTGCGATCGACCACCAGGAGATCACCGTCGTGGATGCCGGCGTCGGTCATGGAGTTGCCGCTGACATGCAGGAAAAAGGTGCTGGTGGGATGCCGGATGAGTTGTTCATTGAGGTCGATCCCCACATCGATGTAGTCATCGGCGGGGGATGGGAACCCAGCGGCAACGCATTCATTGGCTAGGGGCAGGGTTAGCCGAGTTCGCCTTGGTTGCAGGGGCAGCGGACTGTGTTGGAGCTCCACGGCAACAGCAACAGCTGGCTAAATAGTACACATGTACTTATCGGTATGGGGAGGGTCCGGTGAGGATGGTGGTCTTCGGGTTCTGGTATTGGCTGACTCTCCTTATCTCGTGGCCATGGCGTTGATCGATCAGCAGGGGCAGCGGGCGTTGCCTCTGGGGGGACGCTCTCAGAAAGAGGTGGCTCCGCAGGGTGAGGCTCCGGAAGAGTTGGGTCATGTCTTGGTGCTGGAGCTGCTGCTGCGGGTCTTCCAGCGCAGCGATCAGGGCTCTCTGCAGCGTGCTGCTGGAGCAGACAGTCTGCTGCTGGTGGAGCTGCCGATGGAGCGGCTGCCGGAGGATGTGCCCAGGCTTAAGGCGGACTGGCTGAACACGGGTGATACGGCTGCATTCAAAGCGGCGCTGCAGACCTTTTCTCCGCGGGCCTGGACCGTATCGATTGAGAAATTCAAGCCGGTGGCTCTGCAGCAGTTGTGGTGAGGGGCGGTTGAGCCCAGATGTTCACGGCCACGGAGTAGCGCTCGCCTTCGAATGGGTTGATGCGATGCAGGATTCCGGGTGAGAAGAGCACCAAACGGTTCACCACAGGCGGGATCGAGATCACAGACCGGAACGTTGGCAGGGGACCCTGATAGCCGTTGCTGATCGGGGGGTTGTCGGCGACCAGAAGTTCACCTCCAGCACAGCTGACGTGGGGATAGAACACTGTGGACAGCAACGGCAGTACATAGCGGCCGCTGTGTTGGCCTTCCAGTTCGTCCTTGTCGATGTGCCAATCGAGGTCGTTGTTGGTATTGCACCACCACTCGATCCCGGCCCGCTGGGGTGCGAACGGTGTGGCTAGGGGGAGAAGAACCTCGTCGAGATAGCGATCGACGATGGCTTGCTGGGCGGGCGCGTGGATGGAGCGGGGGGCACCGCTCTCGGGTCGCCAGCTGAACTGAGCATCGCCGGAATGCTGCTCCATGAGCCGGCCATGGATGTCGCAAAGATCCCGCAGGTGTTGCAGCTCCTCGGGTTGCAGCAGGTTGTCGACCACGTGCAGCATGGTTTAGGCGTGTTGCGAGGCTTGTTTTTGCAGGCGCATCACGTACTGGAACGCTTCGCTGTCTGTATCCCTGGCAATTTTTTTGAGTCCAAAGCTGTGATCGCTTTGGAGCAACCGATCGATTTTTTTGCAGGACACTTTTTTGCCGTCTGGTACTTCGATCAAAGGAGGTTGAAAGTTGGCTTTTGGGCCCTCTAAAAGATGAAGAATGCTGGGTATAGCGATTTCAGTTACGGGCCAGTGGCGTTTGGGCCTTCTCTTGAAGTAGTTGTTGTTGAAATAGTTATTGAAGAGCACCCCGAAAGTTTTGAAGGTCGACCAGGGCATGTAGGTACCACAAACCCGCCCAACCCGGAGCTTTGAAGGGTCGTCGTCCAACATTTCCCTGACAAATTGTTTGAGGTGAGGATCAGATTTAGCTTTTGATCTCCATCTCCAACTGGTTTTTCTGTCAATCCGAAATGGCTTGTTGCCGCAGCCGATACGGTGGTTGGAGAGTTGATTCTTCGCCTGGCTGGAGACAAGAAGGTCAGTATCGGTGTGAATAAGCACCTTGTCAGGACAGTGGTGGTCGGACAGGACGGTCTTGATTAGTTCGCACAGGGCATAAACGGTGCAGGGCCGCCAGGTGGGCTGCCTTCGTTTTGTGAAGTGGATGCTGTGACCCTCCCGTTCGGCGAGGGCGGTGAGGTCGGATTGGAGGTCTGGATGACTCTCCAAAGAAACGTGGAAGTAATGACGCAACTCAAAGGGTGTAAGAAACACCCTGTAGTTCTCCAGTTGTCGGGCAATGTGATCAATTGACTGGCCATGGATCGGGGAGAGCAGAGCCAGACGCATGGTGGAGAGAGAAAGAGCTGCAGCGACCGAGAAATCTTAGGCGCGGTGATAAGGGCTGCCTTGAACAATCGCCTGGGCCCGGAACAGTTGTTCCACAAGCATCAGTCGCGCTAGTTCATGGGGGAAAGTCATTGGAGAGAGGCTCAGGCGCCAGTGGGCCTGTGCCTTGAGCTCAGGGGTCAGACCATCGGCTCCACCAATCACAAAGACCAGCCGCTCGTAACCGAACTGTTCGAGTCGTCGCGCGAAGGGAACCGACGCCAGGGTCTCGCCCTGCTCCATGAGAGCGATCAGGGTTTCGTCTGGCCTTAGGGCCGCTCGGATCGCATCTGCCTCTTTGTCCGGGGTGCTGTCCCGAAGCTCGCTGATGGTCAATCCCGGCAGGCGTTTGAGGTAAAGCTCAATGCCCTCCTGAATCCAACCGCGACGCACTTTGCCCACCGCTAGAATCCGGCAACGAGCCGGGTTCAAACGTCATCTCCTTCGTCCTCGAGAAGCAGCTGACCGAAGGCCACATAGAGGCTCTCCTCTTCGCTTCCCGGGTCAACCTTCGGCCGTTTTGGTTTGGTGTTTTTTCCCGGTCCAGCCTGGCTACGCGTCGGGGCGGCCAGGCCTGGAACCTCGTTGCTGCTGTTCAAGGACGAAGACTGCCCCGACGGCTTGCGTTGGGCTTCCAACTGTTTGAGGCGGGCCATGAGGTGCTCAGGAACCGTGCCGTCCTGGCTCGCCTTCATCAGTTCCCGGAAAAGTTCCTCGGGATCCTTTTCCGTTTCGACGCGGTGGCTCGCCTGGCTTGCTTTGGCTGCCGCCGGGGGCTTGGGTTCTGGCAAACGTTCGGGGAGCTGGCGTCCCAACTCACGCAGGCGCTCCAGACTGCGGGGATCAAAGCTCATGGTTCAAGCGCAACCGAGACTTTCGCGGGTGCTTCGGCCAGTGACTGAATTAACGCCGTCGGCCACTGCACAAAGGCTTTTGAGTTGGTCACCGCGCATGGGGACATCGGTGAAGTCAGCTCCTGTGATCACCACATCCTTGAAGCGAGTGTTGAAGGCGAAGGATCCTTCCAGTACGGCATCCGAGAGGTTGGTTCCCGTCATCACGGCGGAATCCAGCGTGGCTTCGCGCAGATCTGTGCCGCTGAGGTCGGCGTCCTGCAGCTTCGCGCCGTACAGGCTTGCCCCGCGTAGATCCGATCCAGAGAGATTGGCTTCGCGCAGGTTGCTGAGGTTGAAGGTGGCCCCACGCAGATCTTTGTCGGAGTAGTCGGCACCGATCAAGACCTGTTTGGCGACATCCATGGCCGCATGGGCTGGAGCGACCACCAGCCACTGAGCGGTTAAGACCAAAAAAGAGACCAGAAGGGCCGCGAAGCGTCTGCGCATGAGCGGAACAATCACCACTGAACCCTAGAACCGTTCCTGGGGGGAATGGTTTGAACAAGAAAGTGATGGTTCATGCCGGTGGAGTCTCAATGCAGCGGTCGCTGGGCGGAACAGCAGGCCTTGCAACAGCTTGAAGCGAAGGGATGGCGGTTGCTCGATCGCAACTGGCGCTGCCGCTGGGGGGAACTGGATCTGGTGCTGGAACAGCATCAGCAGCTGTTGGTGGTGGAGGTAAAAGGGCGTCGCATCGGTCATTGGGACCGCCGCGGCCTGGATGCGTTTCATCCCGCCAAAAGGCGCCGCATGGCGCGTGCGATCAGTTGCTGGAGAGCTGCGCATCCAACCTGCGCCGAGAAGCTGCTCCGGATCAAACTGGCCCTTGTGCCGTTGATGCCATCCCAAGAAACGATCTGCTGGATGGATGTGGAGCGGCTGTGCTGATGCACAGTTGATCCATGGGTTTCTCCGGACATCACGCCCGCAAACGCTTCGGCCAGCACTGGTTGCGTGACGACTCCGTTCTGCAGCGGATTGTTGAGGCTGCCGATCTTCAGCCGACCGATCGCGTGCTGGAGGTGGGGCCTGGTCGGGGGGCTTTAACCGAGCGTCTTCTGGCTGCGGATGTGGGGGCAGTGCATGCGATCGAGCTTGATCGCGATCTGGTGGCCGGTCTGCAGGATCGTTTCGCTGATCACCCTGGGTTCAGCCTCCATCAGGGGGATGTTCTCGAGGCGCCCCTCGAATTGAGTGACGGTCACATCGCCGACAAAGTGGTGGCCAACATCCCTTACAACATCACAGGGCCTCTGCTTGAGCGGCTGGTGGGGCGGTTGGATCGCCCTGTGGATCCGCCGTACCAACGGCTTGTGTTGCTGGTGCAGAAGGAAGTGGCGGAGCGGATCCGTGCCCGTCCGGGCCATAGCAGTTTCAGCGCCCTAAGTGTGCGAATGCAGTTGCTTGCCCGCTGTGGTTCGGTGTGTCCAGTGCCGCCGCGCTGTTTTCAGCCCCCTCCGAAGGTGCAGTCGGAAGTGATCTGCCTGGAGCCTTTGCCGCCGTCCAAGCGGGTGGAGCCGGCCTTGGCTGCTCAGGTGGAATCCCTGCTGAAGCAGGCATTTCTGGCGCGGCGCAAGATGCTGCGCAACACCCTGGCGGGCGTGGCCGATCCCGACCGCTTGCAGGCTTTGGCTGCCTCCGCTGGCTTCAGCCTTCAGCAGCGCCCCCAGGAACTAGCTCCGGACATCTGGGTTGCCCTGGCCAGGGGTTTGAATCGGGGCGACTGAACGACCACCATGATTACGGTGACGGCCCCGGCAAAAGTCAATCTGCACCTGGAGGTACTGGGGCTGCGGTCGGACGGTTTCCATGAGCTGGCCATGGTGATGCAGAGCATCGAATTGGCGGATCGTCTCAGCTTTGAGAACACCGCCGATGCGCGGGTCAGCCTCAGTTGCGATGACGCCAGCCTCAGTGTTGGCGACGACAACTTGATCCTCCGTGCGGCTCAACTGCTGCGGGATCGTTCCGGCTTCAGTGAATTGGGGGCGTCGATTCATCTGGAGAAACGCATCCCCATTGGTGCTGGCCTGGCTGGAGGTTCCAGCGACGGCGCTGCGGCGCTGGTGGGTCTGAATGCCCTTTGGGGATTGGGCCATAGCCCCGCTGATTTGGAGCGGATGGCGGCTGAGCTCGGCTCTGATATGCCCTTCTGTGTCGCCGGAGGGTGTCAGCTCTGTTTCGGCCGAGGGGAGCAGCTGGAGGCGGTGCCGCCGACCAACGAACCCCTGGCAGTGTTGTTGGTCAAAGACCCCAGGGCGAGCGTTTCAACGCCATGGGCCTACAAACGTTGCCGCGAGCTGAACCAATCCCGCTACCTCGCTGATGAGGCTGCGTTTGAACGCCGCCGGCAGGCCCTTCGTCAGGACGATTGGCTGAACCCCTTGCGCAGCGATCGTCCACCGTCTTTGCGCAACGATCTGCAGGAGGTGGTGGCGCCCGAAACAGCTGCTGTGCGCTCGGCGCTTCAACTGTTGAAGAGCGTTCCCCACAGCCTGGCGGTGGCGATGAGCGGATCAGGTCCCAGTTGCTTTGCGCTGTTCCGTGATCTGGAGTCATGTCAACAGGTCCAGGGCGATCTCGCTCCCCAGCTGGAACGTGCCGGATTAAGGGCGTGGTCTTGCGCCTTTCGCCGCGATGGCGTGAGGATCGAGTCATGACTGATGCCAAGACCACAGAGAGCCCCGAGCCACGGGATCCCCGCAAAGGTCCGCTGAGTTTTCTTTCTGGGGCGCTCACAGCTGGATTCTTGGCTTGGCTTGCTCTGGGTTGGAGCCGGCGGATGGTGGTGTACTTCGCTGTTCACCCACCTCACTACAGCTCGCCGATTGCCCAAAACATTGCCGTCACCCTGAAGACCTTGCTGGTGGGCTTGTCCTTTCTGGCCACGTTCAGCACCGGGTTTGTGGCTCTCGGTCTGACCCTGGTGTTTCTTCGCAGTCTCTTTACGGCTCGCGATCAGAACCCTGCCTAGCCTCCGCCCATTGCCAGGGTTTGGATGACGCCCCACGACCTCGGTCAGCTGGCGCTGCTTCTGTCTCCAGCCATGCTTCTCTCAGTTTTGTTGCTGTTCACCTTTGCGGCCGGCGGTTGACCCTGCGCTGACTGAGATAGCTTGGCGTCACCACCCGGATTGGCCGGGATCAAAGGGACGCCGTGGCAGGAACACTTCTCTTCAACGCCCTCCGGGAAGCCATCGACGAGGAGATGGGCAGAGACCCCCACGTCTGTGTGATGGGTGAAGACGTCGGCCATTACGGCGGCAGTTACAAGGTCACCAAGGATCTGGCGGAGAAATACGGCGATCTCAGGGTGCTGGACACGCCGATTGCCGAGAACGGATTCACCGGTATGGCGGTGGGTGCGGCGATGACCGGTCTTCGCCCGATCGTTGAAGGGATGAACATGGGCTTCCTGCTCCTGGCCTTCAACCAGATTTCCAACAACATGGGGATGCTCCGCTACACCAGTGGCGGCAACTTCACCATCCCCACGGTGGTGCGCGGGCCGGGTGGCGTGGGTCGTCAGCTTGGGGCTGAGCACAGCCAGCGGCTTGAGGCCTATTTCCATGCCGTGCCCGGCATCAAGATCGTTGCCTGCAGCACGCCAACCAATGCCAAAGGCCTGATGAAGGCCGCGATTCGGGACAACAATCCCGTGCTCTTCTTCGAGCATGTTCTGCTCTACAACCTCACCGAGGAGCTCCCCGAAGGCGACTACACCTGTGCCCTTGATCAGGCTGATCTGGTGCAAGAAGGTACGGACGTCACGATCCTGACCTATTCCCGGATGCGTCACCACTGCCTCAAAGCGGTGGAGCAATTGGAAGCCGACGGCGTCAGCGTTGAACTGATCGATCTGATCAGTCTCAAGCCCTTTGATATGGAGACGATCAGCCGCTCCATTCGCAAGACCCACAAGGTGATTGTGGTGGAGGAATGCATGAAGACCGGCGGCATCGGTGCCGAGCTGATCGCGTTGATCACCGAGCAGTGCTTCGACGATCTGGATGCCCGTCCGATGCGTCTGTCCAGTCAGGACATTCCAACCCCCTACAACGGATCCTTGGAGAATCTCACGATCATTCAGCCGCATCAGATTGTTGAGGCGGCTCAGGCGTTGGTCAACAAGGACATCTGACATTGATGGCGCGTTTTCAGGGTTGGTTTGCCCTTGTTCTTGCCCTGGCGATCGCAGCCGGGATGTTTTTAGTTCGTACTCCGCTGGAACTGGGCCTCGATCTGCGGGGCGGCAGTCAGCTCACTGTTGAGGTGAAGCCGGCCGGAGAGATCACCCGTGTGGGCTCCGAGGAAATGGAAGCGGTGAAAGCCGTGCTCGATCGCCGGGTCAACGGTCTCGGTGTGGCCGAGTCGACTCTCCAGACGGTGGGTGAGTCCCAGCTGGTGTTGCAGCTCCCTGGCGAACAGGACCCTACTGCCGCTGCGAGGGTTCTCGGCGACACGGCTCTGCTCGAGTTTCGTGCTCAGAAGCCCGATACCGAAGCTGAATTCCGTGGCCTGAGGCAGCTCCGCTCCCAGGTGGAAGCCATTCTCAAGCTCCGTGAGGATCAGATCCGCCGCGGTGAAACGCCGGCGCCGCTGGATCTGGATCAGCTCAAGACAACCCAGAAGACTCTGGGGCTCGAGGGCGAGGCCACCTCGGAGGAAGAGCAGCTTCGGGACTTGCTCGAGAAGGTCGACGCCGATTTACTCACAATGCTTGAGCCAGCCGCCCTGACGGGTAAGCAGCTTGTGACGGCCGGTCGTCAACCGCTACAGAACAACCCAACCAGCTGGGAAGTGACCCTCAACTTCGATGGGGAGGGTGCTGAGGCTTTCGCTGATCTCACCAAGTCGATTGCGGGCACCGACCGATTGCTGGCGATCATCTTGGATGATCAGCTGATCAGTGCCGCCAGTGTTGGTCCCCAGTTCAAGAGCGCTGGAATCTCAGGTGGTGCAGCCACCATCAGCGGCAATTTCAGTGCGGAAACGGCGCGCGAACTGGAGGTGAAGCTGCGGGGCGGCTCTTTGCCCCTCCCCGTTGAGGTGATCGAGGTTCGCACCATCGGCCCCACTTTGGGGGCTGAGAACATCCGCCGCAGCCTGGTGGCCGCCCTCTCGGGCCTTGCTCTGGTGGCCGTGTTCATGGTGGTGGCCTATCGCCTGCCTGGGGCTGTGGCTGTGATGGCTCTCAGCCTGTATGCCCTGTTCAACTTGGCGGTGTATGCCTTGATCCCCGTCACGCTCACCCTGCCTGGAATCGCTGGATTCATCCTTTCGATTGGTATGGCTGTGGACGCCAACGTTCTGATCTTTGAACGCATCAAAGATGAACTGCGGCGGGGCAACACCCTGATTCGCTCGATTGATACCGGTTTCTCGGAGGCCTTTTCATCAATCGTTGATGGTCACCTGACCACGTTGATCAGCTGTGCAGCTCTCTTTTTCCTTGGCACGGGACTGGTCAAGGGCTTCGCGGCGACTTTGGGCATCGGCGTGTTGCTGAGCCTGTTCACAGCCCTCACCTGCACCCGCACCTTGTTGCGTTTCCTGATGGGTTACGCCGGTCTTCGTCGTGCCAGTAATTTCCTGCCCGCCCGGCAGCTTCCTTCTCCTACCGCCTGAACCATGACTGAACCTTCGTCATCGGCAACAGCGGGCGAGGTCCGCAATCTGCGCTGGTCCCTCAGCAGCATGCGGCGCAGGGTCTGGCTGATCTCTGGCCTTGTGGTGTTTGTGAGCCTGTTGGGGTTGCTGCTCAGCTGGCTGGATCCCGCCATTCGGGCCCCCCTGCGTCCGGGCCTCGACTTCACCGGCGGCACGCAGATTCAGTTGGAGCGCCGTTGTGATGACTCCTGCGGTGCGCTCAAGGCGATTGCGGTCTCCGATGTGATTCGCAGCCTGGACCTGCCAGTGGAGGAGGGGCAACCTCTCCCCAACCTGGGGGCGCCCCGGGTTCAGCTGTTGGATGGCGGTCAGTCACTGTTGTTGCGGCTGCCAACCCTGTCGGCTGCCCAGGGCCAAGCGGTGATCCAGGCGGTTGAACCGGTCGCGGGTCCGTTCCTCTCCGGTGGTCAATCGGTCGACACCATTGGTCCCAGCTTGGGTCGGCAACTGTTGCGCAGCAGCCTGATTTCTCTGCTGGTCGCCTTCAGTGGCATCGCGGCCTACATCAGCTTCCGCTACGACCGCCGCTACGCCTTCCTGGCCCTGGTGGCCCTTGCCCATGACGTCGCCATCGTTTGTGGTGTGTTCGCTTGGCTTGGCGTTGTGCTGCAACTGGAGGTCGACAGCCTCTTCGCCGTCTCGCTGCTCACGATTGCTGGATATTCGGTGAACGACACGGTGGTTGTGTTTGATCGCATCCGTGAACGAAGCAAGGATGCAGCTGATCTGCCTCTCTCTTTACAGGTGGATCAAGCGGTGTCGGCCACATTGACCCGCACCCTCTATACAAGCGGAACCACCCTGCTTCCTCTGTTGGCCCTGGTGTTCTTTGGTGGAGCAACGCTCTATTGGTTTGCGATCGCTCTGGCCTTGGGGGTTGTGGTGGGCTCCTGGTCGAGCATCGCCCTGGCACCCTCGCTGCTCACGCTCTGGGACCGTTCCCGTGACTGATCGCAGTGGCGAATCTCAACGGCGACGCCATCCTGCTCGGTGGTTTCCGATTCTTCTGATCCTCTTGGCCCTGGGCGATCTGCGCACCGAAGTGCAGCTCCTGAGTGATCAGTTCACACTCACAGGCTTGGGCTATGCGATTCGACATCACCAGTTGGCTGTGGTGGTGCTGCTGGGTTCACCGTCCCTGTGGCGTCGTTTCGGCTAGCTGGAGCCATTGCCGAATTCACGCCAGATTGAATCCCAGGTGCGTTGCTTCACATCAGTGTTCCAACGCCCCTGGCTGTGGGTCGAGGACCACCACGATTCGAACAGGTCGTGCGCTTCTTCGTGCAGTAATTCCGGATCGAGGTTCTCTCGAACCAGCTGCTTCACGGCCTGCCTCAGTTCCTCATAACGAGAGAAATTGAAGATGACGTCCAATCCCATTCGTCTCAAGACCTGTTGGACACGCTATTGGATCGTTGGCCTGGAAGGGGTGGTGTTGGTATCAATGTGAACGTCATTGCTTGTTGCGCCTGAGCTACGACTCAACTGGTTGCTCAGGTCTCATGGAATTGAATCCTGGTCTCAATGAAGAGGTGTTCGGGTTGCGCGCCGAGGTTGAGGCTCTTAAATCACGGCTGAACAAAATTGAACGCGGCCAAGAGGTTGCGGTGTCTGCGGCCTATTGGCAAGCGGTTGAACGGGAACGCGATTCAAGTGAGAAGAAGAAACGTCAGCTGCTCTAGGGGGTTGAAAGCTCGACCTGATGCGCTTGCCCTTGGTGCATGTTCAAAAAAAATTGGGACCCTCTCCCAAGAGCCCCAATGCTCGACGCGTCGCTCTCACGACACCGTAAAAGTACCTAGCCAGCTCTGGTCTCAGGTGTGACCCTTGCTACAAGGTGTTCATCTGGATACATGGGTGGATTCTGGTCTTAGGCCCAGCGATCCATGATCTGCTGTACCACCACGCGCTGCATCAGCACCTGAATCACCACCACCAGAGGAAGGGCGAGTAGCACGCCTGGAAGCCCCAGCAGGGCGCCAAGGCTGAGCTGGGCTGTCAGGGCCACGGTGGGAAGCAGATTCACGGTTTTGCGCAGCAGCAATGGCGTGAGCAGAAATGCCTCGAGGTTCTGCAGCACCAGCCGGAAAACGAGCACCGAGACCATCAATTGCGGCGATTGCAGCAGTGCTAATCCCGTCGGTAGAAGGGTTGCCGCCGTGGGGCCGATGGTGGGTACGAAGGTGAGCAGGCCGCAGACCAGGGCGCTCAATAGAGCAAGGGGTGCCTTGAGCAGCAACAGTCCACCCCAGGTGAGCAAAAACACGCTGGTGGCGGAAAGGGTCATGCCGCTGAGCCAACCCCCCAGCGCCTGACGGCATTCATCCAGCAACAGTTCCATCTGCTGCCGGGCGGGGCGGGGCGTCACGGCGACGACCATGCGCCGATGGGAACTTGGATCCAGGGCCAACAAGATCGCGAGCAGGGCCATCAGGAACAGCTGAATCAGCGAATTCGCCGCACCGCCTGCAAAGCCCAGCAATGGTTGAAGCCCTTTCAAGTTGAGGCCCTCACCCAGCGCTTCATTCAGCTGCGCCAGGCGTGGCTCGCTGCTCAGCAGATCAGACACCTTGCTGAACAACTGCGGCAGATCACGACCCAATTGCTGGAACTGGCTGATGAGTTCCGGTACCAGCAGCTGTCCCAATAGCCCCCCTGCGAACAGCAAAATCCCAAGCACGGCAGCCAGGGCTTGTGGTCGTTTCAGCCGTGTTCGCCTCTGAACCTGAACAATCAGCACATCCAGTGCCACCGCAACCACCACGGCGCCGAACAGCACCAGGAGCACCCAGCGCAGGTGCCAGAGCAGCAGCACCAGCACCACCAGGGTGAGAGCAACAAGAAACGTGCCGGCTGTCATCCTGCGGGCTCCAGACGTTTCCAGCGATCCAAAACATCGTGGATCAGGACTTCTCGGATGATCACCTGCAGCACCACCGCTAGAGGCAGAGCCATCAGCAGGCCGAGAGGTCCGAACAGCAGCGTGAACAAAAACTGCGCGGCCAGGGTCAACCCAGGCAGCAGCTTCACTTGGTGGTGCATCACCGAAGGCGTGATCACGTAACTCTCGATGTTTTGGATCACCACATAGACCCCCAATACCGCCGCTGCCTTCCAGGGGGCATCCAGCAGGGCGACTGCCATCGGGAAGATGGTGCTCATCGTTGGTCCCACATTGGGGATCACGTTCAACAGTCCTGCCAGCAGTGCATTGGCCAGAACGAGTTTCACGCCCAAGAGTGTCAGCGCGATGCTGCACAGCACAAAGACCGCCAGTGAGCTGATCAGCACGCCGACCATCCAGCTACTCAAAGCGGCACCGCACTGATCAAGGATTCGCCGTCCACGGCGTCGATAAAAGGAGGGAATCAGCTGAAGCCCCACGCTCCGATAGGCCTGGGGTTGAATGCTGATCATCAAAGCGACTGCCAGCACGAACAACAGACGCAGCACCCCGTTGCCGAGGTTTCCCGCAACACCGAGCAGGCCCAGCAATCCGCTGCCCACGCCTGCTGCCAGTGATGAACCATCGGGCACGAGTTGTCGCGGACCGCTCAGTTCCAGTTCATCGATGTCGGGGAATGCATCGGCGCCATAGATGGCTTCGCTGATGGTGTCGATCCAATCGACTCCCATCCGAACGAGGGTCTGACCCGCTTCGGGCAGCTTCTGCAGCAGCAGGGCAAATTCCTCGAGGAATGGGGGCACCACAACACCTGCAGCCCCAGCGACGAGCAAGAGCAACCCGGCGATACAGAGAATCAATGCCAGAGGCCGTTGCATCGGCCTCCGTTCTCGAAGGATGCCCACAAGGGTGCAAAGGGCCATGGCCAGAACAACTGCAGCAAAGAGCAGTAGAACCAGCTCGCGCAGGGACCACAGCAAGATGATCGCTGCGATCAAGGCTGTTAACGACAGCCAGTGGGGCAGTCTCAAGCTTGTTGATCGTCGGCCGCGTCAGTCTGATTGGAATCCTGATTTTGTGAATAACCCAAGCCGTTGGCCTCGGCGTAGCGCTGGGCAAAGCGCATGAATCGCTCGAAATCCTCTTCGGATTTCCAGGAGTAAACGGCTTCAAGAGCACTCGCTGTGCCGTTCACAAACTTGCCGTTCACTTCTCGGGTGACCATCTCACCTTCTTCATCGACCATCCACATGCCAGTGATGTCGCCCATCGTTTCTGGAGCAATCGCAGCAGGCTTCTCGAAACGGAAGGTTGCTTGACCAGTACGACCGTCGCGGCTGCGGGTCAGACGAATATCGGGAACCACCGGCTCATTGATTCCCCGAAAGAACTGAATCGCTGCTTCGCTCACGTCGTTCTAGACCCATCGGTAGAAGCGATCTTAATCGGGGATTTCAACAAACCCGTGCTTGATCAGCGTCTGCGCGGCTTGATCAGCACTGAGGCCCGATAGGTCGATGTTGTCGCGTTTGGGGGATCGCGCCAATTCGTGGTCGTAGCAACGGTCGTAATAGTCGAGTGTGGCGCGGCAGGCGCTGGCCCAGTCTTCCCTGGCAATCGCCTCGAGGGCTTCCTTGGTGCGCTGCGGGCCGAGTCGTCGACTGATCCGCTGGGTCGCCTCAGCGAGAGCTGACGCCCCTTGATGGCCGTACACCTGCACCAGTTGTTCGACCCGTTCGGTCAGGTCGCGCTGAATCTCCAGCACAGGGGCCTGCTGCATCTGATCGAAGAGAGGTTTGGGAATGCGGCAGCTCCCTACTTGAATGCTTTCGGCTTCCAACCAAATCGCCGTTGCCCGCTGGCGTTGGTGCTGATCCAGCGCTTCAGCCAATTTGTTCTCGTAGTGCTCGGTACTGGGTTGATCCGGCAGGCCCAGGCCGCCGAAACTGCTGCCGCGGTGGTGGGCCAGCCCTTCCAGATCAACAACGGCTACTCCGCAAGCCGCCATGGCCAACAGCAAATCAGTTTTTCCAGTTCCCGTTCGCCCCCCCATGACGCGCAGGGGCCATCTCCGTTCAAATCGGTTCTGGGCCCAGCGCCGGTAGCTCTTGTAACCCCCTTGCAGAAGTGTTGGCTTGAGGTCGAGCTGCTGCGCGAGCCAGGCCATGCTGGCCGAGCGCATTCCTCCACGCCAGCAGTAGATCCGTGGATTGCCCAGCTCGCGAAGGGTCTCCAGCTGATGGGCCAAGCTGCTGAGCTTGGGTCCGGTGAGTTCAAGGCCCAGATGAATCGCTGGTCTGCGTCCTTGCTGCTTGTACGCGATGCCGACTTCGGCCCGCTCCTCATCGTTGAACAAAGGCAGGTTGATGGCCCCGGGCCAGTGCCCCTTCGCAAATTCGCTGGGGCTGCGCACATCCACCAGCGGACCTTTCAGCTCGCGAAGCTGCTGGATCTCGATTGAACTTGTCTCGCCCATGCCTGACATAGTGGCCAACACCGAGCCAGTTGGGGCCGGTTGCGACTCATGCTCTCCGGTTCCACACCCGCCACCAAACTCAGCGTTGACCAGCTGCTGGATCGTTTCGCGAAGGGAACACCTCGCCAACGACGCCCTCTGATCAAGCAGGTCGAAGCACGATCTGAGGACCTTGCTGCCGTCGGGCCAGATCTTCTTTCTGGCTTCGATCCTGCCGGTGATGACTGGGCTGCAGGCTGGATTCTGCAGGTGCTGCAGCGCCACCAGCCTGAGTCCATTGCCGCTCTGATCAAATCCCCAGATGCCGGCTGGCTGGCAGCTGAATCCGCAGTTGGCCTGAATTACGGGCCGTTGCAGCAGGAGCTGCTCAACCAAAACTTTGAGGAAGCTGATCGCATCACAAGTCAGTGTCTGCGCGATTTGGCCGGGGATGCTGCTGTGAAGCGGGGCTACGTCTACTTCACTGAAGTGGCTCCGATGTCGGGCATTGATCTGGTCAGTCTCGATCGGCTCTGGACGGTTTATTCCCAAGGCCGCTTTGGCTTTACGGTCCAGTCCCAGCTACTGGACGCCCTCGATGGCCGTTACGAACGCCTGTGGCCCCGCATTGGCTGGAAACGCGATGGGGTCTGGACCCGATATCCCGGTGCATTCACTTGGTCGATCGAGGCTCCCGAGGGCCACATGCCGTTGATCAATCAGCTGAGGGGGGTTCGGTTGATGGATTCAGTTCTGAATCATCCAGCGCTTGTGGCCCGCAGACCCTGACGGGGACATCTAACAACGGTAAGTTCAAAAGACCGACGTCAACGTGCTCCACTGTGCCGTCCAAGAGGTTTCGCTGGGCTGAGTTCACACTGCCGTCCACGTTGCAGCTGGCCCCTCTGCTGGAGCTGCTCACCGAGCCGGTGGGCTGTGTGTTCACCAGTCAGCGCATCGAGTTGGGTTTACATGAGGCTCTGGTGAATGCCGTCCGCCACGGCAATGATGAAAATCCAGCCAAGAAGCTTCGCGTTCGTCGGATCCTGACGCCCAACTGGTTGGTCTGGCAGGTTCAGGATGAAGGCTGCGGCTTGCCGCAGCAGTCCCGCACAGCGAGCCTGCCGACGGCGCTTGATGCTGCCAGTGGCCGCGGACTGTTCCTCATTCATCAATGTTTTGACGATGTCCGCTGGAGTCGGAGGGGAAACCGACTTCAACTGGCCTGCCGGCGCCCGGTCAGTGACGGGGACAGCCCGGATCCTTCAGTTCTCCTTTAATCCAGCCAAGCGCTTGCTGGGTTAGTTGCTCGACATCCGTGTGGTCTCCCTGGCGGAGTAATTGCACCAACGCTGCCGCCAATAACTCGGCACCACGACGCTTGCGGTTGCTTTTCAGTTGATGCCATTCGCGATCGCTAATGCGGAGCAGCTGATGGAGCTCCTCTGCCTTTCCTTTGGCGGAGTCGGGCCATGGGGCGGGGGGCGGTGTCATCCCTTGATCAGCAGATCGCTCTAGTTTCGGAGCACGTGGGTTCAATGCCTTGGAAGAGCGCAAAGGCAAACGATGTCGCAGTGAACTGCGTTGGTTGCACCATGGTTCACGCTTGCTGCTGCAAGGGCAAAGGCAGTCCAATGTTGGGTCGGGTGTTGCCGCTCGACGCTGGATCCAGCGCCGCAAACTTGCCACAAACCTGATCAGCCACCCGCTTGCGGGGTGGGATGTACCAACGGAATCGGGGCAGCGTTTCTGGAAGGCACTCCGCTTTGGTGGAGCGGGTTTCACTCTGGCCTGGCTGCTGTCTCAGCTCTAAATCGATCAGCTCAACCGGTTGGCGATGGGCCTAAGCAACCACCACCAGAGAATTGGATGCGGGAGCTTCTTCCTCGGTGGAATGAACCCCTGAAGGTTGTGGCATGTGCTGACCGCGAAGCCATGCATTGTGCAGGGCCCGCCGCCGGCGATCCTCAGAGAGAACAAGACGATCTGCCGCGGCTTGGGGGCTCTCCCCAGGCAGCAAAGCTGTGCGCAGGCATATGCCGAAACCAAGGGCTTCGACTTGCACGTGACCTTCCATCAGCACGACCTGAAACGTCCAGCCCTGAAGCCAACGCAGCCGGAAGGGATTGGTCATGAAGTTCCCTTCGTAATCGCATTTACCCTATGGCTCGCAAGCGTTCGTGCAAGGGACGCTGTCAGGGAATCCGCTTATCAGGTCTCTTCATTGGTGGGTTTGCGTGCTGACCAGACCCGCGTCATGAAGTGGGATTCAGCTGTGATTCCCTCGAAGCCTGCAGCTGTTAAGCGTTTGTCGATGTCATCACCGATGTAATCCCGGTAGTAAGGCTCATGGAAGACACGCCGGAAGTTCTCCATCACTGCGGCAAATTTGGCTGAATCTGCCATCTGCACAGAGTCGGCAAGAACCAAAACACCGCCGGGCTCGAGCACCCTCCAAGCCTCGTTGAGAACGTTTTGGCGGGCTTCTGCTGGCAGTTCATGCAGCAGGAATACACAGGTCACGGCTTGAACCGAGCCATCAGCCAAGGGGAGTGATTCCCCATTGGCACGGATCAGCTGAACCAGCGAGGCATCCCCGGCATTCAACCAGCGATTGGCCTGACGGAGGTACGACTCGGAGAGATCGGTCCCGATGAGTTGCGCGTGAGGAACAGCAGCTCGGATTTGGTGCAGCGTCCGACCGGTGTCGGTGGCCACATCAAGGATCTTCAGGGAGCCCGGAGCCCGGTCAGCGAAATGCTTCAAGCCGCGTTTGAGTGGAGCCAGGACCCGTCGACGCATGGCATCGGCTGTGCCGTTGAACAGGATCTCAACCTGTAAGTCGTAGAGACCGGCGGAGTGATCACTCAGATATCCATCGGTTTGATGGTGAAAATTTTGAAGGTAGTAGTCGGGGTAAAGCGCTGTTTCCGTGTCCCGTGGCAGATCGCGAACGTTGCGCTCACGGCGTCGATCCCAGGTGGAGGGGAGATCCATCCACACCTGTGGATAACGGCTGACCCAGTCGAGCCAGGGCGCATCGAAGAGCAGTTGCTCCGGATAGATCCCCTGTTGAGCCTCCTGCCAATCCTGTTCCTGGAGTTTGTCCATATCCAGGCGAAGTGCTCCGAGTACCTCGGCGGAGACTGCTTCAGTTTTGGGAACGGCATCGGGAGCCACCCATTCCATCAGCTTGGTGCTCAGCTCTTTGTGAGCCAGGCCCGCGATGCTTTTGCCTTGCTGAAGCGTTTGGTACGCAAGCTTGCTCAGGGGCGTTGACGCCATCGCGGATTCAGACAACAGACCCATTCCAGCGGATGTGACGCGCAACCGCGTGCCAAGCAGTCCACAAAAAAACCCGCCTCCTGCGAGGCGGGTCGTGGGTCTCAACGAGTGCGGATCAGGCGTCGTAGTACATGGTGAATTCGTGGGGGTGAGGACGCTGACGCAGCTGCTGAACCTCTTCGTATTTGAGGTCAATCCAGTTGTCGATGAAGTCGTCGCTGAACACTCCGCCAGCGGTGAGGAAGGCACGATCGGCATTCAGAGCTTCCAAGGCACCATTGAGGGAAGCCGGGACCGTTGCGATCTTCGAAAGCTCTTCAGCCGGAAGCTCGAACAAATCGCGGTCTTCGCCGTCGCCGGGATCGATCTGGTTCTTGATGCCATCCAGGCCAGCCATCATCATGGCGCTGAAGGCCAGATATGGATTGGCCAGGGCATCACCGGAACGGAATTCGAGGCGCTTGGCCTTGGGGCTTGGGCCGGTGAGAGGAATCCGCACAGCGGCGGAACGGTTGCCCTCCGAGTACACCAGGTTCACTGGAGCTTCGAAGCCGGGCACCAGACGCTTGTAGCTGTTGGTGGTGGGGTTGGTGAAGGCCAGGAAGGCAGGAGCGTGCTTGAGGATGCCGCCGATGTACCAGCGGGCGGTCTGCGACAGGTTCGCGTAGGTGCCTTCGCCGAAGAACAGTGGCTGACCACCTTTCCAGAGGCTCTGGTGCACATGCATGCCTGTGCCGTTGTCGTTGAACACCGGCTTGGGCATGAAGGTGGCTGTCTTGCCGTACTTCTTGGCCACGTTGCGCACGACGTACTTGTACGTCATGACGTTGTCGGCTGCCTGGATGAGCTCAGCGAATTTCATGCCGAGCTCGTGCTGGCCTGCACCGGCAACTTCGTGGTGGTGCTTCTCGGTGGGGATACCCAGTTGCCCCATCAGCAAAAGCATCTCGGAGCGGATGTCCTGGGCTGTGTCGTTTGGAGCAACGGGGAAGTAGCCCTCTTTCACCTGAATTTTGTAGGCGAGGTTGCCGCCTTCCTCGATGCGACCCGTGTTCCAACCCGCCTCGATCGTGTCGACGCTGTAGAAGGAGCCACCTTCGGCCGAGTTGTAGCGGACGTCGTCGAAGAGGAAGAATTCAGGCTCAGGACCGAAGAAGGCCATGTCGGCCAGCCCCGTGCTGGCGAGGTGATTCAAAGCACGCTGGGCCAGGGCGCGGGGACAGCGCTCATAGGGCTGACCGGTGCGCGGCTCCTGAATCGAGCAGATCATGCTCAGGGTTTTGTGCCGATAGAACGGATCAACCCAGGCCGTGTTGGCGTCGGGAACCATGGCCATGTCGGAGGCCTGGATGCCCTTCCATCCACGGATGGATGAACCGTCAAAAGCCAGGCCTTCAGTGAAGGATTCTTCCTCCAGCAGATCGGTACAGACCGTTAGGTGCTGCCACTTGCCGTGCAGATCGGTGAATTTGAGGTCGATCAGTTCGATGCCTTCGTCCTTGATCTGGCGCAGGACGTCCTGGGGGGATTTCGACATAAGAAAGGACTGCTCGACTGAATTGTGCAGTGATGTGACCGTATAGAGCCACAAGTCACCATTTTGTATCAAGAGGTACGTTCCAGCTGCCTGGAGTCAACTGCGTAACCGTTTCTGTCAACTTGGCCGAAATGCAGGCCTGCCAAAGGATTTGCCCGCTTCAACGGTGTTAGCGTCCGCGGGGGATCCTCTGGAGATTCAGGGAAATGCGCGATGCAATCAGCGGTCTGATCGGTCGCTACGACCAACTGGGTCGTTATTTCGATCGTCCAGCGATCGACAGCATCAATGCGTATCTGGATGAATCCACGCTGCGGATTCAGGCTGTTGAGCTGATCAACGGTTCCGCCGCCGAAATTGTGCGTGAGGCCAGCCAGCGGCTGTTCCGAGATGAGCCCGACCTGCTCCTCCCTGGCGGAAACGCCTACACGACCCGTCGGCTCGCTGCCTGTCTGCGGGACATGGATTACTTCCTGCGCTACGCCAGCTATGCCCTGGTTGCCGGCGATAGCACGATTCTCAATGAGCGTGTTCTCAACGGGCTGGACGACACCTACAAGAGCCTTGGCGTTCCTACTGGCCCCACTGTTCGCAGCATTGTTTTGCTCGGGGAAGTCGTGGCCGAGATGCTTCTGGCCAATGGTGCGGCATCCGAGCAGCTCGCCACTGTTCTGCAGCCGTTCGATCACCTGGCCAAAGGCCTTGCTGAAACCAATGTTCGCCAACGTTGAACGCAAAAGTTCAGCGCAAGATTTGAACAGATTGCAATCGTGCAGCTCTCATCTCTTCTGAGGGGCATGACTGCGTAGGCTCACCATCACGAACCAATGATCAGGGCTTTGGCGACGACCAACTCTCTTCTTCCTGTTGACGATCGTCATCGCAAAGCTTTTGCACCGATCAGCACTCCAGATCGACTGCTTCTGGGACCAGGCCCCTCGAACGCGCACCCGACGGTTCTGAAGGCGCTGTCGCGAACTCCCATCGGTCACCTTGATCCTCTTTACGTCGAGCTGATGGGTGAGGTGCAGGAACTTCTGCGCTACGCCTGGCAGACGGACAACCGCCTCACGCTTCCGATGAGTGGTACCGGGAGTGCCGCCATGGAGGCAACCCTGGCCAACACCGTGGAACCTGGAGACACCGTTCTTGTTGCGGTGAAGGGATATTTCGGCCTCCGTCTGGCAGATATGGCGGGGCGTTACCGCGCTGATGTCAAAACCATTGAGAAGCCTTGGGGAGAGTGGTTTTCTCTCGATGAACTCGAAGCGGCCCTGATCGAGCACAAGCCTGCGATCTTGGCGATGGTTCATGCCGAAACCTCCACGGGTGTCTGCCAACCCATGGACGGCATTGGCGATCTCTGCCGCAAGCACGACTGCTTGCTGCTGCTCGATACCGTCACGTCCTTGGGGGGAGTTCCGCTTTACATCGATGAGTGGAAGGTTGATCTCGCTTACAGCTGCAGCCAGAAGGGATTGAGCTGCCCTCCGGGCCTTGGACCCTTCACGATGGGCCCTCGCGCCGAGGCCAAGATGTCTGCCCGTCAGGGCAAGGTTCCCAATTGGTACCTCGATGTGTCCCTGCTTAATCAGTACTGGGGCAGTGATCGCGTCTACCACCACACGGCGCCGGTCAACATGAATTTCGGCATGCGCGAAGCCTTACGTCTGTTGGCCGAAGAAGGTCTAGATCAGGCCTGGGCTCGACACCGCAGCAATGCGGAATTGCTGTGGAGCGGCCTCGAAAGTCTCGGGCTTTCTATGCATGTTCCGGCCGACCGTCGACTGCCGACGCTCACCACTGTTCGCATCCCTGAAGGTGTGGATGGAAAGGCCTTCAGTCAGCACCTGCTGAACAACCACGGGATCGAGGTGGGCGGTGGTCTCGGCACGCTTGCTGGAAAAATCTGGCGAATCGGGCTGATGGGGTACAACTCCAACCCAGAAAATGTGAACCGTCTCCTCAACCTGTTTGAGACAGAGCTACCTCGCTTTAGCGGTTCTGAAGCCGCCGCTGCCTGAACCAGCGCTCCAGCAGCCCTCTCGCCTCAGCCTCGCGCACACCGCGCACCACCTCCATGTGATGGTGCGCACTGGCATGGGTGGAGAGGTCAAGGCTGCCCCCCAAACCACCGCGTTTAGGGTCCGATGCGGCATACACCACTGCTCCCATTCGGGCCTGCACCAAGGCTCCCGCACACATGGGGCAGGGCTCGAGGGTCACGATCAAGGTGCAGTCGTTGAATCTCCAATCGCCCTGCACCACCGCTGCCTGCCGTAACGCCACCAGTTCGGCATGCCCAAGGGGGTCCATATGGTTCTGGCGTCTGTTGCGTCCATGTCCGATGGCCTTCCCGTTTCCATCCAGGATCACCGCGGCAACTGGTACCTCTCCTTCCGTGCCAGTGGCCTCGGCCCGCTGGAGCAGAACGTCCATCCAGCGAGTCAAGTCATCCCGCTGATCCACCGTCGTTACACGCTGTCCTTTGAGCACCATCCCACGAGACGCGAAGATCACTGAAGTTCACGGGTCTCCGTTGCAAGCCTGTTCCGAGTCTCAGCACCCATCGGATCGGCTCGCTCCGTTCGCCATCCCCTCGGCTGCAGACCCGGTACTGAATGACTTCTTGCACCGCAGTTCAGATCTGCTCTGCCGTTGGATCGGCTCGGCTGAACGAACGGGCCCGGTGCCCTTGATGCGCCCTTTGCCTGAGGTGGCTCCCGGGCTGGAAGGAGCTGGTGTCGAATCACTCCTGAGTGATCTGCAGCAAGTGATGGATGGGGCTTACCAGCCGTCTCATCCCGGTGCCTTGGCTCATCTTGATCCGCCCCCTCTCACCGCCTCCATTGCGGCGGAGATGGTTTGCGCGGGCTTGAACAACAATCTCCTGGCAGAGGAACTGTCTCCTGGGCTGACTGGCCTGGAACATGATCTGTGCCGCTGGTTCTGCCACAGGATTGGGTTGCCTGAAGGATCCGGAGGCGTTCTGGCGAGTGGTGGAACCCTGAGCAATCTCATGGCACTGGTCTCGGCTCGGGCCGCTTTGGGCTCGATGCAGCGGGATCCCGTGCTCCTTTGCAGCCAAGACGCCCACGTCTCGATCAACAAGGCGGCAAGGGTGATGGGTTTGTCGGAGGATGCCCTCCAGATGCTTCCGGTGGCCCCCGACGGCGGCCTCTGTCTTGACGCTTTGGGCGAGCGTTTGACAACACTGCAAGCCCAGGGCCGGCCTTGTCTGGCGGTGGTGGCCACCGCTGGGACAACCGTGCGTGGTGCCATTGATCCCCTCTCGGATCTTGCAGCTCTCTGTCGTGATGCAGGGGTCTGGTTGCATGTGGATGCAGCCATCGGCGGTGTGTTCGCCCTGAGCACCAGCCACGCATCTCTGATGCGTGGCATGGAGTTGGCGGATTCGATCACTCTGAATCCTCAGAAACTGCTGGGCATCACCAAAGCTTCATCGCTGCTGTTGCTGAGGGATCGCACCCACCTCCGCCAGGCCTTTTCAACAGGATTGCCCTACATGCAGGCGCCCAATGGGGTGGACCACGGTGGGGAGATCGGCTTACAGGGAACCCGGCCCGCGGAGATCCTCAAGCTCTGGCTTGGCCTGCGTCAGCTGGGTGAGGCTGGGATTGAAGCGACCCTCAGCGGTGCCTTGCAACGGCGAAAGGCCTTTGCCTCCATGTTGGATCCCAACAAGCTGACGCTGTTGTCGGGTGACCTTCATCTTCTGGCGTTCCAGGCCAGGGAGGGGGGAATTGACGCTGCCGCTTGTTGGAGTGAAGAGACCCGCCAGATGCTTCTCTCTCACGGCTACATGCTCTCGAGACCCTTCTACGGCGACCGTTTCTGTCTTAAAGCGGTCTTGGGTAACCCGCACACCACAGCTCAGCATCTCAGCGACTTGTCCGATCGGCTGAATGCATCGCTGGCCTGAAGCCTGATCGTCCACAATCGCCCTCGTTTGAGGGGGTCCCATGCCGGAACAGAAGCAGGGTTCACGCTGGGTTGCGATCGTCACCGGTGCGATTTCAGTGGCGATTGGTGTGATCTATCTGCTGCTGATCACGGTGCTGGATGCCCGGGGGCCGATGCTCCCCCCTCCTGCTGAGGCTCTGGCCGGGGCGGAAGGCGCCCCGCTGCCGACTGCTGAAGCGGTTCCACCACTTGCCGCATGGCACTGGCCAGAAAGCGCTGCAGCGAGAGTTCCCTCCGATTGAGTTCAAAGGCCTGTTGCACCACGGTCTGCATCCCGCCGTCGCCCCAGTCTTGGTCTTGTTCGAAGTAACGGATAAAGCTGCTGCCGGCAATTCGGGTGAGCCATGCGGTGACCACCCCCTGGAGCACCTGACCAAGAATCAGGGTGGGCAAACTCAGGCTGAGGCTGGTGCCCAGCAAGGACATGGCCCCTTTGACGATGCCCAACTTGCCCAGGGTTTGCCCTAGGGACATGGCCAGGTCTTTGGCACGATCCCGGGACATCTCAACCCCGTAGATCTTCGCCATCTCCAGAATCATCTGGGCATTCACTGCTGCGGTACTCAACAGATCCACACCTGGCAGTGGGTTGGCAGCGACGATCCCCGCGCCCATCCAGCTGTAACGGTCAATGCAGCGTCTGGCTTCCCGGGAGCGCTGGTCGTTCAACAAGTCACGACCGCGGCTGTCGAGAGACCGACACTGGAGAAGGATGTTGTCGGCAATCAATTCCTCACCCTCGGCATGAAGCACGCCGGCGAGGCGTTGCAGCAGATCGCTGACGTCAGGCATCGGCTGCAGGGGCCGACGACCGGGTTGAGGAATCGATTGAGGAGATGCACTGCAGGCCACCACATCGGCAGTGTTGAGATGTCCCTGGCAGCGCGATCGAAGCACCTGTAGGAGCCGTTTTTCCTCATCCACACCTCGTAAATCTCGCTTGTTCAGCACCAAGAGCAACCGCTTGCCGAGGCCAGCAAGGGATTGCACAACGGCGAATTCCGAGGCTCTGAGATCACCGTCCACCACCACAATCAACAGGTCGGCGCGTACCGCCCGACGACGGGCCGTCTCCTCGCGGCTGAGGCCTTCCTCTCCCGCTTCAAGGATCCCTGGGGTGTCGACAAGTTGCAGACCACGCTCTAACCCTTTCAAACGCAGGCGGTAGGCACGGCTGGTTTTTGTGATGCCCATGGGGGCACCCACATCGCCGACCATTTCATTGAGCAGCGCACGGATGAGCGATGTCTTGCCGCTGGATCCGGTGCCGAACACAACAACCACCAGATCCCCTCGCTTCAGTTCGTCCGCGACGCGATCGCGTTCGTTTTGCAGACTCCGGCGGCTGATGTCGTCCTGGATGCGTTCGATCAAACGATCGACATGGCCCAGGCTTGTGTTTGCGGCGTCCCGGCGGTTCTGGGGAGCGGCGGCTGGCTGCCGCGGGTGTTGAGGGGGGCGTGACTTCCAGCGTTTCCACATGGGCCAGCCCACCTGCATTGCCACAGTCACCACCAGCACAAGACCCAGCAGCAGAACCGGAGTAAGCAGCCAGGGAGGCAGGAAGTAACTCAGATCCCACAGCAGGCTGCGGATGGTTTGAACGGCAACACCGATCACCACAAGTGCCACAAAGGCAACTGCAAGACCGATGAGCAACCTGGTTTGACGTTTCATGCCTGCGTCACACCAGCCTCAGGGCAAGTTTGGGTCAGCCACGGCTGGTGTCACCACGACGGGTCCAAAGATCGATGCCGAAGCAGAGCACAGCGAGATTGATGGCGACATCGGCTCCGTTGAAGATCGGGAAGTCGATCGGTTCGAGTGCCAGAAAATCGACCACGTAACCCAGGCGCCAGCGATCGAGCCCGTTGCCCAGGGTGCCGCCAAGAAGCGCTGCTGAAGCAAGTGCTTGCCAAAACGGCAGAACCCTTTGTCGCCAGATCCAGAGAATCAGCCCGATGCCGACCCCCAAGCTCAGAAGTCCAAGGAGGGCAGTGGATCCCCGCAGCACGCTGAAGGCGGCTCCGGTGTTGTGCACCAACTGCAGGGAGATCAGGTGCGGTAGCAGGGGAAGGGTGTTGCCATCCTGCAAAACGCTGGAGGCCAAACCCTTGCTGACCTGGTCCACCACAACGATGACAAGAGCAATGAGCAGGGTGGATTGACGCGGCAGGGTTCTGTTCATGACTCAATGATCAACAGCCGACGCAACACAACCGAGAGCAGTCCTGCACCGATGCAGAGCAGCATCTGTGCAGGCAATGGGCCGATGGAAAACTGCATCAGGAGCTCGAGAAATCCAAGCGTCCATCGACCCAAAATGGCCCCGATGGCGAGATTGAGGAGACCGCAGATCTGAAGAACCAGGAGTCCTGCAAGGGCGGACAGCGACTGTCTGGGCAGGTCGTTCATGCCGTCCTGCTGCGCCAGGCGACCGGTGAGCCAGGCCGCCGGAACAAAACCCGCCAGATAGCCGAAACCTGGTTCCAGCACGTAGCTCAGCCCGCCACCGCCATGGAACACCGGCAGGCTGAACAGTCCCAGGCTCAGATACCCGACGGCGGCCATCACACCGGCGCGCGGGCCGCTCACCATGGCGCAGAGGAGGAGGGCTGGCACCTGCCAGGTCACGGGCAGGGGAACAACAATTGGTTCCGGCACAGGCAGATACATCGCTGCCGGCACAAGACCACCAATGAGGATGGCCAGCAGACCCGCCAGGGCACCACACCAGGAGGCGAGAGCCCTCACATCAATCCGTCAACTCGGCCCATCCTGCTCGACAATGCAGATCCTGCCCAGTTCAGATGACGGTATCGATTGGTGATCGCCTGCTCCTGAAGCAGCAGCTTCCTTTCCTGAAATCCGCTGATCCGATGCCGATGTTGCGTCCCCCGGATCTGGTGGCGGCCGGTGAAGTGGGTGAGGTGGTTGCGCTCCATCCAATGGACACGGTGGCGGTCCGCTTCCGTCGGGGCACGTTCCTGATTGCGCTCGACCGGCTGGATCCCGTGGATTCCGCTGAGGCGGACTAACCAGCAACACGGCGCTGCCAGCGTCGTGCGAGCTGCTCCAGTGCTCCGGAGGTTCCGCACAGGCTGAGCCGTGGTTCGCCGAGCCAGCGCGCTGCTGCATCGCGAACATCAGACGGTGTCAGTTGCGAAAGGGCATCAACACATCTCTGGTCATGATCTTCAGGGAGGCCCTGCGCCTTAAGCTGAACGCGCCGCTCAGCCCTTTGGGAGCAGGTCTGCAGTCCTTGGGCGAGCTGGCCGATGTACTTCGCTCTTGCGAGCTCAAGCTCTGCCTCGCTGAGGGGTTGCTCGCGCAGCTCCTCCCAGATCGTCAGCAGCAAGTCCAGGGCGAGGTTGGCCCGTTCCTCCACGCTTGACGCCATCAGCACAAAGGGTGCGGGGCCGGCCAAGGCAGGGAAGTGAGCTGCCACGTCGTAGGCCACTCCATGGTCTTCACGCAGGCGCTGGAACAGCACGCTCGACATCCCCACCCCTAGATGGCACTGCAACAGCCTTAAGGCCAGCTCATCCGGCTGGCCATGTCCCAACGTTGCCTGACCCAGCATCAGCACCACCTGTTCGGAGTCCATCGGTTCAAGGTGGATTGTTTCGGTGCCGACTCCTTCGGCGTAGGGCAGTCGGTTGGCGGAATCCTTGGCTCTGCCCTTGGGCCAGTTGCGGAAGTCCTCAAGCGAATGGAGTTGATCGACAAGGTGTTGCGGGACGCTGCCCGCAAGGGCGAGAACACTGGAGGCCTCTGGCAGCCGTTCGGCGAGGGGAAGCAGCACCTTCCGATCTAGGTCGATCAGCTCCTCGGTGATGCCCATAGGGTCATGGCCGTAGCCACCGCTGCCGTAGGTCAGTTGCCTCCAGCCGGTCGTGGCGCAATGGAAGGGGTCCTCCCTTTGCCGCTGTAGGGCCTGAATCGTGAGCGAACGTTCTAGGGCCACCTGATCGGGCTCAAGGTGGGGGGCTCGCACCATTTGCGCCAGTAGGGGCAAAAGATGCTCGGCATCTTCCACCGTGCAGCGCAGGCTCAGGATGAGGGCGTCTTCCTGGGCATCACAGCGCAGACCGGCGCCGCATCCCTCCACCAGGTCAGCCAGCTCAAGGTTGTTGTGATTTCCGCAGCCTCTGCTGAGCAGGGACGCCAGCAAGTCATGGGCTCCCCGAGCCCCAGCAGGGTCCTCTGCGCTGCCGAAAGGGAGAAGCAGTTTTGCGGCCAATATCCCCGGGGTTGCGACCGGTTCGACCAGAAGTTCGGGGTTGCTCATTCGTGCTCCGACTTGGCTTGGGCCGTCAGGACGAAGGCCTGTTCGGGTTGAAGCCTGGGAAACAGCTCCGAGCGCAGCCGCTCCGCTGTCCACGTTGGGAGGAAGGCAAGGGGGTGCAGCAGGTCCTGCTGACGGTCCCAGAGGGTCTGACTGGCGCAGAGTCCTGAGACCTGACCCGTCGATTCCAACGCGTATCGGAGCCCATTGCTCACCAGCTGTTGCCCCCGTTTCAGTTCCTGATCGGTGACAAGCTCGCGCGCCATGGTGCGCAACTCACGGTTGACCTCCTCTTCAACCGCGTCCATATGCTCATTTGGGCAGATCACTTCCAGGGTGATCAGGCTCCCCTGCTCCAGAACCGAGAGGTCCATCGACACGCTTTCAACGATCTGAAGCTCCTCTCTCAGGCGGTTGACGAGACGACTGCGTCGTCCCTCCCCCAGCAGTGTCGTAGCGAGATCCGCCGCCATCACGCCGCCCTGATCCTGGGCCTGGGGCGCCTCCCAGAGCATCAGCAGTCGCGCTGATTCCAGGCGATCCACCGCGACGTTCTGGCGTCCGGGGTGCACGCTCAGAGGGGCTGACATGGCTGAGGGGCCAGGGGCATTTCGGAGTCCGGCCAGAGCCGAGGAGCCAATAGCGGAGCGCAGCTCAGTGGATGCGGGGCCGGCCACCGCCAGGCAGCAGTTGGAACCGCGGTACTGCCGTTTGTGAAACGCCTCCATCGCGCCGGGGGTCATGGCCTCCAGACTGTGAGGGGTTCCAAGAATGGGGCGGCCATATGGGTGTTGGTCACAGCCTTTGCTGAGCAGCAGTTGCAGCACCTGCTCATTCGGCTGATCGGCGTATTGCGCGATCTCCTCCAGAACCACACCCCGTTCTGTACTGAACCCGCCTGGATCGAGGCTCGGTTGCAGAACAAGTTCCAGCAGCAGATCCAACGCTTCGCGGGCCCGATCCGGTGGTGTCAGCACGTGAAAGTGGACGTCGTCAAACCCCGTGGCTGCATTGCTGCTGCCACCCAGGGCCTCGATCGCCTCATCGAAGGCCCCTGCGGCTAGCCGCTCACTTCCTTTAAAAACCATGTGCTCAAGGAAATGGGCCATTCCCTCTTCCCCTGGATGCTCACTGGCACTGCCTGCGCGGCACCAAAGATCGAGACAGGTCAAGGGTGCATCCGGCATGTCTGCCGTCACGCAGCGCACTCCGTTGGGGAGAGTCCAATGGTCCAGTGATGGGCCGGAGAACGGAATGTTCAGAACTGCGTGGCAAAGTTCCATTCTGTGCCTGCTTCTTCGATGCAGCCCAAGCCGCTGGCGCAACCGCCAGGACAGCATCCTCTTGTGCATGCCTTGGCAGCGTCGATTCGCAGTGCCTGGCAAGGATTACCCGGATTGGAGATCCTTCCCTGTGATGATGATTTGCGCTTCATCAAGGGGAAGCTCGATGGTGAAGGGCTGACGATCGGGAATGAACTCTTTCGCTGTGTTGGCCTTCGCAAATTGCATCTTGAGGTCGCGCGACTCGGGAACGGTCTTCAAATCCTCCACTGCGTTTGGTTCCCGGATCCCTGCTACGACCTGCCGATTTTCGGGGCTGACATCGTGGCCGGCCCGGCTGGCATCTCCGCCGCCATCGTCGATCTTTCTCCGACCTCAGGTGCCCTACCGGAGCAGTTGCTGAATCGTCTCGAGGCCAAGCCCTGGCCTGCGTTTCGGCAGGTCCGGGACCTACCGGCGTGGGGATCAGCCATCTTCTCCAGCAAGGTCTGCTTCATTCGCCCGGATGGTGTGGAAGAGGAGACGGCCTTTCATGACCTGGTGAGCCACTACCTGCAGGTGATGGCAACAAGCGTGATCGAAGCGACTCCCGATCCGTCGACTGCTCTCACTACAGTTCGCCGATATGAGGGCCAGCTGAACTATTGCCTTCAGCAGAAACGCAACGACAAGACCCGACGCGTTCTCGAGAAGGCCTTCGATTCGGCTTGGGCCGATCGCTACATCGATTTGCTGCTCTTCGACAATCCACCCGAACCGTGATGAGTCCCAAGCGCTGGTCTGTTGTGGCTGGAAGTTTGGTCATCGCTGCAGTGGGCGGCTGGTTGCTTCGACCAACGCCGGCCCCAACACCTGTTGCCCCCCCTGCTGAACGATCGGTTCGTCCACAAGCCGTTGCTGCTTTGGGGCAACTTGAGCCTGCGGGGGACATTCGCAATTTGGCGGCTCCCACCGCGGGAATGGCGGGGACCCCGAGGGTTGCCTCACTTCAGGTGAACGAGGGAGATGCGATCAAGCGCGGCCAGGTGTTGGCGGTGTTTGATCACCGTGTTGGCCTCCTGGCAGACCTAGAGCGTGTTGACGCTGAGCTGAGAAGCCTGGACCAGGAGATCCGTCTTCAGGCCATTGAGGTTGAGCGTTTCACGCAAGCCGCGGACTGGGGAGCTGCTGAGTTGTCTTTGGTGGACAACAAGCGGGAGGAGCTGGTGCGCCTCCAGGGACAGCGGGATCAGGCCCTGGCTGAACGCAAAGGGTTCATGGCCGATCTCGAGCTGAGCCAGCTGATCTCTCCCATTGATGGTGTCGTCTTCAAGTTGCACGCCCGTGAAGGCGAGCGCCCTGGCGTGGAGGGAGTGATGGACGTGGGTGCGAACCAGGCCATGCAGGCCAGCATCGAGGTCTATGAATCCGATATCGCTCGGATTAGCCCCGACCAGTCCGTTCGCCTCATAAGTGAGAACGGTGGCTTCCGCGGTGAACTTGTCGGGCGCGTGCTGCGCATCAGTCCCCAGGTGGAACAACGGTCTGTTCTCTCCACCGATCCCACCGGCGATGCCGACGCCCGCGTTGTGGTGGTTGATGTGGTGCTCAACCCTGAAGATGCAGCCAAAGTCAGCCGTTTGGCTGGCTTGAAGGTGATTGCCCGCTTCGATCCATGAACCGGTTCTGGCGGGGGCGTCGGATTCCTCTCTCCTGGCTGTTGCTGACGCGCCAGCCCGTTCGCTTGCTGGTGGCGCTTGCTGGCATCAGCTTCGCGGGGATTCTGATGTTCATGCAGCTTGGTTTTCGCGATGGCCTCTTCGATGCGAGCGTCACGGCGCACCGGCTGTTCGATGCCGATGTCGTCCTGATCAGTCCCCGCTCCGCCAGCTCCGTGAGCATGGAGGCCTTTCCCAGGCGGCGGCTGGTTCAGACCCTGGCTGATCCCGATGTCGAGGGGGTGACCCCGGTGCACTGGGGGCTGATGCTCTGGCGCAACCCCGAAACGCGGCGCAACCGGTCGATCCTGGCCTTGGGCTTCAATCCCGATGACCCCTTCTTCGTCGACCCCTCCCTTGCTGAGAAAACTGACGCTCTCAAACAGAAAGGGCGGATCCTGTTTGATCAGCTGTCACGCCCCGAATTCGGACCTATTGCCGATTGGTATCGCGATGGCCGGGTGGTGGAAACCGAGATCGCTGGCAACCGCGTCCGGGTGGCGGGTCTGGTGAGCCTGGGCACCAGCTTCGGTGCCGACGGCAATCTGCTTACGAGCACCGAGACGTTTCTGGATCTGATGCCTCAGAAGCCGCCTGGGGCGATCGAAGTGGGTCTGGTGCGCTTGAAGCCAGGAGCGGACCCTGAGCAGGTTGTGTCTCGGTTGAGCAAGCGCCTTCCCAAGGATGTTTCGGTGTTAACCAAACAAGGCTTCATCGATTTCGAGCAGAACTACTGGAAGAGCAGCACCTCCATCGGTTTCATCTTCACCCTCGGCGCTGCCATGGGGTTCGTTGTTGGCTGCGTCATCGTGTACCAGGTGTTGTACACCGATGTCAGTGACCACCTGCCGGAGTACGCCACCCTGATGGCGATGGGCTACCGGCTCAGTCACCTGCTTGGTGTGGTGGTTCGTGAGGGGTTTTATCTGGCCGCTCTCGGCTACGTCCCCGCCTATCTGGCCGGGCAGGGTTTGTACTGGTTCGTTCGTGACGCGACCAAACTGCCCGTCGGCATGGATCTCTCGCGGGCGCTCACCGTTTTGGTGATGATCCTGGTGATGTGCATGCTGTCGTCGCTTTTGGCCATGCGTCGCCTCATCGATGCGGATCCGGCGGAGATCTTCTGATGACCGCAGTTGTTGTGGATCAGCTGTCCCATGCTTTCGGCCAGGGGGCGATGCGCCGTGAGGTTCTTCAGAACATCAGTCTCAGGATTGAGCCGGGCGAAGTGGTGCTGCTGACCGGTCCCTCCGGCTGTGGAAAGACAACGCTGTTGACCTTGATCGGCGCTCTACGCACGGTTCAGCACGGTCAGGTGTCTGTGCTCGGTGAGCCCTTGCATGGGGCCGGCCGACGTCGACGCCAGCAGGTGCGCCGGCGCATTGGAATGATTTTTCAGGGGCACAACCTTTTGCGCTGCCTCACCGCAGAACAGAACGTGCAGATGGGATCTGATCTTCTGCCAGATCTCAGCTACAGAGCCCGCCGGGATGAAGCCCGTCAGTGGCTGCGTGCCGTCGGATTGGACGACCACATGGGCAAAGTCCCTCAGGATTTGTCAGGAGGCCAGAAGCAGCGGGTCGCCATTGCCCGTGCCCTTGCGGCTAATCCCAGGCTGCTCCTGGCGGACGAGCCCACAGCAGCCCTTGACAGCCGCACCGGCAGGGAGGTGGTGGAGCTGCTGCGCCGACTTGCACGCGAACAGTCCTGTGCGGTGCTGATGGTGACCCATGATCCACGCATCGTTGATGTCGCCGATCGCGTGCTCCAGATGGAGGATGGGCGTCTGTTGAATGCCGTTGAGTAGACTCAGCGTTGATTCAAGAGCCCGCAGTTCCGCATGGCCAAGCGCAGAAACCTGAAGAAAGAGAAGCAGGAGCGGAACCGCGCCTACGCCCGCAAGTTCAAGAAGCGCAAGATGCGGAACGATGGCCGTGGTGAAGGCGCTGGCAATGGCGTGACCGGTACCGCCAACAACGGTGGCGCGGCGGACTGATCTGCCAAGCAATGTTCAGAAAAAAGGGGCCTTCGGGCCCCTTTTTTGTTGTTCGTAGGGTGGGTTCCTTCTGCATCGGCTGTCGCGATGTTCGTCAGCGTCGTTATTCCGACCTACAACCGACGCCCGATTCTCGAGAAATGCCTCTCGGCACTGGAAGATCAGCAGCTCGACGGTGCTCTGGATGATTACGAGGTTGTCGTGGTCGACGATGGCTCCACCGATGGAACGCCGTCGTGGCTGCGGCACCAGTCGGATCGTTTCCCCCATGTGCGTCTGATTGAGCAGGAGCATGGTGGTCCTGCGGAAGGGCGAAACCGGGGCGTCGATCATGCCCGTGGTGACGTCATTGTTTTTATCGACAGTGACCTGGTGGTCACAGAGACCTTTCTGGCGACCCACGCACTAGCCCTGAGGCAGTGCTGGAAGAAACGGGGTGATCGCCTTTGTTTCACCTATGGCGCTGTGATCAACACGGCCAACTTCGAGGCGCCCTGCTCCGAACGTCACAAGTTGAGGGACTTGTCTTGGGCCTATTTCGCTACGGGGAACGTGGCCATCGATCGGGCGGTGTTGGAGCGCTCAGGCCTGTTCGACACAGGTTTCCGCCTCTACGGCTGGGAGGATCTGGAACTTGGTGAGCGCCTGCGGCGGATGGGGGTTGAGTTGGTGAAGTGTCCTGCCGCTGTCGGCTATCACTGGCACCCTGCTTTGAGCCTGGATCAAATCCCTCGCCTTGTGGAAGTGGAGGGAGAACGGGCCCGCATGGGGCTGGTGTTCTTCCGCAAACATCCAACCCGGCGGGTGCGCCTGATCATCCAGTTCACCTGGTTCCATCGGATCCTCTGGGAGCTTCTGACTTTCGGGGGGCTGATTAATCCGTCCAGCCTTCGCCCCCTGCTCCGTTGGTTAATTCGTCATGGCTACCAGGGGACTGCGATGGAGCTGCTTCGTCTGCCTCTGAATCGCATCGGTGTGCGTGCCCTGTTCCGCGAAGCCAAAGCAGCTGGACTGCGTTGATCAACGTTTTGATACCTTCTATAGGTCCTTTCACTCCGCACACCTGCCCGTTTCGGGTGCACCGTGACACCAGCATCTGCTGGTTGTTCAGGTCCCTGGCAGGTGGAGGCGAACCCGAAACCCACAAACCATGGCTGTCGTCACCCTCGCCGAGATGATGGAGGCTGGTGCCCACTTTGGGCACCAGACCCGTCGTTGGAACCCCAAGATGTCGCGCTACATCTATTGCGCGCGCAATGGTGTTCACATCATTGATCTTGTGCAGACCGCTGTCTGCATGAATAACGCCTACAAGTGGACCCGTTCCGCTGCTCGCAGCGGCAAGCGCTTCCTTTTTGTTGGCACCAAGAAGCAAGCTTCTGAAGTGGTTGCTCTCGAAGCTGCCCGCTGCGGAGCCTCCTATGTGAACCAGCGCTGGTTGGGCGGAATGCTCACCAACTGGACCACGATGAAGGCCCGGATCGACCGTCTCAAGGATTTGGAGCGGATGGAATCCAGTGGCGCCATTGCCATGCGCCCCAAGAAAGAGGGTGCGGTGCTTCGTCGCGAACTTGAGCGTCTCCAGAAGTACCTGGGCGGTCTGAAGAACATGCGTCGTCTCCCCGACGTCGTGGTTCTGGTGGACCAACGCCGTGAGTCCAATGCGGTGCTTGAAGCCCGCAAGCTCGACATTCCCCTGGTGTCAATGCTCGACACCAACTGCGATCCGGACCTCTGCGAGGTTCCGATTCCCTGCAACGACGACGCTGTCCGTTCCGTTCAGCTTGTCCTGGGTCGTTTGGCCGACGCGATCAATGAAGGTCGCCACGGTTCCAACGATCAGCGTGGCGGCGACGCCGACGCCTGATCACCCTTTCCCTTCTCGACCTCGCCGTTCTCCGTTGACGGAGAACGGCGCATCCACCCTTTTCTTCCCTTCCGACCGATGGCTGCCGTATCCGCCAAGCTTGTCAAAGAACTCCGCGACAAGACCGGCGCGGGAATGATGGACTGCAAAAAGGCCCTGGCCGCAACGGATGGGGACACCAATAAAGCCGTTGAATGGCTTCGCCAGAAAGGCATCGCCAGCGCTGAAAAGAAATCTGGACGCACCGCTGCCGAGGGTGCGATCGGCAGTTACATCCACACCGGTGCCCGGGTGGGTGTGTTGATCGAAGTGAACTGCGAAACCGACTTCGTGGCTCGTGGCGACATGTTCCAGGAACTTCTTCGGGATGTGTCGATGCAAGTGGCGGCATGCCCCAACGTGGAATACGTCACCACCGATGAGATCCCCGACGAGATCCGTGAGCGCGAGAAGGCGATTGAGATGGGCCGAGACGACCTCGACGGAAAGCCTGAACAGATGAAGGAAAAGATCGTTGAAGGTCGGATTGGCAAGCGCCTCAAGGAACTCGCTCTGATGGAGCAACCCTTCATCAAAGACAGCTCAATCACCGTCGCTGATCTCGTCAAGCAGGCTGCCGGCAAGATCGGCGAGAACGTGAAGGTTCGTCGCTTCACCCGCTACACCCTTGGTGAGGGCATCGAGGTGGCGGAGAACGATTTCGCCGCTGAAGTGGCGTCCATGCAGAACGCCGGCTGATTCCATTGTCCGACCCGGACGTCAGGCCTGCTTACGACCCGGCAGATCAGCTGGCGCGCCTCCAACGGTTGTGCCGGCTGCGGGCCATCGCCCTCTACCGGGAGCAGGCTCTCTATCTGCAGGTGCTGCGTGAACTGCTTCCAGGAGCCACCCGTCAGGCTCTGTTTAATCTTCTCGGAGAGGTTGATCCTTCCCGATTTAGTCGGCTTCCAGACTCGACCCGCCAGAACTTCCATGCGTCGGTCAACAATCTGATTGAGCGCTGCAGCGTCCTGCTCACGGTGGAGCAGCTGATGCAGCTTGTTCAGCAGATGCAGCAAGAGCAGCGGCGGCAGCAGGCCCATGCCAGTCGAAGCATGCTTCAGAACCTCGGCCGTCAGACGTTGAACAGAGACGCTGCATCCGAGTCGCCATCGTCTCCTCCGCAGCAGGACGAACCCAGTGGCTCCATTCATTTGAGCCTGGCGTCCCCCCTTGATTCCCCCCAGGGAGATACAGGTTCAGGCCCCGTTGCTGAACCTCTTCCTGAACAACCTGACAGCCAACCTTCAGGGGATCTCGACGTGCTCCGCTCGCTGTTCGAGCTGGCCGGTGATGCGATGCAGCAGGCACAAACGCCCGTCGAGGCCAGTGGCGGTTTTGATCAATCAGTTGAAGGCGACGATCAATTCCTTCCCCGTGAGCCGGATGCGCTGTTGCACTGGATCCATGCCATGGATCAGGCCCTTGAGCGACGGCTTCGCAACCTGTCCCACGCTGTGAATGTGCAGATGTTGCGGTCAGGGTTAGCCCAGACGCTTCTTCCCATCAGCCTTCTCGACGCCGCCCTGAAGGGTCAGGTGGAAACGCAGCCAACGGCCACAAATGTGTTGCGGTTGAGGCTGCCTCTGGCCGTCGGTGATCTCGACCAAGGCATGGATGTTCTTTGTGTGCTTCTGCGCAGCAACGATCTGGAGTTCGACAGCCCACGACTGCGTCAGTGCCGCAAGCGTTTGCGCACTCACCACCATGCTCTGCTCACAATGGTTCAGCAGCAACGCCACTGGCAGCGTCGCTCCCTCGATCGTGAGGCCCGAAACCATTGGCAGACCCCGTCCGATTCAACGCAGCAGCTGAGCGGGGACTGACCGGCGAGCAACTGTCGCTGTTGCTGGCATGGATGCTTCCCATCCAGCGTTCGCTGGGGTTGGAGGCCGACCGAGGCTTTTGCAATTTGCAGGGTCGCCAGCAGCGTTTTCACGACTTTCTGCAGCAGCAGCTTGCAGCACCGCCGGCACTGCCCTTCCCTCAGGGCGTAACCGATCGGATGACCAGGCTCAGCGCTGGTTTCGCCGAGTATCCGGAGTTGGCTGATCCTGCCCGCCGGCGTCTGGTCACCGATGCTCGCCAGTGGCTGTATGAGCTGCGCCATCGCCTGGAACCCTCGGCCCCCATGGCAGCGCCAAGGCTGAAGGTTCAGTCGTCCTCGAAATCAGGAGAGGGCGCTGAACGGCCAACGTCACCGTTGCAGCTCGATAGTCCGATCACGCAAATCCGTGGTGTGGGTCCGAAATTCGCCGCACGGCTGGCATCGATCGGCCTGCTTCTGGTGCGCGACCTGCTGCGCTACTACCCCCGTGATCATGTCGACTACTCGGCGATGCGGCGTATTGAGGCGCTGGTGTCGGGGGAGACCGCCACGATTGTTGCGACGATCCGCCGCTGCAACGGATTTGTCAGCCCAAGAAACACCAATCTCGCCATCATTGAGCTCCAGCTCCAGGATCCGACAGGTCGCCTGAAGGTGAGTCGCTTCCTGGCTGGCAAACGCTTCAGTTCTCCGGCGTACCTCAAAGGTCAGCAGCGCCTTTACCCCGTTGGTGCCACCGTGGCCGTTAGTGGTCTGGTCAAGGACGGCCCCTACGGCATCACCTTCCAGGATCCGTTGATCGAGGTGCTGGAGAGCCCCTCTTCTCCTGTGAAGTCCGCCAGCATCGGTCGTCTTCTGCCGGTGTACCCCCTCACCGAAGGAGTTGGTGCTGACCGTTTCCGCAGCTTGATTGATCAGGTCTTGCCCCTTGCGGCCACCTGGCCCGATCCTCTTCCGGCTGAGCTGCAACGGCGATTCGAGCTGGCGACATTGGCGGATGCCCTGCAAGCGCTGCATGCGCCGAAGGATCGTGAAAGCCTCGATCGGGGCCGCCGCCGGCTGGTGTTCGATGAGTTTCTGCTGCTGCAGTTGGGCCTGTTGCGACGACGTCAGCTGCTGCGCTCTCGGACGGGGCCTGATCTCGATCTTCAGACCAGTGCCGCTGGGCTTGTGGGGGAGTTCATGGACCTTCTTCCCTTCCGCTTCACCGCAGCCCAACAACGCGTGTTTCAGGAAATTGAAGCCGATCTCGGTCGCACCGAACCCATGGCCCGACTGGTGCAGGGGGATGTCGGTTCGGGAAAGACGGTGGTCGCCATTGCGGCGTTGCTCAGCACCATCGCCTCTGGTTGGCAGGGGGCCCTGATGGCCCCCACGGAGGTGCTGGCCGAGCAGCATTACCGCAACCTCTGCCAGTGGTTGCCTCAGCTTCACGTCAGCGTCGCCTTGTTGACGGGATCCACACCACGACCACGCCGCCGTCAGCTATTGGATGACTTGGCCAATGGTTCTCTGAAGGTTCTTGTGGGGACCCATGCCCTTCTTGAGGATCCGGTCGTTTTCAATCGCCTGGGGCTAGTGGTGGTTGATGAACAACACCGCTTCGGGGTTCACCAACGGGATCGTCTGCTCAATAAGGGGTTGCAGCCCCACTTGCTCACCATGACGGCGACGCCGATCCCACGCACCCTGGCGTTGTCGATGCATGGGGATCTGGATGTCAGCCAGATCGATGAATTACCTCCAGGTCGCACACCGATTCGCACCAGCATGCTCACGGCCGGTAAGCGCGAGAAGGCCTATGAGCTGATCCGTGAGGAGGTGCAGCTTGGCCAGAGGGCCTATGTGGTCCTGCCGCTGGTGGATGAGTCGGAGAAACTTGAGCTTCGTTCGGCTGTTGAAGTCCATGCCGAGTTGGCCTCGGAGGTTTTCCCTGACTTGGCTGTCGGCCTCCTGCATGGTCGTCTTTCCAGTGTCGACAAGCAGGCGGTGTTGAACGCGTTCGCTGCCGGCAAGACCCAGGTGCTGGTGTCGACCACGGTGGTGGAGGTGGGCGTGGATGTACCTGAGGCCAGCGTGATGGTGATCGACCATGCCGAGCGCTTTGGACTGGCGCAATTGCATCAATTGCGGGGTCGCGTCGGTCGGGGCGCCGCCGCCTCCCACTGCCTGCTGATCAATGGCAGTTCCAATCCCTTGGCACGCCAGCGTCTGGATGTGCTGGTGCGCTCCACCGACGGTTTTGAGATCGCTGAGATGGATCTGCGTCTGCGCGGTCCTGGACAGGTGTTGGGGACCCGTCAGTCGGGCCTGCCCGATCTGGCCTTGGCCAGCCTTGCCGATGATGGTGCTGTTCTGGAGGATGCACGAACGGCGGCTCAGGAGCTGCTGAAACACGATCCAGACCTTGAACAGCTCCCGCTGCTGCGCAAGACCCTGGATGAGCAGCAGCGTCGCCTCAGCGGCGGCACCCCCCTGAACTGACCCATCCCCTCTCAACGATTCGATGCGCCCCTGGAGCCCTATCCCGATCGAGGAGTGCGGTGAGCCGCTGCAAGACCTCCCTCGGGAGTTCTTGCGGATGGAACCCCATCCCTACATGGCGCTCGGTGCACCCTATGGGGCCTCAGGGAATCCCTTCCAATTGCGCCAAGGGGTGGTTCAGCGTCTGCTGAAGGCGCAGCAGCGTCTGAGCGATCACGACCCCAGCCTTCGCCTGAGCATTTTCGATGCGTGGCGCCCGATCGCGGTGCAGGCCTTCATGGTGGAGCACAGCATTGCCGACCTCTGCCGCGAACGCGGGGTTGAACTGATGTCGGGGGACGCCTTCGACCGGGTGGTTGCCGATGTGGGGCGGTTCTGGGCCGCCCCCAGCCGCGATCCAGCCACACCGCCACCCCACAGCACCGGTGCCGCTGTTGATCTCACCCTCAGTAGCCGTGAGGGAATCCCGCTGGAGATGGGTGGAGAGATCGATGCCATTGGTGCGATTTCAGAGCCCGAGCATTACGCCGGACAGGAGGATCCCGCTGCCCGCTGCTGGCATCAACGTCGGCAGCTTCTGGCCGATGTCATGGATGCTTCCGGCTTCGCCCAGCACCCGAACGAGTGGTGGCACTACTCGTTCGGTGATCAGCTCTGGGCCTGGCGCAAGGGTGCTGCTGTAGCGGTCTATGCCGAGGCCGCTAACAGTGCGCTCACCTCCTGATCCCCCAGCTTTTCGATGTGATCCCCGAAGCTGCGTCGACCACCGGCGGCCTTCCAGCTCAGCAGCAACGGTTCGAGGGTCTTTTCAAGATCGTCGAGGGGCAGTTTCTCCATGTAGGGACGCGCCAAACGTTGGAGGTTGGGGGTCCCACCGAGCCATAGCTGGTACTGGTTGACTCCGTTGCCCACCAATCCCAGCTCCGCCATGTAAGGCCGAGCACAGCCATTGGGGCAGCCGGTCATGCGCACGAGAAGCGACTTCTCGATCTCGAGCCGCCGCAGCTGGGCATCCAGGCGATCAAGAACATCTGGAAGGATGCGCTCCGATTCGGTGATCGCCAGGCCGCAGGTGGGGAGTGCTGGGCAGGCGATGGCATGTCTGGCGAGGCGGGCTGGTGCTTCAGGCACCTCAAAGCCCATCGCCTCAAGCTGCGTGCGAATGCTGGCGCGCTGGGAGGTACCGATGTTGCAAAGGAGCAGGTCTTGATTGGCTGTGAGACGAATCTCCAGCTGGTAGGTCTCGACGAGTTGCCGCAGTCCCGCTTTCAGATCACCGTTCAGGCGTCCACATAGCAGGGGCAGCCCCACGAACCACATCCCTGCCTTCTGCCGATGCCAGCCGAGGTAGTCGAGCAGTTTGGCCTTTGGTTCATTGCGCAGACCTTTGAGTGCTCCCTTGAAGTAGGTAGCGCAAAGGGTTTCGCGGAACCATTGAATGCCCTTGTCATGAATCAGGTACTTCATACGGGCGTGCTTACGCACTTCCCGGTCACCATGGTCCCGTTGCAACGCCAGGATCGCCTGAACCACATCGAGAACGTCAGCGGCTTCGACGTAGCCAAGGGGGTCTGCGGTGCGGGCGAAGGTCTCCTCCTTGTTGTGGGTGCGACCCATACCACCGCCGACATAGACGTTGCAGCCCCGAAGCTCGCCTGAAGGATCGGTAAAGGCCACCAGACCGATGTCCTGGGTGAGCAGATCCACGGAGTTGTCCCCCGGCACGGTGACGGCCACCTTGAACTTCCGGGGGAGATAGGTGTCCCCGTACAGAGGCTCCTCAGAGCTGCCTGAAAACACACCATCTTCGCTCTGGCGCTTCCTGGCATTCCGAACGGCGCGGCTGGGCTTGAAGCGATAGCTCAGGTCACCATCCACCCAGAGATCGAGATAAGCCCCCTCAGCAGCCTCAGGGCTGAGTAGATCCGCAATCTCATCTGCCAGGCGGCGCGCAACGGGATACCCGCCCTTCTCAAAGGGAGCCGGAGGAGCCATCACATTTCGGTTGATATCTCCGCAGGCCGCCAAGGTCGAGCCCAAGTTGCGAACGATGGTGCCGATCACCTCTTTCAGATCAGCCTTGGGGATGCCATGCATCTGGAAGGCCTGGCGGGTGGTTGCCCGCAGGGTTCCATCACCCAGACGATTGGAGAGTTCATCCAGGGCCAGAAAGAGCCTGGCGGGGATGCGTCCCCCTGGGCTGCGCAGCCGCAGCATCATCTGCCAGCTGCGGACCTTGTCGGTTTTGCGCAGCTCGCGGTGATGCTGCTGGTAGCTGCCGTGGAACTTCAGCAGTTGAACGGCGTCTTCTGTGAAGCGAACCTCATCGTTGCTGAGCTCGCTCAGCAGTGGGTCGCGCAGATGGTCGCTGTCCAGCTTGCGCTGCTCCGCCTTAGACAGGGATTGAGATCCGGTTTCCGCCACTGTCAAGGAGCTTTCCCCCACCCCGAAAAGGACTTCTTGATTTGAACGTAGCGAAACGGCTTCCAATACAGTCGCCTCCGGCTCTGACCTTGGCGTGACGGCAACCTTTCTTCTGGAAATCGGCACCGAGGAGCTTCCCGCTGATTTCGTCAAGCAAGCGCTGACCCAGCTTGAGCAGCGGGTCAGTCGCGACTTGCGTGAGGCAAGGCTTGGGCACGGGGCTGTGTCGGTGTTCGGCACCCCCCGGCGTCTGGTGGTCTCCGTCGCCGATCTGGAAGACGGACAACCTGATCTTCAGGAAGACCGCAAAGGTCCCCCCGTGGCTCAAGCCTTCAAGGACGGCATTCCCGGCCCTGCGGCGATCGGTTTCGCGAAGCGTTGCGGTGTCGATCCCTCAGCGCTGGAACAGCGAGAGACGCCAAAGGGCCCCTGCGTCTTTGCAACGGTATTGACCCCTGGTCAAGCCAGTGCTGATCTCCTTCAGGCTCTGATCCCCCAATGGATCGATGCCCTCCAAGGGCGGCGGTTCATGCGCTGGGGAACGGGAGCCCAGCGCTTCAGTCGCCCCATCCGCTGGCTGCTCGCCCTTCAGGGCTCCAAGGTCATTCCTGTGGTGCTGGATGGCGCTGACCCTGAGGTCCGCAGCGATCGCTTCAGCCGTGCCCACCGGCTTCATGGTGACGAGCCGCTCTCCATCGCATCGGCGGATGTGTTCGCTGAGACCCTCGACGCTGCAGGTGTTGTTGTTGACCGCACGGAGCGAGCCAAACGGATCCGTACCAGTCTTGATCAGTCGGCTCAAGCCGCTAACGGAACTCCCGACTGTCCAGAGTCCCTGTTCGAGGAACTCGTCGACCTTGTCGAGGATCCAAGGGTCCTCGAGGGAACCATCGCTGAGCGTTTCCTGCAGCTCCCCCCCGAAGTGATCAGCACGGTGATGCAGGCCCATCAGCGTTATGTGCCACTGCAAGTGCCTGGCCTGGAGGCTGACCCGCTGCGACTGACCGCTGATGCGGTGCTTCGTCCTCAGTTCCTGCTGGTGGGCAACGGCTTGGCTCCGGCAGCCTCCCTGATTGTCCGCGGCAATGAGCGCGTTCTCGGAGCGCGTCTTGCGGATGCCGAATTTTTCCTGGACGTTGACCGACGTCAGTCCAGCGCATCTCGGCGTGAAGCCCTTGATCGAGTCACCTTCGCTGAAGGGCTGGGCAGTCTTCTCGACCGCTCCGAGCGGATCGAGCGGCTCACTGGCTTGCTGTTGAAGCAACTCGGTCTTAATCAAGCCGTTACGGATGCGGCCCAGCGAGCAGCTCATTTCTGCAAGAACGACCTGGTGAGTCAGATGGTGGGCGAGTTCCCGGAACTCCAGGGCCTGATGGGTGGTAAGTACCTCCTGGAGGAGGGCGAGCCCCGCGAGGTCGCCCTTGCTGTGGTGGAGCACTATCTGCCCCGAGGTGCCGGTGATGACCTGCCAGCAACGCCTGCGGGGGCTGTGGTGGCCGTGGCGGAACGGCTGGAGCTGCTGCTCAGCATCTTTGCCAAAGGCGAGCGCCCGACGGGATCCTCAGATCCGTATGCCCTGCGCCGTGCTGGAAACGGTGTTTTGCAGATTCTCTGGGGGATGGGTTGGCGCCTGGACCTCATGGCCTTCTTGACCAATGCAGTGGCGGAGTGGGCTGCCCTGTTCCCGGCCTTTGCGGTCGACTCCAGTCAGCTGCACAACGATCTTTGCCAGCTCATGCGTCAGAGAATCGTCTCCCAGCTGGAAGACGACGGCTTTGCTCCGGATCTGGTGCAGGCTGTTGCTGGAGACGCCGTTTCCAACCAGCGTTTGCTCAGTGATCCTCTCGACGTGAAACAGCGGCTTCAGCTGTTGCGTGTTCTCCGGGATAGCGGCCAGTTGGATGCCGTGCAAGCGGTTGTTCAACGGGCCGCCAAGCTGGCCGAAAAGGGTGAACTGGCACGGGATCAGCTTGTTGCTGGCGATGTGGTTCAGCCTGAAAGCTTCGAGTCGGCCAGTGAGCAGGATCTGTTCGCCGCACTGGAGCAGCTGCAACCTTTGGCTCAGCAGCGGTCGTATCAAGCTCTAGCCGATGCGCTGGTGGCCGCAACCCCGATTCTTCAGGCCTTCTTCGACGGTGATACCAGCGTGATGGTGATGGTCGAAGACCCCGACTTGCGGCTCAACCGCCTCAACCTGCTGGCCGTTCTGCGCAATCAGGCTTCTGTGTTGGCTGAATTTGAATCGATTCAATCCAAATAAATGGCAGCTCCGGCCCCAGTGGCTAAGTAGGAGCCAGTCCATTCCTTTGGAATGCCTGAACAAGAGACCAACACCACCCAGCAGCAGCCTGTCGTGATCCGCCAAGGAGGTAACGGCCTTGGAACTGTGATCGCGGCCATCATCGTGGCGGCAGCAGCCATCTACGCCGTCAACGTCTGGTCGACGACCAAGAAAGAAACATCCCCCGCCAAAAACATTGAGCAGGGGATTGAACGGATCAAAGATGCTGCCGGCAAAGCGATGGAGCCGCGCAACTAACCAGCAGCTTCAGGGTTGTTTGGGGCCGGCCTCCTCAGGAGACGCCGGCCTTTTCCTTCGACTCCGTTTCCTTGGAGTTGGATCCTTTCGACTCAGTGGCCTGAGCCTTGATCTGCTGTGAAGCTTCCTCGGCAAGAAAATCGCCGTCTGAACGACCAACTGCTGAGGGAACAGGGTTGTACTTGGACGGAGCCAGGGCCTCGCCCCGGATCAAGCTGCCGACAGTGCGAAGGGTGAGCTTGATCTGCTGCCAGGGGTTCATCATCACCACCCGCTTGTACAAATAGCTGTCGAAGGTCAGCTTCTGTACGTCCTTGTCGTCGCACATCTCGACGAAGGCCTCCCTGGCGGCGTCGTTGCGGTAGAAGATGCGCTGAAGGATGTCGAGAACCGCATAGGTGGCGCCGTACTTCCGATCCCAGCGCTTGATGTAGGTCGACTTGATTTGTTTTTCCGTTGGGATGGAAGCACCGCTGTTGGAGATTTCCACGATCGCTTCAGCGCACATCCGGCCGCTCTTGGCAGCGAAATAAATCCCTTCTCCTGAACTCTTGGTGACGTAACCAGCTGCATCGCCCACTAGCGCCATTCGGCCTACAACCCGTCGCGGACGAGGGTGCTCAGGGATTGGATGGGCTTCCACCTTGATCACTTCTCCCTGGAAGAGACGTTTGTTGGCCCGTTCACGGATGCCCTTCTGCAGACCCTTGATCAGGCTCTGGTTCTGTTGCATGGTTCCGGTTCCCACAGCAACGTGGTCGTACTTGGGGAACACCCAGGCATAGAAATCAGGTGACACATCGGTGCCGACGTACATCTCGGCGAGATCCTCGTAGTAGGTCATCTCCTCGGCCGGAAGCTTGATCCGCTCCTGGAAGGCAATGGCCACGTTGTAATCACCGGCATCCATGGCTTTCGCCACCCGTGAGTTGGCGCCATCAGCACCGATGATTAGATCGACACCGAGGGTTTTCTGCTCGCCAGTGGGGCCGCCGCCGCTGTAGTCGGCGTAATGAATGGTGTATGGCCCCTGACGGTCGGTACCGGTGTCGATCTTCTGAACCAGACCATTGATCAGGGTCGTTCCTAGATCAGCGGCTCTGTTGCGGAGGAAGGCGTCGAAGACTTCGCGACGGCACATGCCGATGTAGGCGTTGTCGTCATAGCCGAGGGGATCAAGTTTGATGTCCACTTCCCTGTTGGAAGGGGAAATCATCTTCATGTTGCGCACTTTGCGGTCGATGATCTCGTCCGGAAGCTCGAACTCCTCAACCATGCAGAGAGGAATGGCACCTCCACAGGGTTTGGCGTTATCGAGTTTGCGCTCAAACAGCCAGGTCTGAATTCCTGCTTTGGCCAGAATCTCTGCAGCACAGGAGCCGCTGGGGCCACCGCCGATCACCGCAACTCGCAACATCTCAGCCCGTCTCCGCTGGATTGTTTTTTGAAGCTATCACTGTCACAACGACCTTTGTGGGTCGAACTGGCCAGTGCCTTTACGATCGAAACAACACGCATCAGCGCTTTGGTTCGGGCCTCCTCTGCGCGACGCACCGAGCGGGAGGATATTCCGGTCGCCCGTCGGACAAGACCGCCGCGTCAACGAAAGGGAAATGGCGCTGCTGGTCTGCTTTTTGGACTTGTACTTGTCTGTGCTGGAACCCTGGTAGCGGTGCTGGTCGCTCCCACCCTGTTGTCTCGACGGCAACCCACGCAGACCCTCGAGATTTCAGGATTTCGTGAACGTCCCGATGCGGATGGACGGCTATTGGGGCACTTCCCTTATCGCGAAGCGCAACCTGATCAACTCATCGTGTTTCAACCTGGGATTGAACTGAATTTGGAGGCTGCCGATGCCCTCGACACGATGATGCGTTCCGCTGCGGCCGACGGTGTCGATCTCCGCTTGCTCAGCGGGTTTCGCTCGTTGGCCCTGCAGGAGTCCATTTTTTTTGATGTGGCTTCGGAACGTAATCAGACTGCAGAGGAACGTGCCCAGGTATCGGCTCCACCGGGCTACTCCGAGCACAGCACTGGTTATGCCGTTGATCTTGGTGATGGCCGGGTTCCTGAAACCAACCTTTCCCAGAGCTTTCAAGACACCAACGCTTTTCGCTGGCTGCAGGACCATGCCGCTCGATATCACTTTGTTCTGTCCTTCCCTCAGGGAAATCAGCAGGGTGTGATGTACGAACCCTGGCATTGGCGCTATGAGGGCAATGCGGATGCATTGCGTCACTTTGAGGCGGCCCGTCGCTTCTCTAGGCGCGATCCTTGACCGTCCCTGAGCTGCTGTCTCCTGCCGGCGACTGGGCTGCGATGCAGGCGGCCGTCGCCTCCGGCGCTGATGCGGTGTACTTCGGTGTTGATGCCTTCAATGCTCGGCAGCGGGCGGAAAATTTCAGACTTGATGACCTCCCTGAGGTGATGCAATGGCTGCATCAGCGCGATGTAAAGGGCTTCCTCACCTTCAACGTGCTGGTGTTCAGTGATGAACTTGCGGCAGCGGCGCAGTTGCTGATTGCTGCCGACGAGGCGGCTGTTGATGCGGTGATCGTCCAGGACGTTGGGCTCTGTCGGTTGGCTCAGCGCCTGGTGCCGAATCTCTGCGTGCATGGCTCCACCCAAATGTCGATTACGAGCTCAGCGGGGATTGCCCAGGCTGCAGCGCTTGGTTGTCAGCGGGTTGTGCTGGCCCGTGAACTTGCCCTTCGTGATCTCGAGCGCCTGCAGGCGCAGCTAGCCCAGCGGAACCTCGTGATGCCGTTGGAGGTTTTCGTGCATGGCGCCCTTTGCGTCGCCTATTCCGGGCAGTGTCTGACGAGTGAATCCCTCGGCCAGCGCAGTGCTAACCGAGGCGAATGTGCTCAGGCTTGCCGTCTCCCCTACGAAATGGTGGTGGATGGTGAGCCCCACGCTCTCGAAGATCAGCGCTATCTGCTGTCACCCCAGGATCTTGCTGCCTGGGAGCTCCTGCCGGAGTTGCAGCGGATCGGCGTGGCCAGTCTGAAGATCGAGGGGCGGTTAAAGGATGCGGCCTATGTGGCTGCTGTAACCGATGCCTACCGGCAACGCTTGGATCAGATCCCCGTCTCGGCTCCGCAGGTTCAACGCCAGCTGGAGCTGGCGTTTTCCAGGGGGCTCTCCACCGGTTGGCTGGAGGGGGTGAACCACCGTCGCCTTGTGCATGGCCGCTGGAGCAAAAAGCGTGGTCCCCTGCTGGGGCAGCTGCTTCGGGTTGAGCGGGGCGGTTGGTTGCACCTTCGCAGTCGAGAGCAGCTGCATCCTGGTCAGGGGCTCGTGTTGGAACAACATTCGTCTGATCCCTTGCAACCACCACGGGAAATCGGTGGCCGGATCATGGTGTGTGAGCGGATGGGTGCCGAACGCTGGAAGCTGCGGCTGGGTCCGGATCGTGCGGATCTCTCTGGCTTGAGCCCTGGAGCGTCGGTGTGGCTCACCAGCGACCCCGACTGGCAGTCCCGTTGGCAGCGTGCTGCGCGCAGAACGGTGGAGGCCCGGTCCCGGGATCTGGCACTGCGGGTGTCCGGTCGGCTGGATGCACCGCTCGAACTGCAATTGCTGGCCCCGCAGGGCTTGGATCTCAAGCTCAGCAGCATGATGCCGCTGCAGCAAGCCTCCCAGCGCCCCCTCGATCGTGAACGGCTCCAGGAGCAACTGGGACGGCTGGGGGGTACAGGCTGGTCGCTTCAGTCTCTGGAAATACAGCTGCAGGGAGATCTTTTCCTGCCTGTGGCTGAGCTGAACCGCATGCGCAGGGCTTTGCTTGAGCTTTTGGAGGCCTCGCTGGACGACACAACAGGCTCAGCTTCTATCCCGGCTGCTTACGAACGGGCGGATGCCAAGCAGCTGCTGGCCAGGATGTGTCCCCAATCTCTCGCCCCGCAGAGCGAGACGGCGCCGGGTCTGGTTGTTCTGGTGCGCAGTCTTGAGCAGTTGCAGACACTGGTGAATCTCTCCGACGAGGGCCTGCCGGTCCAGTCGGTGGTTGCGGACCTTGAACAGCCCCGAGAGCTACGGGAAGCGGTGGCAATGGGGCGAGGCTGCTGGCCGGATGGACTCTGGCTGGCCGGGGCACGGATCACACGACCCGACGAACGCTGGAGCCTTGAGCCACTCATTCGCGCTCGCCCCGACGGTTTTCTGGTGCGCAATGCCGATCAGCTGGAGGTGTTGACCCCTTTGGCCCCCTGCATCGGCGACTTTTCCCTCAACACTGCCAATCCTCTGAGTTTTCACTGGTATCGCGACCATTGGAAGCTGCAGCGCATTACCGCCAGTTACGACCTCAACCTTCAGCAGTTGCTGGATTTGGCGGCTGCTGTTGATCCAGCTTTGCTGGAGGTCACCCTGCATCAGCACATGCCTCTGTTCCACATGGAGCATTGCCTGTTCTGTGCCTTTTTGTCCGACGGAAAAGACCACACCGACTGCGGTCGTCCCTGCGAGAAGCACCACGTAACGCTGAGGGATCGCAGTGGCGTTGACCATCCCCTGCGTGCCGATTTGGGCTGTCGCAACACGCTCTTCAATGGGACTGCGCAATCCGGGGTGGAAGCGCTTCCGTCGCTGCTGCGGGCAGGCGTGCGCAGGATTCGGCTTGAACTCCTCGATGAGGATGCTGCCGCCACACGCCGTCGGATCAGCCTTTATGCCGAGGCTATGGCGGGTCGAATGGCCACCCAGGACGTGTGGTCTCAGGAGCGGATCCACCACCAGCTCGGGGTCACCCGCGGCAGTCTGCGGATCAGGGGTCCTGAGCGCACCAGTCGATTCTCACGTTGAGATAACCTGTCGCACTGCGCCTTTGGCGTTCTTCACAAATTCTTACGGTCAGCCCGCATGAGCGCCAACAACAAGGCGATCCGCAACATCGCGATCATCGCCCACGTTGACCACGGCAAGACGACTCTGGTCGACTCGCTGTTGGCGCAGTCAGGGATTTTCCGCGACAACGAAGCGGTGCCCACCTGTGTATTGGACTCCAACGATCTGGAGCGTGAGCGGGGCATCACGATCCTGTCGAAGAACACTGCGGTCACATACAACGACACGCGGATCAACATCGTTGACACCCCGGGTCACGCCGACTTCGGTGGCGAAGTGGAGCGCGTGCTGGGCATGGTGGACGGCTGTCTGCTGATCGTGGACGCCAATGAAGGGCCAATGCCCCAGACCCGCTTCGTGCTGAAGAAGGCCCTTGAGCAAGGGCTCCGTCCGATCGTGTTCGTCAACAAGATCGACCGTGCCCGTGTGGATCCCGAGACCGCCGTCGACAAGGTTCTCGATCTATTCATCGAACTGGGGGCCGACGACGATCAGTGTGATTTCCCCTATCTGTTCGGCAGTGGTCTCGGAGGCTTCGCCAAGCCCGACATGAAGACCGACAGCGACAACATGCGTCCGCTGTTCGATGCCATCCTTCGCCACGTTCCGCCGCCGGTTGGTGACCCCGAGAAGCCCCTCCAGCTTCAAATCACCACCCTTGATTATTCCGACTTCCTCGGCCGGATCATCATTGGTCGCGTTCACAACGGAAAAATCAAACAGGGCCAGAATGCTGCTCTGATTAAGGACGACGGCTCCGTTAAGAAGGGTCGCATCAGCAAGCTGCTGGGCTTCGAAGGCCTTCAACGCATCGAGATCGAAGAGGCGTTCGCCGGAGACCTGGTGGCCGTGGCTGGTTTTGACGACGTCAATATCGGCGAAACGATCGCCTGCCCGGATGAACCCACGGCTCTGCCGCTGATCAAGGTGGATGAGCCCACCTTGCAGATGACCTTCGTCGTCAACGATTCCCCGTTTGCAGGTAAGGAAGGCAAGTTCGTCACCAGTCGTCAGGTGCGTGACCGCTTGCAGCGTGAGTTGCTCACCAACGTGGCCCTGCGTGTCGAAGACACCGATTCACCGGACCGTTTCTCCGTGAGTGGTCGCGGCGAGCTCCACCTCGGCATCCTGATCGAGACCATGCGTCGTGAGGGCTATGAGTTCCAGGTGTCTCAGCCTCAGGTGATCTACCGCACCATCGATGGCACCCCATGCGAGCCCGTTGAAACCCTGGTGATGGATGTTCCTGAACCAGCGGTTGGAAGCTGCATCGAAAAACTGGGCACCCGCAAGGGCGAAATGCAGAACATGGAAACCAGTGCTGACGGCCGCACCCAGCTGGAATTCATCGTTCCATCCCGCGGTCTGATTGGTTTCCGGGGTGAATTCATCCGGGCCACCCGCGGCGAAGGAATTATGAGCCATTCCTTCTATGAATACCGCCCGATGATGGGTGACTTCGACACCCGTCGGAACGGTGTTTTGATCGCCTTCGAAGAAGGAACGGCAACCTTCTATGCGCTGAAGAATGCCGAGGATCGTGGCCAGTTCTTCATCAGCCCGGGAACCAAGGTCTACAAAGGAATGATCATCGGTGAATACAACCGACCCCAGGATCTTGAGATCAACGTCTGCAAGACCAAGCAGCTCACCAACATGCGCTCCGCCGGTGCGGAGGAACTGGACACGCTGCAAGCACCGGTTCAGATGACCCTGGAACGGGCCCTGGAATACATCGGACCTGATGAGATGCTCGAAGTGACGCCGGAGTCGATTCGTCTGCGCAAGCTTCCTGGCAAGAAGCCGGCGAAGGCCAAGCGCTGATGCCCCAAGCGGATCCCCGCTTTCATCAGGCCCTGGAGCTCTTCAACGCAGGTGAGTGGTACGCCGCCCACGATGTGTTTGAGGAGCTGTGGCATGAAACGGCTGATCCAGAGCGGCGCAGCCTGCAGGGAATCCTGCAGGTTGCTGTCGCGCAGTTGCATCTTCAACGGGGCAACCGGCGAGGTGCAACGATCCTTTACGGCGAAGCGCTTGGACGGCTGAAACGTCCAGGTACGCCCGATCTGGGTCTTGATCTTGAGGCGTTGTGCGGTGCGGCGCAGCAACGTCTTGAAGCACTTCAGCTGGATGGGGATCCCGAGTCATGCACTGTCCCTGTTTTGCGGTTGCAGAGCTGAAGCGCCGGTAACCTCAACCAACTGTGGATTGATTGCGTGGCAGCCAAGGCGATGCTCCGTTCCGGGGGCCTTCTTCTCTTTCTGCCTCTTCTGGCTGCACTTTGCCCTCTGTTCCCTGCGCAGTCCCAGCAAGCTGCTGAAGCAGGTGTGATCACGATCGAATCCGACCTGCAATCGGCAGACAACAGCACGGGTGTGATCACTGCCAGTGGCAACGTTCGCTTGGTTCATGCCGACCGGGGCCTGGTGGCCACAAGCCGTCAGGCGCAGTACTTCACTGAAGAAGATCGGATTGTGCTGAGTGGTGATGTCGACGTGATCCAGACCGACGGCAATCTTCTCCGTGCCGATCGGTTCACCTACCTGTTGGAGGAAGGAAGGGCGATTGCCAATCCCCTTCCTGGCCAGCAGGTGTTTAGTCAATGGACACTTCAGCCCAGCCAGCCTGTGCTGGATGGCGCCCCCGCGACCACACCGGTGGCGCCATGACCCTGGAACTGTCAAACGTCTCCATCACATTGGGGGGGCGTCAGCTGGTGAAGGATCTGGATCTGGCGCTGTCTCCTGGCGAGGTGGTCGGGTTGCTCGGCCCCAACGGAGCCGGCAAAACCACCACCTTCAACCTGGTGATTGGTCTGCTATGCCCTGATCAGGGTGATGTGGTTATTGATGGTCGGCGTGTCACAGACCTTCCCATGCCGCAACGGGCCCGTCTCGGTGTGGGCTATCTGCCCCAGGAAGCCAGTGTCTTTCGCAATCTCACCGTGCGCGAAAATCTGGATATTGCTCTTGAGCAGACCGATCTCAGCCCTGAACGACGGCGGGACCGGCGCCAGCAGTTGATTGAAGACTTCCATCTCACGGCGTTCATGAACCGCCGTGGCTTCCAACTCTCCGGTGGGGAACGTCGTCGCTGTGAGGTTGCCCGAGCGCTGGCCTCCGGTGTCAATGGACCGCTTTATCTCCTCCTGGATGAACCCTTCGCTGGTGTCGATCCCCTGGCTGTCGCCGACCTTCAACTGCTGATTGAGGGATTGCGGTCACGGGGCATGGGCATCCTGATCACCGATCACAACGTGCGCGAAACGCTGGCCACCACCGATCGTGCCTACATCCTTAACGATGGAGCGGTGTTGGCTGCAGGACGCTCCGATGAGGTCGCAGCCGATCCCCAGGTGCGGCGTTACTACCTCGGGGAGGGATTCCAGCTGTGATTTTGGAACGTTTTAAACGGGCCACCTGGATGCGGCTGGCTCTCCTTGACCGCTGGTTGCTCAAGGAACTCCTGGGGCCTCTGCTGTTCTTTATCGCGCTGTTCACCCTTCTGCTGCTTACCGGCGGGGTGATGTTTGAGCTGGTGCGGCAGATGGTCGACAAGAACCTGCCGATCACGATCGCGGTGCAGGTTCTGCTGTTCAGCATCCCGCGTTGGCTTGCCTTCTCCGTTCCGATCGGAACCCTGATGGCATCGCTGTTTGTATTCACCCGCCTTTCGGCGAACAGTGAACTCACCGCCCTGCGCAGCCTCGGTGTCACCACGGTGCGGATGATCAGTGCTGCCCTCGTTCTTTCGATGGTGATGACCCTGTTCACCTTCGTTCTCAACGACGTGGTGGTTCCCCGAAGCCAACGCTATGCAGAGGTCACCCTGAAGCGGGCGTTGGGCCGCTCACTCGCTAGTGAGACAGGTCGCGACATCATTTATCCCCGTTTCGGCACCCGCATCGATTCGCAGGGTGAGGAAGACGGCAAGGGCCTGAACCAACTCTTCTATTCCCGCAAGTTTCAGGACGGCGAAATGGTGGATGTGACGGTTCTGGATTTCTCTCGATCTGGTTTCACGCAGATGTTGCGTGCGGACAGAGCTATCTGGAATGAGGATCAGGCCAGCTGGGATTTCCTCGATGGGCAGATTCTGACCTTGGCGGCCAATGGCAGTTCGACCAAGGCCGACTTTGATCGTTATGTCTATCCCCTTGGCTCCGGACCCGTACGTCTGGCTGGGATTGAGCAAGATGCCGTCAACATGACCGTGGGCGAAGCCTTGCAGGCTCAGAGGGTCTATGAGGAGGCCGGAAGTATCAAAGAAGCTCGCAAGATCCGTGTTCGGATCCAGGAGAAGTTCACGGTTCCGATGGCTTGTCTGGTGTTCGGCCTGTTTGGAGCCACCCTCGGTGCTCAGCCCAGTTACCGCAGCAGCCGCAGCTTTTCGTTCGTGCTCACGCTTGGGATCATCGCCGTTTATTACGTGATCGGCTTCAGCTTCAGTTCGCTGGGAGTGAAGGGCACCCTTCCCCCCCTCCTGGCGGCATGGCTTCCTGTGGTTTTGTTTCTGGGTGCGGGTGGTCTGATGCTGAAACAGGCCAGTCGTTGATCTGCCGAGTCAGAATGGCATTTCTTCGTGAAATGGTGTGCTGAACACGCCTTTTGAGCTGGTGACCAGCCTTGGTTTTGCCGGCTTCGTATTGCTGCTGGTGGCCATGCCTTTGGCTTTCTGGGCGGTGTCGAGCCAGTCCCGTGGAGGTCTGGTGCGCCTGCTGGTTGCGATGGCCAACCTTCTGTTCACGGCCCAGTTGATTCTGCGCTGGTGGCAATCCGGGCACTTTCCCATCAGCAACCTCTACGAATCGCTCTGCTTTTTGGCCTGGGCTTGCACACTCACCCAGTTGCTGGTGGAGCGTGCCTGGCCTTCCCCGATCGTTGCGGCAGCGGCCACACCGATGGGGCTCGGCTGCATTGCCTTTGCCAGCTTTGCTCTACCAGATCAATTGCAGTCAGCGGCTCCTCTGGTGCCTGCGCTGCGCTCGAGCTGGCTGGTGATGCATGTGAGCGTGATCATGGTGAGTTACGCCGCCTTGCTGGTGGGATCGCTTCTGTCCCTTGCGGTGCTGATCACGGATCGCGACCAGGCTTTGGAGCTGCGCAGCAGTTCGATCGGCAGTGGTGGCTTTCGGCAGGCGGCCTCGATAGGGAATGGCGGTGCTGTTCAGCTGCAATCGGTGCAGCTGAGCACCAATGAGCAACTCGACAGTCTCAGCTACCGCACCATCACGGTTGGTTTCCTGATGCTCACCGTTGGCATTGTCAGTGGCGCGGTATGGGCGAACGAAGCCTGGGGAAGCTACTGGAGCTGGGATCCGAAAGAGACCTGGGCCTTGATCTGCTGGTTGGTCTATGCGGCTTATCTGCACACGCGTCTGAGCCGCGGCTGGCAGGGCCGGCGTCCAGCTTTTGTGGCTGTGGTGGGGCTGGTCGTGATTGCTGTTTGCTACATCGGCGTCAATCTTCTAGGCATCGGTTTGCATAGTTATGGCTGGTTTTTTGGCGCGTAGTCACGCCAATGATGGTGTTGTTTGACACGGATTATCTTTCCGATAGAGATTTCAATTTTCGGGATACCCGTCTTGAAAATATTTCTTCCGCATGCTCTGTTTCGTTCTTGTGTATTCACGGTCAAGTAATGACTGAATATGAATTACCTTGGGGTGAACTTTTGGCGATGCGTGATCGGCGCGAGTAATCTTTTTCTTGGATTTTGATGATTTATAGGTGTTTTCTGGGTCGAATATTGATCTTCGCTGTTTTGCTTTAGTGGCCATTATCTTCTTGCAAGGTCTTGTCTGTCCGCGTTAAATGATTAGCTGATTCTTTGATGCGGGTGATCCGGTTTGCTCTGTTTTGACAGCGTTGTTGATTGTGCTGGCAATGGGGAGAAGTGTTCCCAGTGCTATCCGATGCTCATTGGCTTTCGCCTTCCTGACGAAGACATGCTTCTTGGTGTCTTTCGTTCCCCCTTGTGATCAGGTTGTTTAGCCCCCTTCTTCTCCCATTTCTCCTGTGGGTCTGCTCCCGGTGCGAGAGCTAGAGAGATAGCCCCCATGGAAAGGAGGAATCTGATGGGGGATCCGAGGACGAGGGTGTAATCAATGACACACCACTGCCTTATGGAAGATGTGGAGGGCCTGACGAGGTTGTTGAACAGAGCTTTCTACGACCAAAATTGTCGAGAATTTTTTTCCATCAATGACTGCCGCCACACGCTTGATCAAAAAACTCGACAAGGTCTTGGCCAACTACGACAGCTTTGGAGACAACCCTGGCGCTCACGTTGAAGAGGTTGTTGGCAAGCTTGAGAAATCTCTGGATAACCTGCGCTCCAAGTCGAATCCAGATCACATGGCGAGGATCTACGTGGAACGAGACCGCGCCATGATCAAGCAGGTCATCCTGAACCGCGCTATGGCAGGTGATCTATCTGAACGGGCCTGAATACACCTCGGATCCCGTCACCAGTAATGCCAGATGTCGCAGTGGATTTTGATGTCGATGAGCTCTTTTGACATTCACGATGCACACAGGTAATCGCGCTCATCATGGTGATTAACGGGTACTTATTCAATTCGGATCCCATCCAGAGCGATGTTTAACGAGGATGTGATTTGGGCTCAGTGCTAACTGGGGTTATTTCCGCTCTTCTCTAAAAACATCCGGTTCCGTAACGGAATAGACAATGTCTGTTGTCGAGTGGAAAGTGGGCAATCCACTCCCGATGTGGCCGGACCCCGGCCCCTTCTATCCCTCAGTCAGCCGCCAAAGACATGCATCACTGCTTCTAGGGCACCAAGGCCAACGAGGAACGTGCCTGCGAGAAGGGCGAAGTCTTTTTTTGAGTTAGCCACAGAGACGACGGTTGCTCCGGCGAATGCCAACAGAAGAAACCTAAAGACCATCAGAAGGCCCAACGTTGCGGTTGGTGTATTTCTCTGATGAGTTTTGTAAACCCACTGCGGTGCATGGAGTTATCCACTTAATACCAACTTTGAGTTACTTAATTGCTCTCAAGGGAGATATTCATGGCTTCTCCAAAACGGCCAACATCTCTTTCAAGTAAGCCTGTGTCAAAAAGACGCGATTGCTAACGATATTTTTTCTAGGGGGTGAGATGGATGGTGTACATCTTCCCTCCAGAGCGGTGGATTGCTGTCTGCGACAGGCGCGATCAACCTTGCATGTCGTCAGTCTGAAGAAAACCTGTGGTGTGGGCTAGCTCCTGCCGATGTTCACCATGGTGGACTTGTGGGTCTGGCAGCGAAAGCGGCCGCCACAAGGGGATCGAGGCCTAACGGACTCTCCCCACCTCTGAGGGGGATCGAGGCCCACGTGGACTCTCCCCCACACTCTTCTTATCAGCCCACTTCCAGTTGCCTTTGGGAGCAAAGGTCAAAGTGAAGCGAGGAGACACCAATGAAAGTGTGATTGTCGTGATCAACGACCGTTAACCCTTCAAGAAGGGCACGGTTATCGACCTTGCCTATGGAGCTGCTGATGCACTGGAACTTGATGAAGATGGTGAAGCCGTCGTCAGCCTTAAGGTGTTGTACTCATCGAGCAAGGCATCAATCCAGCAGAGATGAGATGTCTCCTGGATTGGCTTGCGCCTCATTAGAGCGATTTCACCTCAATTAGATGAGCAATGTCTGAGAGTTGTGGTGGATTTCTCTGCTTCCTCCGCTTCTGATCGGAGATAACGTTTCCGCTGTGCCGACTCCAAACCAGATGGCTGGACGGGATGTATGGAGGGTGCGATCCGTTGAGGCCGATCAAGACCCCTTAAAAGTGGATGGATTCCTCGTCTGCTCATTGTCTTCTCCTTGGTTATGTGTGAATCTCGCGCCATGACCTGTGGGTCATCGCGTTATTTCATCCTTTCATAATATCGATTTCTGTTTTGTGGTCAATATCACTGATTGTGGTGATTGCCGTCCTCAAGTTGTTCGGCCGACCAGACGTCTACTTCCTTCTGGTGCCTTGTTCGTACTATCAAACGATCTTTAGAGGCAAGACGAATACTTTGTTCAATGTGCTGCCAGTTTGCCATTGATGTCAGCAAGCTATGCACAAGTAAAATGTTCAAAAAGGAAGGCCACCCCTGCCAGCAGGGATGGCCTCAACCTTGTTGGCGTTCTTTGAAGCTGAACGAAGCGTCTGGCTGTGTGGCTTGTTAGGCCAGTCAGGCAGCTTCTAGATTCTGCTGAGTTGGACCGTCGTCACGCATTGGACGCCTCCGACTTCGACAGTTCCACCATCGTTCAGGCGATTGGTTGAAGCATCAGTATTTCAACTCAAGTGGAGACGCCGGAGAGCTGGACGTTGTTTGTAGACCGGTGTTATCAACAAGAAGGCAGTGGTGGGCCACTGCCTTTTTTCATCTGGCTTATGAGCTCAAGTGTTGAAGCACGGCACTGATGTTCATACCTCCCTTGGCATATCCAGCGACAGCTAGTGCAATCACACCAGCATTCAGGGCTAGGAATGCTGCAACCAGCTTGACTTCAACGTTCATAAAACAATTATCGGAGTCTCTTTTGCTGCACCGTGGCTCCAAATCTTTGGAGATGATGAAACTGTGGATTCCTCGATCGTTGAATCTTTTTGGGGCCTCAAGCCACCATCCCACCTGAGCCCTCGCTTGAGGTCATGGTGTCTGCCGGCCATAAAAAAGCCCGGCAATGGATGCCGGGCTTGGTGCTATTCACGCGAACGACCTGAGGATCAGGCGAGAACAGCTTCTTTGCTGCTGCTGTTCCGGATGCCTTTGATGGCTTCTGCGTAATCAGGTTGGTTGAACACCCCTGAGCCGGAAACAATTGCGTTGGCGCCAGCTTCAATGACTTTCCAGGCATTGGCACCCTTGATGCCGCCATCCACTTCGATCCAGGGATCAAGACCTTTTTCGTCGCACATGCGGCGCAGGTCGCGAATTTTCTGTACCTGGCTTTCGATGAAGCTTTGGCCGCCGAAACCGGGGTTGACACTCATGATCAACACCAGATCGCAAAGCTCAAGGCAGTACTCGAGGGTGTCGAGGGAAGTCGAGGGATTGAGCACCGCGCCTGCTTTTTTGCCCAGGTCTTTGATCTGAGCGAGGTTGCGATGCAGGTGTGGACATGCTTCAACCTGCACCGAAATGATGTCTGCACCGGCCTTGGCGAAGTCGGGGACGTACTTCTCCGGTTCAACAATCATGAGGTGAACATCCAGCGGCTTCTGGGTGACGGGACGAAGCGCTTCGACGATCAGGGGGCCAATGGTGATGTTTGGGACAAAGCGCCCGTCCATCACATCCACATGGATCCAATCCGCACCTGCTTCGTCCACGGCTTTCACTTCTTCGCCGAGGCGTGCGAAGTCAGCCGACAGGATCGACGGCGAGATCACCAGGGGCTTGGTGCTCATGGATGTGGAGCGCGAAATGCCGAGTGATTTTAGGGACTCCTGCAACCACTGATACAGTGAGCCGCGCTCAGACGTCGAGATCCACTGCGGCGGCGGCAAACTGCCCGTCCAGGAGATCTCGCCAACCCGTACCACCCCATCCGGAGTCCCGTGGATCAGACCCTCATTCAGGAAATTCTCGAGATCGTCGAGCAAGCCGCCATCGCTTCCGCCACGCTCTCCGGCAAAGGTCTGAAGGATGAAGCGGATGCATTGGCTGTTGATGCCATGCGCAAGCGCATGAATCAAATTCAAATGCAAGGTCGCATCGTTATCGGTGAGGGCGAACGCGACGAAGCTCCCATGCTTTACATCGGAGAAGAGGTCGGTACTGGCAATGGTCCTGGCGTCGATTTCGCCGTTGACCCTTGCGAAGGCACCAATCTTTGTGCCTACAACCAACGTGGCTCAATGGCCGTTCTTGCGGCATCCGACCGTGGCGGTCTGTTCAATGCTCCCGACTTCTATATGAAGAAGCTGGCTGCGCCCCCGGCAGCCAAGGGCAAAGTGGATATCCGCAAGTCGGCCACTGAAAACATCAAGATCCTCAGCGAATGCCTGGGGCTTGCCCCTGACGAACTGACCATCGTTGTGATGGATCGTGCTCGTCACAAGGATCTGATCGCTGAGATCCGCGCCACCGGTGCACGGATCCAACCCATCTCTGATGGTGACGTTCAGGCTGCGATCGCCTGTGGCTTTGCCGGCACTGGTACCCACTGCCTGATGGGCATTGGTGCAGCACCGGAGGGTGTGATCTCTGCTGCTGCCATGCGCGCTCTCGGTGGCCATTTCCAGGGCCAGCTGGTTTACGACCCGGCTGTGGCTCAAACTTCCGAATGGGCTGACATGACCAAAGAGGGCAACCTGGCGCGTCTGACTGAGATGGGTATCACCGATCCCGACAAGGTCTACGAAGCTGAGGAACTGGCCTGCGGTGAGCATGTTTGTTTCGCAGGAAGCGGCATCACTGATGGTCTGCTCTTCAATGGAGTTAAGTTCGAAACGGACTGCACACGCACCAGCAGCCTGGTGATTAGCAACCTGGACAACACCTGCCGCTTCACCAACACCGTGCACATCAAAGACGGTGCCCAGAGCATTGCTCTGAGCTGATCGTCACTAACTGGTTGAGAGGAACGTCTCCATGCATATTGCCGTCGTCGGCCTCAGTCATCGCACGGCACCGGTGGAAATCCGGGAACGGCTCAGCATCCCTGAGCAGACCATGGAGACGTCGCTCCAATCGCTACGCGGTAATGAGCAGGTGCTCGAGGCTTCGATCCTCAGCACCTGCAACCGTCTTGAGATTTACACCCTGGTTCGGAACCCCGACCTCGGCGTGTCTGCTGTCAGCGACTTCCTCAGCAGTCATTCCGGCCTTGAGACAGGTGAACTGACCCCTCACCTGTTCAGCTTTCACCACGAAGACGCTGTCGACCACCTGATGCGGGTGGCAGCAGGTCTCGACAGTCTTGTGCTGGGGGAAGGACAGATCCTCTCCCAAGTCAAGAAGATGATGCGGCTCGGGCAAGAGCACAAATCATTGGGCCCGATCCTGAATCGCTTGCTGACCCAGGCTGTCACTACAGGCAAGCGGGTCCGCAGTGAGACCAACCTTGGAACGGGAGCCGTTTCTATCAGTTCAGCGGCCGTTGAGCTTGCCCAGCTGAAGCTTGGGCAGTCCCGTGGTCTTGATCAACTGGTCACCCTGGAAAGTGAGCAGATCGCTGTGGTTGGTGCAGGGCGCATGAGCCGTCTGCTGCTTCAGCACTTACAGGCCAAGGGTGCTTCAGGGGTGGTGCTGCTGAACCGCACTGTTGCCCGTGCCGAACAGCTGTCTGCCGATTTCCCTGATCTTCCGGTTCAGTGCAGGCCGCTCTCAGATCTGGATCAGTATCTGAGCACCTGTTCCCTGGTGTTTACCAGTACCGCTGCGGATGACCCGATCATTGACGCGTCCCGGCTGGCTCCACTGAACCGTCGCAGCAAGCTTCGCCTGATTGATATCGGGGTGCCCCGCAACATCGCTGCAGATGCTGCCGAGGTTGACGGCGTTGAATCCCACGATGTGGATGATCTTCAGGAGGTCGTCGCCCGCAATCAGGAAGCTCGCCAAGCCATCGCTCGAGAGGCCGAGCAGTTGCTTCAGCAGGAAGCGCAGCAGTTCCTGGAATGGTGGGACAGCCTCGAGGCAGTGCCGACTATCAACCAGCTGCGTTCCTCCATGGAATCGATCCGCTCGGAGGAACTGCAGAAGGCCCTTAGCAGGATGGGGCCTGATTTTTCAGCCAGAGAGCGCAAGGTTGTTGAGGCCTTGAGCAAGGGGATCATCAATAAGATCCTCCACACCCCAGTCACTCAGCTGCGGGCTCCGCAGACACGGCAGGATCGTCAACAGGCACTTCGGATCGTGGAAAGACTGTTCAATTTGGAGCCGTCTTGAGCTGCTGAGCCTTTCAGTCCCGAACTGAATCCCAGTAATCTCGACTGATTCTTCCCGAAGACGGTTCTTAAGCCAAAAACTCCAGTAAGTTCTTGCGGCAACGCCGATTTGGGATAGCGGCATGAAGCGTGTTTTGGCCATCATTCTGGGCGGAGGTGCCGGTACGCGCCTGTATCCGCTCACCAAAATGCGCGCTAAGCCGGCTGTCCCTTTGGCTGGTAAATATCGTCTGATTGATATCCCTATCAGTAACTGCATCAATTCCGACATCAACAAGATGTACGTGATGACGCAGTTCAATAGTGCGTCGCTCAACCGTCATCTGAGCCAGACCTACAACCTCAGTAATACCTTTGGTGGAGGTTTCGTTGAGGTGCTCGCGGCCCAGCAGACGCCCGACAGCCCCTCTTGGTTTGGTGGCACGGCCGATGCTGTACGCAAATACCAATGGCTCTTTCAGGAGTGGGATGTTGATGAATATCTGATCCTCTCCGGTGACCAGCTGTACCGGATGGATTACAGCCGCTTCATCGAGCATCACCGCCGCACAGGCGCGGCCCTCACTGTTGCCGCTCTTCCTGTTGATTCCAAGCAGGCTGAAGCCTTTGGCCTGATGCGCACGGATGAAAACGGCACCATCAAGGAGTTCCGTGAGAAGCCAAAGGGGGATTCACTCGTCGAGATGGCTGTTGATACCTCACGCTTCGGTCTGAGTGCTGACTCCGCGAAGGAGAGGCCGTATCTGGCATCGATGGGCATTTACGTCTTCAGCCGTCAAACCCTGTTTGACTTGCTCGACAAGCATCCCGGCCACAAGGATTTCGGCAAGGAAGTCATTCCTGAGGCTCTCGCGAGGGGCGACAATCTTCAGAGTTATGTGTTTGACGATTACTGGGAAGATATCGGCACCATCGGTGCCTTTTATGAAGCGAATCTGGCGCTAACGCAACAACCGAAGCCTCCCTTCAGCTTTTACGACGAGAAGTTCCCCATCTACACCCGTCCCCGTTATTTGCCCCCCAGCAAACTTGTGGACGCTCAGATCACCAATTCGATCGTTGGAGAGGGTTCAATTTTGAAGTCCTGCAGCATCCACCACTGTGTTCTTGGTGTGCGCAGCCGGATCGAAAGTGACGTCGTCCTTCAGGACACCCTGGTGATGGGCTCTGATTTCTTCGAATCGAGTGAAGAGCGCGCTCTTCTTCAGGAACGCGGTGGCATCCCACTTGGTGTGGGTAAGGGCACCACTGTGAAACGAGCCATCCTCGATAAGAACACTCGCATCGGTTCGGGTGTCTCGATCATCAACAAGGACAACGTCGAGGAAGCGGATCGTTCGGATCAGGGCTTCTACATCCGCAACGGCATTGTGGTTGTTCAGAAAAACGCCACCATTCCCGATGGCACGGTGATCTGATCGTTGATTTGAACCCTTGTCAGGAAGGCCATCTGCCCCGAAATCTGATGGCCCATTCCTGACATAACTTGTGTGATTTGCGGTCGAAGCGGTCCGGCCTCAACACACTGAGCACAGTTGTCAGTGGTCCTCCAGACCATGTCCAAGTCTCACTTCGGCCTCATCGGTCTCGGCGTGATGGGGGAAAACCTCGTCCTCAATGCGGAGCGCAATGGCTTCTCCAGCGTTGTCTACAACCGCACCTATGCGAAGACTGAAGACTTCCTGAATGGGCGCGGCAGGGAGAAGAACATCCAGGGCGCCACTGATCTTGAAGACTTCGTCGGCAAACTTGAACGCCCCCGCCGGATTTTGATGATGGTGAAGGCGGGCCCCGCAGTTGATGCTGTGGTGGATCAGCTTTCTCCCTATTTGGAAGAAGGAGATCTGCTGATTGATGGTGGTAACTCCGATTATCACGACACCGAACGCCGGGTGAAGCAGCTCGAAAGCAAGAGTTTTGGCTTCATCGGCATGGGTGTCTCCGGTGGTGCAAAAGGCGCCTTGGAGGGGCCAAGCATGATGCCCGGGGGGACGAAAGCCTCCTATGAGGCCATCGAGAGCCTCGTGAACAAGATGGCGGCACAGGTCGAGGATGGCCCCTGTGTCACCTACATCGGCCCCGGTGGATCAGGTCATCTGGTCAAGACGGTCCACAACGGCATCGAGTACGGCATCGAGCAGATCCTGGCCGAGGGCTACGACCTGATGAAGCGGGTCAAGGGAATGACCGGTGTGCAGATGGCTGATGTTCTCGGTCAGTGGAATGCCACTGAGGAGCTGTCGTCCTACCTGGTGGAGATCACGGAGGTGTGTCTGCGCACCAAGGATCCTGAAGATGGAACCGATCTGGTCGAGAAGATCACGGATCAGGCTGGCCAGAAGGGTACGGGCCTCTGGACTGTGGTGACTGCACTGCAGATGGGTGCTTCGGTTCCCACCATCTATGCATCGCTCAATGCGCGTGTGATGAGCTCCATGAGGCCCCAACGGATGGCGGCTGAATCCATCCTCAAGGGTCCCGCAATCAAGGACTTTGATCTGGGGACACCTGACAATGCCATGTCTCCGTTGATGGATGCCACGGTGCTGAGCTGCATCGCCAGTTATGCCCAGGGCATGGAACTGCTACGCATTGCGTCCCAGGATCTCGACTATGAGCTCCACATGCCTTCCATCGCTCAGATCTGGAAAGGCGGCTGCATCATTCGCGCGCGCCTGCTCAAGCGGATTCAGGATGCCTTTGACGCTGATCCCCAACTGCCCAACCTGATGGTGGATCCTTGGTTCGCCGAGCAGATCAACCGCCGTCTCCCCGGCCTGGCCAAGGTGGTTGCCGGTGCTGCCGAAGCTGGCATTCCGGTTCCCTGCTTCAGCAGCACCCTCGACTACATCAACAGCTACCGCTCAGGTCGCCTTCCCCAGAACCTGGTTCAGGCGATGCGCGACTGTTTCGGGTCCCACACCTATCAACGGGTCGACAAGGAGGGAACGTTCCACACCGAATGGCTCAGCTGAGCGGTCAGCCATGACGAACTACCGCGTCGAGCGGGCGAGGGATCCCCAGGACCTTGCCCGCCGGGCTGCCGAAACAATCGCTGCCCAGATCGATCTTGCCTTGGATCAAAGAGACCGATGCCAGATCGCACTCTCTGGTGGCAGTACCCCTGCCAGTGCCTATTCACTGCTTGGTCAGGAGAGGCTGCCCTGGGATCGGGTGGATGTGGTGCTGGGTGACGAGCGTTGGGTTGCTGCTGAGGATGAATCCAGCAACGCGGGCATGTTGCGCCGCACCCTGCTCGCCCCTGGGCCTGGAGCTTCTTCCTCCTTCCACCCTGTGCCCACGGTGGAACTTGAGAGCCCGGAGGCCAGCGCTCACGCTTTTGCTGAACAGGTCTCTCGCCTTTGTTCGGGTGTCCCTCCCGTGTTTGATGTGATGCTGCTTGGGCTGGGCGACGACGGTCACACCGCCTCCCTTTTTCCCGGTACGGATGCTCCAACGGTTGTGGATCGCTGGACAACCATTGGTCGTGGCAAGGGGTTAGATCGGATCACCTTGACGGCTCCTGTGCTCAGTGCCGCCCGACAAGTGATTTTTCTGGTGAGTGGGGCCGGCAAGCAAGAAGCCCTGCGGCGCCTGCTGGATCCTTCTGAGTCCGCCGATCGCACTCCCGCACGCTTGGTTCAGCCTGCTAGTGATGTGCTGATCCTTGCTGATCAGGATGCAGCCGCCGGCCTCTGAACAGATTCTTTTCCAGGGCAGCGATTTCGCTGACTGGGCCAGCCTCAATGACACCATCATGGGCGGCCGATCCCGTGCGGGTTGTCATGTTTCCCCAGAAGGACTCGTTCTGGAGGGAGATTTGGTGGAAACCGGTGGCGGTTTTGTCAGCTGTCGCTCGCCCCGCCTCCAACCCCCGCTCGACCTTTCTCCTTTCTCCGCTCTGCAGCTGGATGTGGAGGGGGAGGGTCGAACGCTGAAGATTGCCATCGGTTGCCGGGATGGGGCCATGGGACTCACCGAATTGATTCCTGGTGGTCTGCGCTGGGTGGTTGATGCAGTAACTGATCCCGATGGGGTGACCCGCGTGGTGGTGCCTTTTACTGAGCTCAGGCCCACGGTGCGTGCCAAGCCAGTTGGTTTGCCGTTGCGCTTCGATCCCAGTGGCATCACGCGCATTCAGGTGCTGCACTCCAAGTTCGGCGATGCGGGCGATCTCAATCCAGGCTTTCGCCCCGGCTCCATACGAATGCTGATTCGATCCATCCGCGCCTTGCCCTGAACCGATGGACCTTCTGGTGTTGATCGCCAAGGCGGCCGACGTTTGCCTCAAGCCATGGAGCCATGCGGTGGTCTTAATTGACCCCTCAGCTCCGGAGCAACTCGACGACCTTCATGTGCGGATTGAAAGCCGGGATGGCGATGGCCAGCGCCATCCCGATCGGGATCTTGAGCTGGAGATTTATCGGAGTGGTGATGAGATCAATCTGATGATCAGCTGGTGGGATCAACCCGAACGCCCAATGCTCTGGCACGGGCGACATCCGGTTTGGATGGATGGGGCCTCGGGCCAACGTTGCTCGGCGCCGCAGGATGCCACTCCTTTGGAGGCGCTGGGTCGACGCTTAAGGTCTCTGGTGCAACCGGCCGTTTGACTCAGTCGTCGTGATCGGTTGTTGCGCCTCGGCTCGAGCTGGAGACGAGCCGTGCGTATTTGCCGAGAATTCCGTTGCGATAGCGCGGTTGCGGTTTGGTCCACCCCGCACGACGACGCTCCAGTTCGGCCTCATCCACGTTCAGTTGAAGCAGCAGTTGGTCGGCATCGACGGTGATGCTGTCGCCTTCCTGAACCAGGCCGATTGTTCCTCCGACGGCGGCTTCCGGAGCGACATGGCCCACAACGAGACCGTAGGTGCCACCGCTGAAGCGCCCATCGGTGATCAGAGCGACCTTGTCCCCAAGGCCTTGTCCCACGATCGCTGAGGTGGGAGCCAGCATTTCCCGCATGCCAGGTCCACCGACGGGACCCTCGTAGCGGACGACGACCACGTCACCGGCTTTGATCTGCTTGTCGAGGATGGCAGCCAGGCATTTTTCCTCGCTTTCGAAAACCCGGGCCGGTCCAGTGAGCACAGGCGTTTTCACACCGCTGATCTTGGCCACGCTGCCTTCTGTCGCCAGGTTGCCCTTGAGGATCGCCAGATGTCCCTTGGCGTACATGGGGTCGCTGAGTGGACGGATCACGTCTTGCCCGGTGGGTGGTTCTCCTGGAACGTCCGCCAGAAGCTCCTTCAGGCTTTTTCCTTCGACCGTGCGGCAGTTCCCGTGGAGCAATCCGGCATCGAGCAAAAGCTTCATCACCTGGGGGATACCGCCGGCATTGTGCAGATCAACGGTTACGTAGCGACCGCTGGGCTTGAGATCGCAGATCACCGGCACCCGCTGACGGATTCGCTCGAAGTCGTCGATGCTCAGGTCGACACCGGCTGTGCGGGCAATGGCTAGCAGGTGGAGCACCGCATTGGTGGAGCCACCTACCGCCATGATCACGCTGATGGCGTTCTCAAATGCTTCTTTGGTGAGCAGATCGAGGGGGCGAATATTGGCTTTCACCGCCTCGACCAGCACCTCAGCGGAGCGGGCTGCACTGTCGGCTTTTTCCTCGTCCTCCGCAGCCATCGTCGAGCTGTAGGGGAGGCTGAGACCCATTGTTTCGATGGCGGCACTCATCGTGTTGGCGGTGAACATCCCGCCGCAACTGCCAGCACCCGGGCAGGCATTTTTCTCAACCGCGGTGAGCTGCGCTTCATCGATTTTGCCGCTGGTCAGCTGGCCGACAGCTTCAAAAGCGCTCACCACCGTGAGATCACAGCCGCCAAGCTTGCCGGGCTTGATCGTGCCGCCGTAGACGAACACCGACGGAATATTCATCCGTGCCATGGCCAGCATCGCGCCGGGCATGTTCTTGTCGCAGCCGCCAACAGCCAGCACGCCGTCCATGCTCTGGCCGTTGCAGGCAGTTTCGATCGCATCGGCGATCACCTCCCGACTCACCAGGGAGTACTTCATCCCTTCGGTGCCCATGGATATGCCATCACTCACCGTGATGGTTCCAAACATCTGAGGCATGCCTCCGGCCTGTCGGGCTGCTTCCTCAGCCCTTTTAGACAGGTCATTCAGCCCCACATTGCATGGAGTGATGGTGCTGTAGCCGTTGGCAATGCCCAGGATCGGCTTGCCAAAATCACTGTCTCCAAAACCGACGGCCCGCAGCATGGCCCGGTTGGGAGACCGCTGAATCCCCTTGGTGACGGCGTCAGAGCGAAGCATGGAACGGAGCGGACCAGTGGCGATTAAGCCAACCTACCGAGCGCTCATCCTTCGCTACCAAGACCTTCAAGTTGGGCGCGAACGCGGGCGATCTCAGCGTTCAGTTTTTCCACCCGTTCCTCGAGGTGACCGTTGGGTGAGCTGTCCAGCACTTCAGAGCCGTCTTGCATTCGCGGCGCATGCAACATCGACTTCTGCACTCCATAGCGCCTACGCCTGTCGGCTTCATTCAAGAGCCACCAGGCCAGACCAGCGGCACCGAGCACTGCTCCGGTGACCAGCGTTGCCAGGGTGCCTGAGCCCGTGTCGTGCTGCTGGGCCATGGGTGCAATCAACCTGTCTGAAGGTTAGTCACGCTCTCAATGTCTGAGGTTGAGCCGTCGCACAGGGTCACCGATTCCCGGACGAATCTCGCCTTGTTCACCCAGACCTTCGTCGATGCAAGCAGTGTGCAGCGTCAGGTCGGGAACGGTTTCTCCCAATAGCTTCAGCCCAGGACTGGCACACAGCGCGGTGATTAAACGCAGACGTCGCCCATCAACACCCTTGTTTTGCAGCTCCTGCAGGAGCTGGAGTGTGGCCTGGCCATCGCGGATCTGATCAATAAACAGAATCACCCCAGCGTTCGCCTCAATCTCCTGCGGGCATGTCCCTAAACAAAGGGATGCATCAGGTAGTACGGATCGTCCTCCTTGCCACAGCTCGAGGCCACCAGGAAGAACTGGGATGGCGATCAGGGGCACAGAAGCCTCAACGATGGTGCCTTCGGTGTCTCCGTCCATCCCGGGCACAGTGTCGCGACGATGGGGCAACCAGTCCCGCAGGGCTTCGTAGGTGAGCCAGCGGCCCAGTTCCTGCAGTGCAGTGGCATAAAGGGCTGGAGGGGTTTCCCGGTGCCGCAGCATCGTCAGCCAATGACCGATTAGGGGATGGGGTGGAACCACCACCCGCAGGCTCATGGCCATAACGACTCGCTCCGCTGGTGTTTGCCATAACGTGATTGCTCAAATTACCGGTCTCATGGGCGCCCTTCGACGTACGGCCTCGCTGCTGGCGGTGATCCTGCTGGGTCTCAGCACCATCTTCTGGCCTGAGTCGGCCGAGGCCATCACGGCTCCGGAACTCCGCGGACAGTTTGCAGTTCAGGAGATCAGCTCCGACATGCACGGCCTCGATCTCAAGGAGAAAGAGTTCCTCAAGGCCGATCTGCGGGAGGTGAATCTGAGCGGCACAGATTTGCGGGGAGCTGTGATCAACACCTCTCAACTTCAGGGCGCCGATCTGCGTGACGCCAACCTCTCCGATGTCGTCGGCTTTGCCAGTCACTTCGAAGGCGCCGATCTGCGTGGTGCCAATTTCACCAACGCAATGATGATGCAGAGCCGTTTTACCGACGCGCAGATTGATGGTGCTGATTTCACCAACGCCGTGATCGATCTGCCTCAGCAGCGGGCCCTTTGCGCAAGGGCTGATGGCTCCAACCCGATCAGCGGGGTGTCAACCCGTGAGAGCCTGGGCTGTCGTCCTTAAGTTCCCATGCCAAAACGTCTGCCGGTGACCGTGATCACTGGCTTCCTTGGGGCTGGTAAGACCACTGTGCTGCGCCATCTGCTCACCCGCGGCGGCCAGCGTTTGGCGGTGATGGTGAATGAATTTGGCAGTGTGGGCCTTGATGGTGATCTGATCCGCAGTTGTGGCTTTTGCCCTGAGGAGGATGTGGCCGGCCGCCTGGTGGAGCTGAACAACGGCTGCCTCTGTTGCACGGTTCAGGACGATTTCCTTCCGACGATGGAGACGTTGCTTGAACGGGCGGATCAGCTGGATGGGATTGTTGTCGAAACCAGCGGCCTGGCCTTGCCACGTCCCTTGCTTCAGGCCTTGGACTGGCCCGCCATTCGCAGCCGTGTTCATGTGAATGGTGTGGTGACGTTGGTGGATGGCGAGGCCCTTGCGCAGGGCAGCCCTGTGGCTGATGCCGATGCGCTTGAACGTCAGCGCGCCGAGGATCCCAGCCTCGATCACCTCACCGCCATCGACGAGTTGTTTGAGGATCAACTCCAGGCCGCTGACCTGGTCTTGATCAGTCGTGCCGATCGTCTGGACGCTTCGGCGATGGCTGATGTGAAGGAGGGAATTAGCAACAAAGTCCGACCGGGAACTGCTCTGCTTCCGGTCTCTCAGGGACAGGTGGAGACGGCTGTTGTGCTGGGACTGGAGCACCAGGCCACGCATCAGAGCCATGAGCACGAGCACCACGACGAGCACCACGACGAGCACCACCACGACCACGACCACGACCACGACCACGATCATCACGACCACACCCACGTCGAGATGGTCGGTAGCAACGTTCGCGTGGAAGGCGCCCTAGATCGGCAGGCTTTCGAGCAGCTGCTGCCCAACCTCGTTCGTGATCAGCAGGTGCTTCGTCTGAAAGGGCGCGTCTGGTTGCAGGGCAAAGCGCTTCCGCTTCAAGTCCAGATGGTGGGGCCACGGCTGAACAGCTGGTTTGAAGCTGCCCCCAGCCATGCCTGGCGTCCTGAGGTTGGCTGCGGTGCTGATCTTGTGGTGCTGGCGTTGAACAACACTGCAGCTTCGGCCGTTGAAACCGCTCTTCAGTTGCTTGTGCAGGCCACACCGGCCAAGGCCAGCACTGCAGCAGCAGCTCCGGGGAGCTGAATCGGATCACCTTCCATTCGGCCAATAAAAAGAGCCATCACCGGAGCCGTAGCCATCAACGTGACGCCTTGTCCAACGGGCATGGTCTGCAACACGACCTGTTGCAACAGGATGCCCCCGTTGGTTCCGATCAGGGTGGCGACCACAAGCTTCCATTGCTCCTGCCGTGTCATTGCTGATCTTCTCCAGGCCCCCTTCATCACGGGGATCAGACCAAGCCATCCCCCCAGCAAGCGAATGGCTGCCGTCTGCAGTGGCGTCAGTTCTGAGCTGATCAAGACATGACGGGCAAGAAAGGCCCCGCTCAGACCACAGATCACAGCGACGAGGGCCAACATCAGACCGCTGCTCAGTTCGGTGCCGATTTCACCCTCTTGTTGATGGCTTGCTTCCTTGGCCTGTAACGCGATCAGCACAACCGCGCCCGACACCAGGATGGCGCCAAGCCAGTTCCTTGAACTCAAGCTGTCCCCCATCACAAGGACTCCAGCGATGCTTGCCAGCACCGGACCGCTTGCCTCGACGGTGAGGGTTCGACGGGTGCCGAGTCGACGTAAAGCACCCAGGTAAAAGCTGTCTCCTGCAGCAATTCCGATCAAGCCGCTGATCAGCAGCAGCAACACAGCTTCTCCCTCGGTACTCCGCGGAAGCATGAGCAGTACCGGCAGAAACACCAGGCTGGCCAGGCCGTTTTTCAAAGCATTGAGCCGGATCGCCGTCACCCGACCCGATAGCGAACGCCAAAGAGCACTGGCTCCAGTCCAGGCCATGGCTGCACCGAGGGCCGCCAGCACTCCCGTCATCTCGTGATGGTGATCGTCGTGAAGTCTGCTGTGTCGTTCAGAACTCTGTGCACAATTCAGGAACGTGAGTTCTTGAGAGGCGAAAGGCGCTGGGGCACTTGCTGGAGAGCTTGTCGGGGCATTGGGCGGTGCATCTTGAAAGTCGTGTCCCGCGTACTGAGCTGTACGAAGCACGGATCGCATCATCCAAGCCTTCGCTTGGCTTTTTGATTCTTCTGATCAGTTCAGCGGTGATCGCAACCCTTGGGTTGATCTCCAACAGCACGGCTGTCGTCATTGGAGCCATGATCGTCGCCCCGCTGATGGACCCCGTCCTCAGCTTGGCTTTTGGTTGAGCCGTCAGTGACGGGAAATTGATCCGACGTTCTGCCGTCACGATCAGCTTTGGGGTGATTGCGGTTGTTGGAACCGCATCGTTGATCAGTACTTCTGTTGTCTGTGTGTCTTTCTATGGGGCTGAACAACAGTTTTATGTTGAAAGCGTCGCCTTGATCAGTTTGGACGACAGCGTCCAGAGAGTCGTCGCTTTGCTGCTGTCGGATGCTTCTTCGGAAGGTTCAGTTGGGCTGAATTGATGTCGTCCAGGCCCCAGCAGCCCGTTGCTCCAGTAGGTGAATCCAGGCTGGTTGAGCTCTTCGTCGATGAGTTGCACCAAAAGACCTCCGGCCTGTTCAACGCTTTCCGTCAATCTCAATAGATCTCGGGCGACAAATCCAAACAAGGCCTGCCCCATGGGATTGGCTTGGCGACTGTTTCTGAAAAAACCGTCTGATGTCCGAGGAATTACCAGTCCTGGACTCCATGCCATCACGGGGACTCCAGGACTTTGACGATGAATCTCCTGGGCCATCAGCAGATTGCAGAGCTTGCTGTCCTTGTAGGCCTTATCAGCATTGAAAGGGCTTATGCCGTCCACCATGGCCGCCCCTGGCCCCTGGTGAATGCCCTCCATCGTGCCGAGTCCTGCAGGTTGGCCAACCCGCCCACCTCCAGTGGATGGGTTGTGCACCTCAGAGGCGGTGATGACGATGGCTCGGGCGTGCTCCTTCAATCTTTCAACCAGGAGTTGATGGGCCAAATGGTTCACCGCAAAGGTGAGTTCAATGCCTTGTTGACTCCAACGGGGGGAACGATGTCCGGCGTATTGCAACCCCGCATTGAGCACCATCGCATCAAATGTTGTTTGGCTCTGACGGAGGTGGTCGATCGCCTTCGCGACGGACCCAAGGTCTGCCAGATCTGCAACACAGGTCTGAACAGATCCAGACAACGCTGCTTGGGTTTGACCGGCCCGTTCTGCATTACGACAAAGGATGGTCAGCTCATCTCCACGGGCCAGCAGGATCTTTGCCGCTTCAAGCCCGATCCCGCTGCTTGCACCAGTGATCAGGACTCTGCGCTGCTCAGCTGTCGTCATGGACTTTGAACACGTAGAGATCAGCGTCACGATCGCTCACCACATACATCCTGTTCCGTTGCGGATCGAAGGCAATGCCCTCGGGTTTGCGGATCTGCCTTTCCTTGGCTCCAGTGCTGATGGTGAGATCAAGGCGCTGAAGAACAACATCACGTGTCCAGTCGTATTGGAACAGGCACTGACCTTTGTCGCTGGCAATCCAGATCGTGTCATTCCTGCTGTCGTAACTCAGCCCGGAAAAATCAATCTTGTCGGACTTGAGCCTGGGGTGAGTGAACCCTTGGCCTGCTTGCAGCACCCTCGTTGAAAGAATGGTTGTGAGAGCGGGGTCGAGTTCGATCAACAGACCTGGTCGTTGCTCCTTGACGACAAACACGTGGTCGTTGCTGGTGTTTACGGTGATTCCCTCTAACCCATTGTTGTCTGGAGGATCTGGGAAATAGGCCGCGATGGTGTCGTAGTTGCGCATGGCTGACAGGGGGCGGCGAGAGCGTTCACGCCGGGTGTAGAGATCCACCACCACGAGTGAATTTGTCGCCTCCTGCACCACAAGCAGTTCACTTTCGTCGTTGCGGATAGCAATCCCCTCCAGGTCGTCGAGGCCGATGAAGAACGAGTCGGCGACCGCAACCCTTCCCTTGAGGTCAAGGCGGAAAATCGCCTTGGTGTCATCACTGACGGTGTAGAGCGCTGATCCATCAAGGTTCAATGTCAGCCCGGAAGGTTCATTGAGGCCGAGCCTTGGGTCACGAATCCGGTGATGGCTCAGCAGTTCAAGGCGAGACGAGGTCATGGTCACAAGGTGCCATTGGTAGCGATTGTCTGCATTGATGTCGCTTCTGCCAGCCACTGCAGGAGAAGATGGACGGATCACGGCAAGGGCGTCATGCATCGGATCGCTGTGTATTGCGGCTCTCGGAGTGGAGAGTCTCTCTTGTTCCAGACTGCCGCCAATGAGTTGGGCGCCTTGCTTGCCTCCAAAGGCATCGCCCTGGTTTACGGCGGAGCTCGGATTGGCTTGATGGGTGCTGTTGCTGATGCCGCTCTGGCCTCGGGTGGTGAGGTGATCGGGGTGATCCCTGAGCCGTTGATGCTCGATGAGGTCGTGCATACCGGCTTGACCCGTCTGGATGTTGTGGGCTCGATGCATGAGCGCAAAGCGCGGATGATTGAGTTGGCTGATGCGGTAATTGCAATGCCCGGTGGTCTTGGAACGCTCGAGGAGTTGTTTGAGGCACTGACATGGGCTCAGCTTCGTTTTCATGCCAAACCGATCGGCATGCTCAATGTGAATGGCTACTTCGACGCTTTGCTGAGATTTCTGGATGACTGCGTCTCGACAGGATTCATGACGATGCCAAATCGAGCGCTCCTGGTGGATGCATCGACGCCACAATCTCTTCTCAATCAACTCTTGAACGTGACCTGATGCAACGCACTGTCTTGCTCACCGGAGCCAGTCGGGGTATCGGTCGGTCCATTGCGAAGCGGCTCCTTGATGAGGGGCATCGTCTCAGCCTCGGCTTGCGAGATCCAGATTCACTTAGGGGAGCCGAACTTGATGTCGACCGTGTTGCCCATCACCCCTACGACGCCAGGGACCCCGCGAGTGCTGAAGCCTGGGTGGAGGCCACCATTCACCAGTGGGGACAGATCGACACCCTGATTCATTGTGCTGGAATTTTGCGTCGCACCCCGCTGCTGTTTGCCAATGGCGAAGAGCGCGACCTGGATGAACTCTGGTCCGTCAATGTGATGGGACCCTGGTGGCTGACTCGCGCCGCCTGGCCATCCTTGGCGTCCTGTGGCCATGGGCGGATTCAGGTTCTGGTCTCGATGAGTGGCAAGCGCGTCAAGGGGCGTATGGCGGGATACCCCGTCAGCAAATACGCCTTGATGGCGCTTTGTCAGAGCATGCGCAATGAAGGCTGGGACCAGGGGATTCGCGTGACCGCGATCTGCCCCAGTTGGGTTAACACCGACATGGCTCGTGCGGTGACGGCGGTGCAACCGGCAGAAATGACCCAACCCGGTGACCTGGCGATGCTTTCCAGCACCCTCCTGTCGCTGCCGGATGCTTCGGTTCCATTCGAGTTAGCGATGAATTGTTCCTTCGAAACCTGAATCTTCTGGTGACGAGGCTTTCCTGCTCCGGTGACGGCGCTATGGATGACTCAGCGTCTTTACCGCGATGTGTCTTCTGGCAGCGATTGGCTTGCTTGCCCCACGCCTGGTCTTGGTGTTGATGTGGTTGATCAACAGCAGCTTCGTTCTGCAGCCATTCACTGGCACCAGTGTTCCCAATCCAGTCCTTCCCGTTCTTGGCCTGTTGTTTCTTCCCACAACAACTCTTGGGTATTGCTGGGCTGAGGCGTCGTTTGGAGGAGTCTCCTCCTTCAGTGGACTGTTGGTGGTTTTGATCGGACTCATCATTGACTTCGGCTTGATCGGCAACGGCCGTGGAGCCGTGCGCCGTTGAACCCTGCACCGTTGAACACCATCTCCGTGGAAAGCTGTGCCATTTGTCAGCTGCATGCCGACCCTGAAGCCCGACAGCGTTATGAGATTCTGCGGTCTGAGCTCTGGGTGCTGCGCCATCACCCAGACCCAGCCCCATTCTCCGGCTGGCTCTTGCTTGATTCACTACGCCACTGTTCTGGACCTGTGGATTTCTCTGAGGCGGAGGCCTCAGACTGGGGACGCGCAGTAAGAGATGCCAGTCATCTTGTGAAGCAGATCACCGGGTGCGAGCGCGTGTATGCGATCGCCTTCGGTGAAGGTGCCCAACACCTTCATCTGCATCTCATCCCTCGACACCTCGATGAACCGGCCTCCAAGGCCTGGGCCGTTGCAGACCTTTATCGCGCCATGGATTCAGGTGATCGAGCTGCATTAGATCCAGCTGCTGTGGCCTCGTTAGTTCAACGCAGTCGTTCCTTAATCACCGCTCAGAGTTGAACCGCTTGCGGGTTTTGCTGTTGTTGATGCTGTGCTTCAAGCGGCCAAGAGGCCAGCCGAGGTGTTTGAGATGAATCAAGGTGTGGGGTGAGGCTTTAAAGCAGTTATCGCTATAGCTGCCAGTGATCCCAATTTCTTTGAGGGTAAGCAGAAGCAACCGCTGCTCACGACGGGTTCCCCGACGACTAGCGAGGACGACAAAATCGCGATCGCGGATCTGTTGATCAATCGCTTCGATGTTGTCGCAATAGCCAAGGGTGAGAGTTTGATCAATGGCGCGATACGCGGTGTAGATGCGCCCCTCGGGATTGTCCTGAAGAGTTTGCACCCGTTCGCTTAGGGCAATCACTGCTTCCATGACCGGCGCCTGGAGAGCTTGTTCCATCCGTTCGATCTGCACGATCAAAGACCTCCCACAGCCAAGCGTTCATCACAGGCACCCTCGTAAGCACGGATGGCTGCGCTGGGAATAGAGCCATTGCTCTTGAGTTGGCGCACTGAGTGCTCAACGCACTGAAGCACAACACTGGTGAGTTCTCGGCCTTCGCACAGGGCCCAGCTGCGTAGCAGAACATGAAGGCTCGGTGGAACCGAGACCGTGAGCTTGACCTGGGTTTCGCGGGTGGAAGTTTTGATCATGACCCGTGTGCTGTCGAAGCAACTCAAGAGTACCTACAAGTTACCCAGAAGCAACTTCGGAGTAGCTGCAGGGTTGCTTTTGGGTTGCTCGATGGAGGCTCTGCGCTTTGTTCTGTCCTTACGGCCAAGATCGTCTCTGCGCTGTTGCGTCGTTGGGCAGGGCCGGCCCCACCCCTGTGCATCTCTGGTTCTATCAGGGCATTAATTCAATGAGCTCTTGCTGTGGGTGGATGTCAAAAGGGCGAAGAAATGAATTGTTCAGAGACATGATTGTTTCCAATATTGATGATCAGCGTCCCGCTTAGTTTGTTCGAATTACCTGAGCAACAGAGTGGTTGAATGGTTGACAGGAACTTCGTGGTTATCACTGTTGCTGTAGCAATACGTTGCTGGAAGTACGCGATTGTTATGTTCGTTGACCCAGTTATTACTGCTGTGATTGATTCTAACTGACAATGGTTGAAGCCTTGCTCTAGGGTTCATGCTCCTGTCATGAATAGTGTGAACTGTGCAATTAACCAGTTGTTTTGTTGATCGTGGAAAAGTGTTGTTCACCCTTTCAGACTCACTGCCTTGGCTTAGGCTCGCCGCAGCAAACTTTCTGTTGTCGATCGTTGAATTCGAAGCCAACTGTCTCAGATGTTTTGAGTCTGATGAGCGATCTCTGATCGTGGTTAGTTGGATGTGTTTTTAAAAGTAAATTCAACACCCTTGCGGTGTCGTCATAATGTATTGATAGTCTTGGAGACGCTATGGGTGCGGCTGCAATTCATGCTGACAAGGTGGTCAACGTCAAAATGGCCGAGTCAGAGCACACTTTGCTGAAAGCGTATTGCGCCTCGGTGAACCGCAGCATGCAAGATGTGCTGAGGGATTTCACGTTGATGGAAATCCAGAAGCAGCATTTCTGTTGTCGTCTTGTGCGCTCCTTGATGGAAGAGCATTGCGTCGATCAAGACCCCAGGGTCGAGAAACCCTGTGCTGGTTATGCCTGTTACTACTGTCGACATGCAGAAGCCTGCAAGGCCGGCGAGACAGAGTTGCTTTATATCCCCCGTCAGGAAATACGCCAACTGGTGACGGAGGAGTCGGCTTACATCTTCGACTTCGACGGAAGCAGCATCGACCGTCCGTCCTAAGCAGGCCAAGCTCACTCAAGTCTCAAGCCACGATAGATGTCTAGCTTGGCCGGAATTTCGCAATCGTTGGCTTCACTCCCATGCTCAAGCGCAGTCCTGAGTGATTGCAAGAATCGATACCGGTCCATCATTCGACATACATACTTTCTACTAAGTGCCAAAGCCTGAAAGCTGTATGGCCTGCGATTTTGTTCTGCAGAGATTTTCGTGTTGTTTTGGCACGTCAGCGAAGCCTCGCCTGCTGATGGATTGAGTCTGCCTAGTGCCTAGGCGGTCTATTTATCCGACCATGGCTAGGCCATCTAGAGGGGAATCATTCCGAGACTCGAACGGAATTTGTGAATGTCGAAAAATTGTCGCTGTCTTCAACGAAATCACACACTTTTCGGCCCATAGTGGTCATGCCAAAGCTGCTAATGGGGCTTGGAAGCCGGGCAGAGCGATGCCCGACGAGAGCTGAGATTTGACCCTTGTTTCGACTGGGGTCAAGTCCGTTCTTTGTTAAGAGATTTGGTGCTGAACTCCATATTGTCTCCACGCCTATCAATGTGAGCGCGTGGTCGAATCGCTCCGGTGGTGCATCACCGTCGACCACAAACATTTCTTTGATACTTCAACAGTATTTTCGATATACCAAGCTCCTGGACTTGGATGTCTGTTGAGGCCGTCAATGCAATGCCTGTTGTGGTGGAAGGGAGTGCTTTACTGACGCCCTGATCGAATGTTCGACGGAGTGCTGATAGCGCTGGGTTGGCCAGCACTTCCATCAACGGTGCCAGCATCGCCTGAGCGGCGGGATCACCAGAAAATCCATCACCGCATACGTGATTAGGCAGGGGAAGAAGCCCTTCTCCACCAGATCGCAAACTCGCCTTTGCGGATCCCATTCACAGAACGCCAGCTCAATCAACCAGAAGACCGCCACCTTGGCCGTAAATGACCTGAGGGCGAACCGCCATTCCGCTGCACTGAGACGCGATTCACCCAGCACAACAAACCATGCATCAGCAGGAGTCTGCAAGATCTCCTGAATTGCTGGAGATGCCAATCAGTGATCCGTCACCAGTGTGTGGATGTTAGGCACTGTCTCCCCCTTTTCAATCAGCCTCCAGCTGTTCGGAGAAGGCACGTTTCTCGTGACCTCATCCCTTGTGCTTTTCGTAAATGGGGGTGCTGGTAGGCCATCCATCCATTGACCAAATCACATCCGTCACCTCGTCGGCATTAATCCACTTGATCGCTCCTGTATCGACATCAGCCACTTGGAACAGGGACGGGATCTTGGGGTGACGAGCACTTCCCTCGCAAAAAATCACCTGGCCCATCCACCAATCACCCTGTTCGATGTGGTCACCACCAACGATCACGAAGTGCCCAGGGCAGACATAAAGGAACGGGGCGTCAGCTTTGACGGTGAGGATGCTGTGATCAACGGACATCTCTTGCTTTGCTTGCAGTACGCATGTACTCATAGCTAGGCAGCTGTCTGGTGGCAATAGCGGCTAAGTGTCCAAATTCCTTAGATCCGTGAAGTCGTCCCAGTGGGCATGGATGCTGAGCAGAGGTCGTTCGTTCTGGCGATTAATGGAATGTTGCGGATGTCCGCCAAACGCTCTCCAGCACTCGCTGGGTGCTTTGTAGTTGAAAGCGGAGAGGGTGGGATTCGAACCCACGGTGCCCGTGAAGACACGCTGGTTTTCAAGACCAGAGCCATAAACCACTCGACCACCTCTCCAGAGGGTGTCAGGTGCCTCGGAAGACACCTAACAACTCTATCGGGACGTGATGAGGTGTCAGCTCTCAGGCTTGGCCAGAGGAAGAAGACATTTGTCGGAGTCACAGCCTGCAGGGCCGGCTTCGGTTAGCTCACCCTGGTCGTAACGCTGTAGCGCCTCGAAGAAATCAATGCTGACACGACGCTTCACTACAGCGGATTGCAGCTCCTCATATGTGGCCAAATCGATTGGCTCAAAAGGCAAGCGGGGGAAAGTGGCATTGGCATCGAATCGGGCCAGGAGTGCCGCAGAGATGTAGCCCTCTCCGTTCTCCATCGCCTGATGCAGAGCCTCGGCCAAGGGTTCAATTTCGTGCTCCCTGAATTCGATCGTGGCTGAGGTGTTGTGAGCGGTGTAATGCCGTTGCACCTGCATGTAGAAATCGAATTGAGCCATGGCACTAAAGCCATTGATGTCCACGGCATCAGCTCCAGGCAGATTCGCCCAGCTAACCTCGGTCGGGATCTCCACCAACCATTCGGTGCAGCGGGGATCAAAGGGATCGTTCAGCAAACGACCGTCCTCGTCCTTGTCGGACTGTGACGGCACGACGGTGTAGCCGTAGTCCATGCAAGCCATGGCCACAGGATCGTCCTTACGGAAGGTGATCCGACGGATGAAGCGCTGAGCCTTGGGGGGATGCCAGCCAGGGGCTGCTCCGGTGAGCAGGCTCTTCGTGCCTGCAGGCTGAACGGTGGTGCAGCGGTTGGGACGACGTAGGCCCTGGCGGTCGCAGTAATCCCACACCGTTTGATTAACGATCTCTTTCCAGCGGCTCAGGTATGCGGCTTCTTGCTCCTTGAAGCGAAGGCCTTCCTCGGTCTCGGGGCGTCCGGCTTCCCACCAGCGCAGCCATTCAGATCCGAAGGCATGAACAAAGAAGTCGAACAGACCCGTGAAGCTGACACCCACGATCGGGTCCCACTCACGGCTCTGGCGATAACGCTCAACCTCGAAACGATGGTTGAGCAGACAGGCCACCGACAGGGCTCCAGCGCGGAAGGCGTCGGCCTGCCCTTCCTCATCGCTGGGGTCGATCTGGTTGAGATGCACCTCTGCGAGGTTGCAGTGGAAGTCGGCACCGAGGATTTCGCCACAGGGGTTCAGCCCATAACGGCTGAGGCGGTGCTCCAGCTCCTCGGTTCCGATGGGGCCATGGTTGTCGACCAGCCAACGACCGGCCTCTTCGCGACCTTGGTCGCAGTAAATCTCGATGAACTCACTGCGCAGTTCAGGGGTGCTGAGCAGATCGGCATTGGAGCGTGCAATGGCTTCGGGGGCGAACTGGATGGCGCCTTCCCCCGATTGGAACTGCTTGGTCACCGCCGCGTGCACCACCTCTTTGGTGGGTCGGGTGTGATAAACGCGGGTGTGATTGGCCATTCGGAGCGCATCACGCTCGGGATCGATCCGCCAGTTGCCGTCCTCGTCTTGCTGCCAGAGGTTGTCCTTGGAGGAAGCCGCGGCCAAGTCATCGGCAGCGAACTGACGCATGCCAGCACTGCGACGAATGTTGCCGGCAACGATCGTGACAGCGGCTTCGTCGATGAGTAAGCAGCACTCCACCGAAGTCAGGCGGCGTCCCTTGGCCTTGTTGAGCAGTCGGGCCACACGACCGTAGAGATCCTTCAACTTCACAGGATTGGCCATGCCGCCGAAACCTTTCAGGGTTTCCCCGACGGGGCGTACATCGCTGAGGTCCACAACGATCTGAATCGGATCGCCGTTGAAGCGTTCATCGCTGCTGAGCTCCAACATCAGCTGATAGCTGTCCACCCAGCCGCGGCGGGTGTCGCCCACCTTGATGGTCACCTTGTTGCCATCAATGCTGTGGCTGCAGGCATCCTGACGCTCGGCTGCTGGTGTAATGCCGATGTCGCTGACGCTGAGGACTTCAAGGGTGTTGCGCACCACAGGAAGCCGATCGATCAGGTGCGGCTCAATGATGGCGCCCGTACCGCAGCCCATCATCGCCAGGTCCATCATCAGACTGAAGGCTTTCCAGTCGACGAGGTTGGTGGAGGTGCAGTTGTATGAGCCGGAGAAGTTCTCGGGCTGTTCGATCCACCGGGTTCCACCGATCCACAGCCAGCGGCCTGAGGGAAGAGCTTTCTTCTCGGCTTGCATGCGTGCCAAGAGGGCAACTTCCTCGGCATTGAGGTTGCCCAGCTCACGGAGACCTTCCAGGTTCCTGCTGCCGACCTGACTCCAGCTCTCACGGCCGCCAGGGGTTTTCCGACTGTAGGTGCGGTAGAAGACCGGGTTGGCAGCTGGTGCTGTTGCGGGGAAGTCGCCGAACCCGGCGACAGGTCCCTCAGAGGTCTCCACACGGTTTGGGGTGAGAGTCACGTGCGGTGCTGGATCAAAGGACAAGTAGCGAAACCCTAACGCCACCAATGGTGGCGGCAAGGTCTCTTCACCACCATCAACAGTGTCCCGTTCAAACTGGCCTCTGAATCGGCAGCAAATGATGCAGCGGTGCTTAGAACCTGAGTTGATGAACGGTGATGCGCAGGTTCAGGCCTATGCCGCCGCTGACTTCAGTTCAGGCGATCGCGCCACTGTTGAGGGGGTCCAGCAGCTCATCGATCGCACATCACCTTTGCCGCCTCAGCCGCTGGTGGTTGATCTGGGTTGCGGACCGGGCAACATCACGCTTCGGCTTGCCGAACTCTTTCCCCATGCACGAATCATTGGCATTGATGGTGCAGAAGCCATGTTGGTCTTGGCCCGCCAACGGGCGCAGCGGCAAAGCCTGGAAATTTCGTTCATTTGTCTGACCCTCCAGGAGGTTCTGCAAGGAACTCTTCTGGGGAAGGCTGATTTGGTTGTCAGCAACAGCCTGTTGCATCACTTGCATCAACCCGACCTTCTTTGGAGGGTCAGCCGAGGTTTGGCTGCTCCTGGTTGCCGAGTTTTTCATCGAGATCTTCGGCGGCCGGCGTCGTCTGCTGAGGTCCAGCAACTGTTGTTGAAGCACCTACCGACTGCTCCACAGGTGTTGCAGCACGACTTCGCGGCCTCTCTGGCAGCGGCCTTCGAACCTCAGGAGGTCACCGCGGAGCTCCGCACGGTGGGTCTCGACCAGTTGGCGGTGGCCGCGGAGGACGACCGTTATCTGGTGGTGTCAGGCTTAGTGGGTTGAACCAAGCCGATGAGCGGAAGCCTGACGACAACGGACGGGGATCTGACGGAGGAGCTCGCTTCAGCGGTGGATCGCCGTCGCAACTTTGCAATCATTTCCCACCCTGACGCGGGAAAAACCACACTCACCGAGAAATTGCTGCTCTATGGCGGTGCCATTCAGCAGGCCGGTGCCGTGAAAGCGCGGGGTGAACAGCGCAAGGTGACCTCCGACTGGATGGAACTGGAGAAACAACGCGGGATCTCCATCACCTCAACGGTGCTTCAGTTCGATTACGACGCCACCACCATCAATCTCCTGGATACCCCAGGTCACCAAGATTTTTCTGAAGACACCTATCGCACCCTGGCTGCGGCAGATAACGCCGTGATGCTTGAGGATGCTGCCAAAGGTCTCGAGCCTCAGACCCGGAAGTTGTTCGAGGTCTGCCGCATGCGTCAGATCCCGATCTTCACCTTCATCAACAAGATGGACCGACCGGGTCGGGAACCGCTCACCCTGCTCGATGAGATTGAGTCGGAGTTAGGTCTGACACCCTGGGCCGTGAACTGGCCCATCGGCAGTGGGGAACAATTTCGCGGTGTGATCGACCGTCGCAGCCGTGAGGTTGTTCTGTTCACTCGCGCTGAGCGAGGTAAACAGGCCAGCGAGCAACGCCTTTCTTTGGAGGATCCAGAACTGCGGGAGCTGGTGGAAGCCGAGCTCCTGGACCTGGCCATTGAAGAGATGGAATTGCTGGATGCGGCTGGAGCCGAGCTTGATATCGAGATGGTGCATGCCGGTGAGCTCACTCCGGTGTTCTTTGGCTCAGCCATGACCAACTTTGGGGTTCGCCCTTTCCTGGATGCCTTTCTCGAGATGGCGCAACGACCCATCGCCCGATCCAGCAGCGATGGCCTGGTGGATCCGCTGCGGGAGGGTTTCAGCGGCTTCGTGTTCAAGCTCCAGGCCAACATGGACCCTAGGCATCGCGACCGTGTGGCCTTCGTCCGGGTCTGCAGTGGTCGTTTCGAAAAGGACATGACGGTGAAGCATGCCCGCACGGGCAAGGCCATTCGCCTTTCACGACCCCAAAAGCTCTTTGGTCAAGACCGAGCCGTTGTCGAGGATGCCTATCCGGGAGACGTGATCGGTCTCAACAATCCGGGCATGTTTTCCATCGGAGACACACTTTATGTGGGGTCAAAAGTCGAATATGAGGGCATTCCCTGTTTCAGTCCGGAGATTTTTAGCTGGCTGCGGAACCCCAACCCTTCGGCATTCAAAAATTTCCGTAAAGGGGTGAACGAGCTTCGGGAAGAGGGGGCGGTGCAGATCCTCTACGACACGGATGAGAGCAAGCGGGATCCGATTTTGGCCGCTGTCGGACAACTTCAACTCGAGGTTGTTCAGCACCGGCTCGAAAATGAATACGGCGTGGAAACTCGTCTGGAGCCAATGGGTTTCCAGGTCGCGCGTTGGATCAACGGCGGATGGACCGAACTCGACAAGGTGGGTCGGATTTTTAATTGCAAAACCGTCCGCGATGCCTGGAATCGTCCTGTTCTGCTGTTCAAGAACGAGTGGAATCTCAATCAACTCAAGCAGGATCATCCCGATCTTGAACTCAGCAGTGTTGCCCCTGTGGTGAGTGGAGTGGAGCCGATCAGTCTTTGACCCTTGCGACGTTGTCCGCAGTGGGTCGCCTCACCCACACCTGCGCGTCCCGCTCGCCAGAATCGTGCTGCGATGACAACTCTCGTGAGTACGTTCTGGCTGCTGAAGAACAACGCTGACGGTGGCACGGAATACGTGTGTTTTCGCGGCGATGACGAATCAGTGGAAATGCTCGAGGGGTACCACCTGCCTCCACAAATGCCGTTGATCAAGCGTCGTTCCTGGTTGAACCGCGTGGATGCCCTCAGTTGCCGCAGCCGGCTAGAGCGAAGCGAAGGTTTTCGTCACGGTGCGCCCCTGTTCTGAACGGTCCCCGATACGCTCATCTGAAGAACCGGATCGACGCGATGGCAGCCCTTGGTGAATCTGGTCCCGACGCAAGCTCGGATGATCCTTTCGTTCGTCTCGGCCTGAGTCGTGATGCTGGTTTTGAACAGGTTCAAGCAGCCAAGGTTCGATGTTTGGCCGAAGTCTCAGGAGATGATCAGGCCAGGGCAAAAATCGAGGCGGCTTATGACGCTGTTTTGATGGTCCGTCTCCGTGACCGTCAGCAGGGTCAAGTCAGCGCAGCAGCAGCGACAGCATCTGAACGGGAGGCGTCCGCAGGATCGCTGCCTTCGCTGCCTGCCCAGGTTCCGATGACCAATGTCTTTGCGAACCTCCGCAACAAGTTGCCGGATCCCTCCCAATCTCTCTCCGGCCTCAAGCCGGACTGGGCCCTCGTGGAGGGGCAGGGGCGTTCAGTGCGAATCATCGCCGGGATCATCGCCGTCGTTCTTCTGGTGATCTCTGCCGCCAGCATTCAGCTTGTCCTTGCTCTGGCCACGATCGGTGTGTTCCTCAGTCAGATCCGCCGTGGTCGTCGCCCGCTGGCATCCCTGGGATGGACATTGCTCGTGCTGAGTATTGGTTTGGCTGCAGGCTCATTGCTGAATCTGGCGCTGTCTCCCACCGCTTTCGAGCAGCTGGCGCTTAGTCCTCTTCAGATCCAAGCACTGCCGGCTGGACTCTTGCTATGGGCTGCTGCTCTTTTTCTGGCTTAAGCCTCAGGCGGCTTCCGGCAACGCATCAATCAACTCCTGCAGTTCCGCAGCACTGACGTCATAGCGGTTGCTGCAGAAATGGCAGGTCAGCTCGGCGCCTCCATCCTTGTCACGCATATCAGAGAGCTCCTGTCTGCCCAGCAGCAGTAGAGCAGCCTTGCTGCGTTCACGGCTGCAGGGGCAAAAGAAACGAAGTTCCTGACTTGCTTCGGCATCGTCGAGGGGCTTGGGATCAAGGTCGGGAAAAACATCCCGAAGAAGGTCCTCAAGCTGGTCGCCACTTTCGGCAAGCTGCTGACTGAACCCTGAAATTTCGCGGCAACGCTGTTCGATCAGCTCAACCAAGGCCGGCTCCTCTGCAGCTTTGGGAAGGATCTGAACCAGGAGCCCTCCACTGGCATGGATGCCTTGGCTGTTGATCTGTTCCCCCACAAACACGGCCGAAGGGGTTTGTTCGGAGTGCAGCAGATAGGAGGCAACATCCTCGCCAATGCCACCGCTGACCAGCTCAACCGTGCTGTTGAAGGGTTCACCCTTCCCGTCGTCACGCATGACATGGAGGTAGCCGGTGCCAGCAGCCTCCTTGAAGTTGAAGCTGAAATGGCCTGTCTCGTCCTTGATGGGATCGAGTTCAAGAGCAGGCTCTCCGACGTAGCCGCGAACAGTTCCATTGCGACCGGCATCCACCATCAAGCCTTTGATCGGTCCGTCTGAGCCAAAACGAAGATTCACCCGTGCGTGGCGAACCTTCATCGAACTGGCCAGCATCAGGCCAGCAGTCATGGCCCGTCCGAGCATCACGCTGGTCAGGAACGACAGCCCATGGCGCTCCCTTGCCTCCCGCAGGATGTTTGTTGTTGAGACCGCGACCAACCGGATACCGCCTTCAGCGGCTGTTGCGCGTACCAGCCGGTCGGCCATGTCCTCTCGGAAGCTCAGGGCAATGTAGTCATCGGTTCGAGCCGACCGCCCTGCAACCGCAGTCGCTGGCAGTCCCAGTCCTGGAAGAGTTCAGGTTCGTGGGTAACCAGGATCAGCACTTGGTCACGGGCCAGGCTGGCGAGTAAATCGAGCACGTCGCGACGGACCGACCAATCCAAGCCTGCGGTGGGTTCGTCCAGCAGCAGCACTTCAGCGCCTCGGAGCATTTGAACGGCAAGGGCGAGCCGCCGTTGTTGACCGCCGCTCAGTCGTTCCGGTGCCGTCGTGGTTCCGATTTGGCTGAGTCCGACGCGTGCCAGCACGTTGTTTTCCTGCTCATGGCCGAGTCGGCGATGCCCCAGACGCAGTTCCTGAGCGACGCTCAGACCGAGGAAATGGCGTTCCGGAAACTGGAAGACGATGCCGCAAAGCCAGCGAAGCTGCCGGCGTTTCATGGAACTGCCATTCCAGTGGATGCTGCCGGATGTTGGCGACCCCAGTCCGCTGATGATCTCCAACAGCGAGGTCTTTCCAGAACCACTGGCTCCAGCGATCAGAAGCGGTCGTCCTTTTTGCGTCTGAAAACTGACACCGTCCAGGATGCGAGCACCAGCCGTCGCGGGTGCATAGGTGATGCCTGAGAGCTCGAGCATTTGATCAGCTTGAACGATGATGTAGCTGTCGCGATGGCCCCATGGACATTCGTTTTCGTGAAGTCGATCCCTTCAATTGCTGGTTGTGGATTCGATTCTCGGAACCACCCAGTCAAGGGGAGCGGAATTATGTCGATGGTGTGTTCGATAGCTGGTATGTCATCGGACGTCTCGGTGGCTTCAATGCCGAGAACCTTCAGGTCCATGATGCAGGGGCTGATCTGAGTTGGATGACCTATGACGATGCTGCTGCTGAGTCGGCGATGCCGGCCCTGATGCACAACATGGGGCAGCTGGAGTACCAGCAGGAATGGGGACGTTGCTGGGTGGATCTCGGGACCTCGGATGGTGTCGCGATTGACGTGCTGATCAATGCGCTACGCCAGTTGGATTCCGACGTGGTGCAGCTCGAGGAGCTTGTCGTTGGTGGGATCAACGAGAATTGGCCGGTGGAAGAGCATCCCGACAGCGTTTTCCCTGCTGGTGGCTGAACGCCGCAGGCTGCTCCTGACGCCGGATCGTTTGATGGCCGGTGGCCCAGTGCTGCTCAACACCGAAGAGCAGCATTACCTCAGGCGGGTGTTGCGTTTGCGCTGTGGTGGACGGGTGGATGTCACCGATGGTCGCGGTCGTCTATCAGTCGCAAAACTGCTGGAATCCAACCTGCTTGAGATCGACCCGACCGCGGTGCACATTGAGGCGCCGCCTCAACCTCAGCTTGGTTTGGCCGTGGCCCTGATGCGGCGGGGGATGGATGAGGTGATCCGGATGGCTTGCGAGCTCGGCATTGATCGCATTCAGCCAATCCGTTGTGAGCGCTGTGTTCCCCAGGCCGAACATCGACCGGAGCGCTGGGCCTCCATCGTTCGTGAAGCTGTGGAACAGTGCGAGCGGTTGTGGATGCCACAGCTGCTTGCTGTGGAGGAGTTATCCCAATGGATGGGAGATGACCAAGGCCAGCGTCTGGTGGGTGTGACCCGTGAGATAGAACCTCCGGCGTTGAATCAATGGTTGATCCAAAAAGGCGACCCCCTTCAACTCACCTGGTTGGTGATCGGTCCGGAAGGAGGTTGGACGACCGCGGAGAAAAGATTGCTTACCGAAGCAAGCGTTCATCCCATCCAGCTGGGATCGTCGATCCTGCGAAGTTCCACAGCGGCGGTTGCGGGTGCGGTGGAACTGGTGCGTTGGCGCGATGGGCTGATCAGCTCTTGAACAGATCCTGAGCAATTCCTCGGAAGGATTTCAGAGCGGCTCCGGGACGACGGCTACGCTGGCGCAATCCGCCACCTGGGGCGAGGTTGCTGGGAGCGAAGGTTGTGTAGGTCACGGCAGGACGTGATGCGTCCGCTGCGGCGAGTTCCGCTGCGATGGCTTCCGCAGTGGTCATCCCAGATGAGGACTGCGGACGGTCTTCACCCTTGGGTTCAGCAACAGGAGCAGCCTTGGCAACAGGAGCAGCCTTGGGAGCAGGGGCGGCCTTGGGAGCAGGGGCGGCCTTGGGAGCAGCCGCAGCGGCAGCAGCAGTGGCTGTGGGCTTGGGAGCCTCCAGTGTGGTGCTGGCTACCGAGGGCTCAGGTGTTGCTTGCTTCTCCTGGGAAGCCTCTTTCTGAGGCACCTCAAGGGTGGCCGGAGCGGCGGCGTCATCCAGGGTGAGGAAAAAGCCCTTGTTTCTGTTGAACACCATCCGGTCGACCAGAGAACGAACGAAACCGATTCTCCCTCTGCCAAGCCCGAAGGCAGGAGATGCTTAGGGCACTGCAACACGGTGTGATGTCTGGACTCTGGATTCAGGCCCTGGTGGTGAACACGGTCTTGATTGCTTTGGCGCAGCGAACACCCTTGCTCACCCGCAGGGGATGGGTGCACGCGGCAGCGCTAGGCACGATCCTTTGGGGTTGTCTTGGTTGGTCGGGCTGGCTTGCCGTTGTGGCCTATCTCAGCCTGGGAACTCTGGTCACCAAGATCGGTTTTCAGAACAAGCAGATCCGGGGCCTCGCCGAAGCCCGCGGTGGCCAGCGCGGCCCGGAAAATGTCTGGGGTTCGGCAGCGGTTGGGGCGTTCCTGGCGTTGCTCATCGGTGCCGGTGTCGAGCCCCGCGCGCTGCTGATGGTTGGTTTTGCCGCAAGTTTCGCCGCCAAGCTCGCCGATACCTTTGGCAGCGAGATCGGCAAACGCTTCGGTCGCACCACGGTTTTGATCACTAGCCTGCGCCCTGTCCCTCCGGGAACGGAGGGGGCCATCAGCCTCGAGGGAACGCTGGCGAGTGCCGTCGGCAGCATTGTGATGACACTCGTCATGCTGGCGCTTCAGCTGCTTCCCTCTTGGCCCTTGGCTGGGCTGGTGATGGTGGTTGGTCTGCTGGCCACCCTTGCCGAAAGCCTGCTTGGCGCCCTCGTGCAGGATCGCGTGGCCTGGTTGAGCAATGAGCTGGTCAATGCTCTCCAGACCCTGTTGGCCGCTCTCCTGGCCATGCTGCTGATGGCGCTTTGATCAGCTTGTCTGGATGGGGATCAGACCATCGCGCTGGGCCCATTGCCTCAGGAGCTTCAGTCCCACTTTCAGATGAATCCGCAAGGAGGCACGGCTGCAGTTCAAGGCTTCAGCCAGGTCTTTGATGCTCTTGCGTTCGATCAAGTGGGCCTGCACAACGATGCCTGGCGTGCCCTCCAACTGGTGCATCACGCTCTTCAGCCAGTTCAGTTGCTCATCGTCCTCGCAAGGTTGTGTTGGATCCATATGGCTGGCACTCAGGTCGAAGACCTGGCTAGCCCCATGGCTCTGAACGGCGGCGGCCCAACGCTCTGGGTGAACTGAGAGTGCGTCGGCAAGCTGGTGATCGCTGAGGCTCGGTTGCTGGTTCTGTTCGCGATCGAGTTGAATCTTCTTCCCTGCGGCGTACAGATCCCGCAACCTCCAGGGAATTCGGATCGTTCGAGAACGATCGCGGCGGTAATGAAGGATCTGACCTGTGGCTCGAGAAAGGAGATAGCTGCTGGGTCGGATGCCCCGTTGTGGATCAAACAGATCAAGACCTCGAATCAACCCAAACCGCGACTCCTGAATGAGGTCGTCAAATTCCTCAGGCCCGCGTTTCTGTTGGCGACGGGCCGCGCAGTGGGCCAGACCGAGGTGTTCAAGCACCTGTTGATTGCGCCGCGCAATGCAGGGGGGCAGCACGCGGCGGGATTCCTGCCGCAGGTGACGTTGTGAAATCAAGGGATCAGTGCAACTGATCCAACGGTTCAATGCTTCGCTTTCAACCGGTCGCCCCTTTGGTGCCGCAATTCGGCACTTTCGTGCCGGATCATGGGTGCATCGGTTTTGGTCGGATGGACTGGCAACCAGATGCCCTGGCAGCCCTTAAAAAAGATGTTCCTTTCTTCGTACGTCCTGCTGTCCGCAAACGCGTTGAGGCGATGGCGAATTCAGAAGGACGCTCTGACATTGATCTGAGCTTCTACCAGTCCGCAAAGCAGGCGATGGCGCCAAGCTGAGTTTCAGGTCGGGTCCAGATCGCAACGTCGAAGCTCTGGCTGGGTGAGCCTGTCAATAATCCGTGCCATATCAACGGCAGTCAGTTCACCGTTGTCGTCCCACTTGAGTGTGGTTTTGCGCTGGGCAGGGTGATTGCCGGAAGCGCGTTCTGCAGAGCGGTCAGGTCCCAAGTCTGATCACCAATGTCAGGAGGCTCACACATTAGTCGTTCTCGTGGGGGTCGTTTACATGCTGATAGGTGTTGATGTGTTAAGCGGAGCGAGTCCGGCCCATTGGCGTAACGGCGCCCACTGATCCAGGCGCTGGTCCAGCCAGCGGTGTCCTTCGGCGTTGAGATGAATCCCATCGGGTTCCATCCAGGTCAACCAGTCGGGCTCCTCCTGCATCTCCTGATGCACGGGCAGGAAGGGAACATCCGCCTCGCGACATTGTTCCGCCAGGGCTGCTTCTGTCGCTGCGATCTGCCGATTGCTGTACCAGAGGCAGCCGGCAAAAGGCATGACGTGCTCATCCACTGCGGTGAGGCCCAGAACAAAGACCTGAATCTCCCGCCCCATTTCACCGAGGAGCTGGCTGATGCCGAAGGCATAGGCATCCACCTCTAGCTGCGGTCTGCCGTCGATCCGACCAACTCTGGCTGTGTCATTGAGCCCAACACTGAGCAGTAACCCGCCAGGTGTCTGTCGGCGCAGTTCACCGCGACAGGACCACTCGCTCCGCCAACGGGACGCGACGCGTTCCAAGCCGTCTCCGCGTACGCCCAGTGGATAGACGACTGGAGCAGCAGGCAGATTCATCCAGCGCATGCGAAGCCTCTGACACCAGCCGCCCTCCTCTCGGTCCCCCCATCCATGCACCCCACTGTCCCCCAACACGATCAACTGACGGGGGGCTTCGTTTGAACTGCTCATAACGCCATGGCTCGGCTGTTCCAGCTCCCCTGAAGACGTTCGCCCAGGCTCTCACCCAGCAGCGTGAGCACAGCAGATGTCAGCACGATCCAAAACACCAACCACCAGTGAAAGGAACTGAGGGCTTCCATCAGTTGCCAGCCAAGGCCGGCTCCCCCGACGAGTCCGATGATTGCGGTGTCGCGCAGGATCACATCGATTCGGTAAATCGCATAAGTGAGGTAAGGGCGGCTGACATCAGCCAGCGGTCCATAAAGCCAGCTAACCCGTGGGGAAGCGCCGCAGGACTTCAGCGTCTGGGCGGAACGCAACCCTGTGTTTCGAATGTCGTCCATCAGCACCCGTCCCATCACACCGCTGTGGTGAAGCCCAAGGGCCAGCCCTGCAAGGGCCAGACTCGGTTTGGCCAACATCAGCAACAGCAGTGCTGTGAGCGGGGCCGGGAGTAGTCGCAACGCTCCCCACAGCAACTCCTGGATCCGGAGGCTGGTCTTACCAGGCCAAACCAGAAGCAGCAGAGGAGGCAAGCCCGTGGCAATGCAACCGGCGATCAGAGTGATCCATAACGTTGATGCAATCACCGCTGGCCAAGAGATCTCAAGGGCAGCACTCAGGCCTTGCGACCCATCCATCACGTTGGCGAAGAGCACAGACCACTGGCCGACAGGCCATGACAGCTGCAGATCCAGGTGTGTGCCCCAGGCGATGGCGATCAAAGGGCTCAGCACTGGAATGATCAGCATCCGCGACCAGCCACGCAGCATTCGAAGGCAACGATCGAGAATCACCATGGCGATGGCCAGCAACCACAGGCCACTCCACATCTCCTGAAACTGGAGCGAGCGCAGGCTGAGACTGAGGTCCGTACCCAAGCCACCGAGGCCGAACACGCCAAGAATGAGTGCTGAGCGAAGCGCGCAGTCGAGGCGGTGGCCAACGTGGTTGCAAAGCGGCTGCGCCAGGGGAGGAACAAGCCCCGTGAGGATGACGGCCCATGGTGCGGCGCCGCTGCCCTTGAGCACGGGGAGGGCAGGGGAGACATGACAGTCCACCTGATCAGCAATCACACGCGCCATCAGCACCGTGTAAGGAATGGCGATAGCGCAGACAGCAACCCAGCCATTCAGCCCGAACACCTGGAGCAACAACAGCCCCCAAATCAGTTCATGAACAGCTCGCAGGGGGGCCAGGCAGCGACGAAGAAGCACTGCTGGCCAGCTCACACCCGTCACAATCTCCGAAACGGTGATGGAGCAGAGGAGACCGAGTCCCACGCCGAGAACACTGCTGATTCCCCACGACAGCAACGCGATGACCAGGGTGATTTGAAGACCGTTCAGCAAGCTTCCCAACACAACGGGATCGAGTGACGGATGCACCGCTGCAGCCGCGAACTCCTGCAGAAGAGGCAGCCCTCCGCCATGACCGTCCCTGAACAGCACAGCCACGATGCCAAGCAGGCTCAGGCCAGGTAGCAGTGGGATCAGCGGCAGCGCCGGTTTCAGGGTGATGCGTACAGCCATTCCATCTGATCACGATGAATCGTCTCCGGGGCCGCATCGATCACCAAGGCACCATGACGAAGCCCCAAAACCCGATCAAATCGATGAATTAGATCGGGGCGATGCAGGCTGATCAGGCACGCCGGTAAAAGCAGAAGAGTGTTGAGGACATCGTCCGCAAGGGTGGGATCGAGAGCCGAAAGGGGCTCGTCAGCCAAGACCATTTCAGGCAGCTGACGCAGCAAGCGGGCCAGGGCTACCCGTTGGCGCTGACCTCCCGAAAGCTCTCGAACGGGCTGATTTAAGAGTGAGGCATCCAGATTGACCTGGTTCATCACCTCAAGACAGCAATCCTGTTCGAGGGGACCCATCAAGTTTCGAAGAGCCCAGAGCAGACCATGGCGTCCGAGGGCTCCACTGTTGATGTTCTGGATGACACTCAGTTCCTCCACCAGGCGAAGGTCCTGCCAGAGCGTGCCGATGCGCCGCTGTTGCCGCCGCGACAGGTGTTGATGGGGTTGCCCACACCAGTGCACCGATCCAGCATCGGGTCTCAAGGCCCCGTTGCAGAGCTTCAAGAGAGTGGTTTTGCCGGCGCCACTGGCACCGAGCAAAACCACCCGCTCATCCGCGCGTAGCGTCAATGTGATCGGTTGGAGCCGTTGACCCAAGCAGGCCTGGGTCAGCTCCAGCAGAGCCGTCAACGGATCTTGCCGAGCTGCCGACCCACAGTTTCGATCATCACGTAGTCGCCGTCCTCAGCAGGGATAAAGCGTTCCGCTCCGAACAACTCCAGAATCGCGGCACCTTTTTCTGTGTCTGCCGATAGCTCCAACAACGTGGATTGCAGGTTGTCGGTGAAGCCATCGCCAAAGCGAGCATCAAGATCGGGGCGCACCACCCAGTGGTAATCCACGTAGGGCGGTGTCCTCCAGATCACCTTCACCTTGTCGGGGTCAACACGACCGTCCTTCACATTGCTGCGCCAGACCTGCTCATTCAAGGCACCCACCTCATAGGCACCGCTTTGCACCACGGCGATGGTTGCGTCGTGGCTACCGCTAAAGCCGGGACCTCCACCCTCGAGATCGTCAGGTTTTACGCCGTTTTCCCCCATGAAGTACTGGGGCATCAGGCGGCCTGAGGTGGAACTCTCTGAACCGAAAGCCAGGCGGCGTCCTTTCAGCTCAACCAATTGGTCTGCACTGGTAAATGGGCGTAAACCACTTGCGCCATTGGCGATGAACACGCTGGTGAATTCGGCATCAATATCCCGTTGTGCCAGCACGCGGGCGCCAGGCGTCTGAAGTCTTGCTTGCACGCCGGTGAGTCCGCCGAACCACACCAGATCAAGGCTGCCGGTGCGGAAGGCGCTGACCGCCGCTGCGTAATTACTGACCGGTGCATAACGAACGGGAACCTCCAGCTTTTCGCTGAGTTCCTCTGAGAGCGCGCCGTAGAGGCGATTCAGTTTCTCCGGGTTCTGGTCTGGGATGGCTCCGATCTGCAAGACGGCCTGTTTGGCGTCTTTTTCAGGAGCAGCACAGCTGGCCGCGATGGCCAGGCCAGTGATCAGGCCGGTGGCGATCACGGCCCGCTGTTCTCGTACAGACATACAGAGGTCGTAGAGGATCAGAGTGGATCAGATGGCACTGAGCAGTCGCTTCAGACGCTTCAGACCATCGTTGATCGTCTCATCCGAAACGGCACACGACAGACGGATGCAACGGTCGTCGCCGAAGGCGAGGCCTGGGACGACAGCCAGGCCTTCCTGTTCGAGGGCTTGGCGACAGAACTCCATGGAATCCGGTGCCCCGTCGGGCAGGCGCGGGAAGGCATAAAAGGCACCCTGCGGAGGAGTCAACGTGATGCCATCCAGCGCCAGAAGTCCTTCTGTGAGCAACGTGCGCCGATGGTTGTAACTGATCGCCATCTCTCGAACGCAGTCCCTGGATCCCTCAATCGCAGCTAAGGCACCCCGTTGGGCAAAGCTGCACACATTGCTGGTGCTCTGGCTCTGAAGTGCTGAGGCGGCCTTGATGACGGCTGCATCACCGGCGAGGTATCCCAGGCGCCAGCCCGTCATGGCCCAGCCTTTGGCAAAACCATTCACGGTGAAACACCGATCGCGGATCTCCTCGGCAATCGCAGCAAAGCTGCAGTGCTGTTGGCCGTCAGCCAGGAGATATTCATAGATCTCATCGCTCATCACCATCAGCTGGGGGTGACGGGCCACAAGTTCGGCGAGAGCCTCGAGCTCGGCCCGTGGCATGACCTGACCGCTGGGGTTTCCGGGTGAATTGATCACCAGAAGACGGCTGCGGGTGGTGATTTGCTGCTCCAGCAAGTCGAGATCCAGGTGGAATCCCTCATCAGCTTTCGTGGGGATGATGGTTGTGCTGGCACCAGCCAGGGCAGCCATCTCCGGGTAGCTCAGCCAGTAAGGAGCAGAGAGCAGCACCTCATCGCCGGGATTGAGCAGAACCTGGAACAGGTTGTAGATCGCCTGCTTCCCGCCGTTGGTAATCAGAACCTGCTCAGGTTGGGTTGGAATCTCGTTTTCAACAGTCAGTTTGTGTGCGAGCGCGGCACGTAGATCGGGATCGCCGGATGCGGGGCCGTACCGGGTGAAGCCTGATGCGAGTGCCCGCTGTGCTGCTTCAACAATGAACAAGGGTGTGTTGAAGTCCGGTTCTCCTGCACTAAGGCTGCAGATGTCTTTGCCGCTGTCGCGGAGCGCTTTGGCCTTGGCACTGATCTCCAGCGTCAAGGACGGTTTCAGGGCCACGGCCCGATCGGAAAGTTCTGGCGGGCGTGGCATCAGTAACGCACCTCCCCGCGGCGCGTTTAAAACGACATCATCCTGCCTCAAATGGTGTCGCAGACAACCTTGATGTCACCGCACAAATGAACGCGATGCAGATCAGTTGGGTTCTGGCCGCTGATGACACCGGCAACCTTGGCCGCTTTTACAGCGACTTGTTCCAGGCCAGGTTGATTCCTGGGATGGCAGACCACCACTGCGTCGTTGAGTTTGGCAATGGAACTCGGCTTGAGATCTACAGGCCCTCGCGCAAGCGCTCTTTTCCCACGCGTGGGCGTGCGTTGGCTCCTTGTTTACGTTTGGATCCATCGCTAGATCCGCTGCCTGAGCTTCAAAGTCTTCTCAGCACGGCCCTTGAGCGTGGTGGATCACTTCTGGAGGAAGCGCGGGTCGAAGCCTTTGGTGCCGAGGCCTGGATCAAGGATCCTGAGGGCAATCCACTGTTGCTGTTGGCTCCCTTGGCCTCTGCTGATTCGATGTCATGACCGGTTCAAGCCTGGAGAATTGCCACCTCTGCACGGCCTGTGAACTGGCCAGCACGCGCCAGACAGTCGTCATCAGTCGCGGCAATCCAAACGCTGATCTGATGCTGATTGGTGAAGCCCCAGGAGCTCAGGAAGATGACCAGGGCATCCCTTTTGTAGGTCGCTCCGGTCGTGCGCTTGATCAATTGCTACGGGAGGCGGACCTTGACCCCTCCCGTGATTTGTACATCTGCAATGCCATCAAGTGCAGACCGCCGAATAACCGGCGACCGAAGAAAGCAGAGCTGGCCGCCTGCCGTCCGTGGCTGAATCTTCAACTTGAGGCCATGAACCCCAAAGTGATTGTGCTCACCGGAGCAACCGCTGTGGAAGCAATCCTCGGGATCAAAGGAGGCATGACCCAGTTACGCGGCCAGTGGCAGAGCTGGAATGGACGGGCTGTGATGCCGATTTTTCACCCTTCGTATCTTCTGCGGAATCCCTCCAAAGCGGCAGGTGCTCCCCTAGATCTGACCCGACAGGATCTCGCCGCGATTCGTCATCGCCTGTGCGAGCCTTGGACTGCTTCCAACTCAGCTCCATGACTGCCCTGGATCGGCGTTACGACACCAAGATCCACCGCCGTGTAACCCGCACCGTGATGGTGGGGGATGTGCCTGTGGGAAGTGAGCACCCGATCGTGGTGCAGTCGATGATCAATGAGGACACTCTCGATATTGAGGGGTCGGTTGCCGGGATCTTGCGACTTGTGGAGGCCGGCTGCGAAATCGTTCGGGTGACCACACCTTCCATTGGTCATGCCAAAGCCATGGCCAAGATCCGGGCTTCGCTGAGGGCGCAGGGTTGCACGGTTCCCCTTGTGGCCGATGTTCACCACAACGGCATCAAGATCGCCCTGGAAGTCGCCAAGCATGTCGACAAGGTTCGAATCAATCCAGGTCTTTTTGTTTTCGATAAACCCGATCCAGACCGGCAGGAGTTCACCAAGGAAGAGTTCGAGGCCATTGGTGCACGCATCCGCGAGACCTTTGAACCCCTAGTCACCCTGCTGCGGGATCAGAACAAAGCCCTGAGAATTGGGGTCAATCACGGCTCGCTTGCCGAGCGGATGCTCTTCACCTTCGGGGACACCCCTGAGGGAATGGTCGAATCAGCGATGGAATTCGTTCGGATCTGCCATGAGCTTGATTTCCACAACATCGTGATTTCGATGAAGGCCTCGCGAGCTCCAGTGATGCTTGCGGCCTATCGGCTGATGGCAGACACCATGGACAAGGAAGGCTTCAATTACCCATTGCATCTGGGGGTAACGGAAGCCGGAGATGGAGATTACGGAAGGATCAAGAGCACGGCGGGGATCGCCACTTTGTTGGCGGATGGTCTCGGCGACACCTTGCGGGTCTCGCTCACGGAAGCACCAGAAAAGGAAATTCCTGTCTGTTACTCGATCCTCCAGTCCCTGGGACTGCGCAAAACCATGGTCGAGTACGTGGCCTGCCCCAGTTGTGGTCGCACCTTGTTCAATCTGGAGGAGGTGTTGCACAAAGTGCGGGATGCGACCCAGCATCTGCAAGGTCTTGATATCGCCGTGATGGGATGCATCGTCAACGGCCCTGGAGAAATGGCTGATGCGGACTATGGCTATGTCGGTAAAGGGCCCGGAACCATTGCTCTTTATCGCGGTCGCGAAGAAATCGGCAAGGTTCCGGAAGCTGATGGCGTTGAGGCTCTGATCCAGTTGATCAAAGAGGACGGTCGCTGGGTTGAGCCCGCCTGATCTCGTTAGGCTAGAGAGTAAGCATGGAGACGAAATGACTCGAGGTCGCTTTTTGGAGTCATTTCTTCGTTCAACACCCCTTCTGCTTTTGCTCGGAGTTGGTGGCATCACTACGGCTGTTACGTTCAGCAAACCGGGCTTTTCGCTTCCTTACTCATACCAACTTGACTCGATCACTGACAGTCCCAAAGAGGTAATTGATCAGGTCTGGCAAATAGTTTATCGCGATTACCTCGACTCTTCAGGTGATTTCAACGAGAACAGCTGGAGAAAATTACGTGCTGATTTGCTGAGTAAATCCTACCTGGGAACCACGGAGTCTTATGAGGCTATCCGAGGAATGCTCTCAAGCCTTGATGATCCATACACCCGTTTTATGGATCCAAAAGAATTTAAAGAGATGCAGATTGACACATCCGGAGAACTATTAGGTGTTGGGATTCAGCTCAGTCTCGACAAAGAAACCGAGGAACTCGTTGTTGTCTCGCCGATTGAAGGCACACCTGCTTCTCGGGCCGGTGTTCAATCCAAGGACGTGATTGTCACAATCGATGGGGTGTCTACGGAAGGGATGTCGACTGGAGATGCCGTAAAACTAATTCGCGGACCTGAGGGAACGAGCGTCGTGCTGGGTCTTCGTCGAGATGGTGATGTTATTGATTTTTCACTTGAACGTGCACGCATTGAGATTAATGCAGTGGAAAGCTCGATGAACACTTCTCCCAAAGGTTACAAGGTTGGTTATATTCGTCTCAAGCAGTTCAATGCTAAGGCGTCTCGCGAAATGAGCACTGCGATTAAAGAATTAGAGAATTCTGACGCTGATGGTTATGTTCTTGATCTGCGCAGTAATCCTGGTGGACTTCTCGAAGCTAGTGTGGAAATAACACGTCAGTGGCTCAATGAAGGAATTATTGTAAGCACCAAAACTCGTGAAGGCATTCGCGATGTCAGGCGTGCCACAGGTAGCGCCTTAACAGATAAACCTCTTGTGATTTTAATTGACCAGGGTTCAGCGAGTGCGAGTGAAATTGTTTCAGGCGCACTTCAAGATAATGGTCGCGCCATATTGGTTGGTGCCAAAACATACGGAAAAGGCGTAGTTCAAGCAGTTCGCGGACTTGCTGACGGCTCGGGCATGACTGTAACGGTTGCTAAATATCTAACTCCGAATGGAACGGATATTCACAAGTTTGGGATCAAACCTGATATTGAAGCCCTCGTCAAGAAAAAGGAAATCAATAACTTCAAAATTGAGGACCTGGGTACAGAAAAAGATTCACAATACGTACAAGCCATCACTGCGTTGACTGAACGAATCTCTCTCTCAGAAGTTGGCACAACATACCAACCAGGCAAAGCCAATCTGAGTTACGCCTTGCCGTAAATCAGGAGATTGGCTGCATTAAGCCACCACCGCCACCACCGTTGGAGTCGTCATCGTCGGACGCTCCAGGTTGAAACAGTGCATAGACACCGAGTGCAGTGGCACAGAAAACGCCGCTGATCAGTTGCAGAGAGACGCCACCGGCACCGATTTCGACGAATTCACCCATGTCCAACGGTTTTCGATGCAGCCATTGTAACGAAGAATTGCGTGGTTGGTAACGTTTTTCTCAGAATTGACTTCAGGCCTCAGACCTCAACCACTTCCGCATTCTTGGCACTCAGCTCCTCTTGCCGCTGCGCCTCGGTTTTGCCATCGGCATCGGGAATCTGGGCCGCCATCAATCGAAGCCACTCCATCAGCTGTTCGAGTTGCTTCTCCATGGGCAGCACGCCGAGACCACGGGCCATCACTTTGTGTTGGATGCCACTGCCGGCCTGATAAACCAAACGGCCATGCAGGTGCTGGGGTAAGCCCTGGCGTAGCAAGCGGAATGCCGGTTCTTCCATGGGGGTCTCGAACACCACGTTGGGTTTTTCCGGTTTGATCCTGGAGAAGCCGCAGCGCTTCGCCAGAAGTTTGAGTTCCATCAACTGGAGAAGAGAAACAACTGCAGCAGGCAGTGCCCCGTAGCGATCGGCCCAACCCGCGGCAAGTTCCACGAGAGCTTCGGCCGTTAGGCAATCAGCAGCAGCTCGGTAGGCAGCGATTTTCTCGTCGGGGTCGGTGATCCAGTCGGCAGGTACGAAGGCGGTCACTGGAAGATCCACCTGGGTGTCATCAACACTGGGAATGTCCTGCCCCTGAATTTCGGCCAGCGATTCCTGCAGCATTTCCATGTAGAGATCAAAGCCGATGGTTTCCATCTGGCCGCTTTGCTGCACACCGAGCAGATTGCCCACCCCACGGATCTCCATATCCCTCATGGCGAGCTGATAGCCACTGCCCAGCTGGGCAAACTCCTGGATGGCGCGCAGTCGTTGACGGGCGTTATCGCTCAGCGAGGCGTTTCCGGGATAAAACAGCCAAGCGTGGGCCTGAATTCCACTGCGACCAACGCGGCCCCGCAGTTGATACAGCTGGGCCAAGCCAAAACGGTGTGCGTCTTCTATCAGGATTGTGTTGACGCGAGGGATATCCAGGCCACTTTCAACAATGGTGGTGCAAAGCATCACATCGGCTTCGCCGGCATTGAAAGCCACCATGGCGCTTTCCAGCTCGCCCTCGGCCATCTGGCCATGGGCCACCAGCAGTTTCAGGCCCGGCAGCATGTCTCTTAGGCCAGCGGCCACCTCTTCGATTCCTTCCACACGGGGAACCACGTAAAACACCTGTCCCCCCCGATCCAATTCCTGGCGGATGGCGCTTCGTACGGCTTCAGGATCGAGTGAGGCCAAGTGCGTTTTGATCGGGCGACGCAATGGTGGTGGCGTCGTGATCAGGCTCATCTCCCGAACCCCCGAAAGACTCATGTACAGCGTTCTGGGGATTGGCGTTGCCGACAACGTGAGAACGTCCACGTCCTTCCGCAACACTTTGATTTTTTCCTTCTGGTTGACCCCGAAACGCTGTTCTTCGTCCACCACAAGTAGGCCTAGTTGTTGGAAGGCGGCTCCTTTGCTCAACAACTGATGCGTTCCCACCACCGCATCGATGGTTCCTTGCTTGAGTCCGTCCAGAATGTTTTTTCGCTCCGATGCTGTGCGGAAGCGATTCAACAGCGCCACCTTGATCGGATAGGGCGCAAAGCGTTCCGACAACGTCCGCCAATGCTGTTGGGCTAACACCGTTGTCGGTGCCAGCATTGCCACCTGCTTCCCGGCGGTGATTGCCTTGAAGATTGCGCGGATAGCGACTTCCGTCTTGCCGAAGCCAACATCACCACACACAAGCCGGTCCATCGGCTCCTCTTTCTCCATATCCCGTTTCACGTCGGATGTGGCTTTCAGCTGATCTGGCGTTGGTTCGTAGGGAAATGAGTCCTCCATCTCCACTTGCCAGGGGCCATCTGTTGGGAACGCAAAACCAGCTGCTTGCTGTCGTTCCGCGTACAGCTTCACCAGGTCAAGGGCAACCTTGCGAACCGCCTTCTTCGCCCGTTCCTTGGCTTTGTTCCAGGCACTGCCACCCATGCGGTTGAGCTGAGGCGGCGTTTCACTTGTGGCGCGATATCGACCAAGGCTCCCTAGTTGATCGGCTGCGACGCGGAGAATTCCGTCGGCGTACTGAACCACGAGGTAGTCGCGAATGTCACCGGACATCGCAAGTTTTTCCAGGGCTTTGAACCGTCCAATTCCATGGTTCCGGTGCACCACAAAGTCACCGGGTCGCATCTTGTTGGGGTCGACGGTGCGGCTGGCCGCCTTGCGTCGACGACGGACGTACCCACTCGAACTCAGACTTTGCTGTCCGAAGAATTCACGGTCTGTCACCAGTGCAATCCGCCAAGCCGGCAGTTGCAGCCCCTCCAGTTCTGCAGTCCCCCTCACTTTCAAAGCAACGGGTGTGTTCTGCTCAATCAGTCGCGAGATGGCGTTGGTATCTCCCGCGTTTGGAACAAACCGACTGATGCAGTCGTGCTCTTCCAGCAAGGCAACAGCTCGACTTGGCTGAGCGGAGATCAACCAAACAGCTGTGCGTTCGGTCTGAAATCCCTTGATCAGTTCTCCGAGCTTCCCGAATTGGTTGGGATAGGCCGGGACAGGTCGGCTGGCCAGATCGAAGCTGTTGGCGTGCTGGTCGACCTCCAGCAGTTCTGCCATGTCGAAGCCATGGAAGACCTCGGTCAACCCATAGGCGGCGTTGATGTTGCGATGCAGAACTGCAGGCCAGATCTGTTCACACTCGAATTGATCCAGACCTGCCTCAGCAGCCATTTCAAGGTGATGCTCTTCAACGTGGGCAAGCCACTGCTGGCCGTGGGCTACTCCATGGCGACGTTCATCAATGACGATTGTTGTGGTGTCGGGGATGTAGTCGAGCAGGGAGGCTGGTTGCTCCCAGGCCAGGCCCATCAGCCGACGCATGCCTTCCGGCGTGCCACCGTCGAGAAGTTGTTCTGTGGCTTGATTCCCGAGGAGTCGCTCCAATCCATCAGGCATCAACGTGCGCAGCTGATCGGCCACAAGTGGTCCGAACCCCGTTGGAGTTAGTCGAAGAGCATCGACTGCATCAAGTGACCGTTGGCTTGCTGGGTCGAATTCACGCAGCTTGTCGAGTTCTTCTCCGAAAAACTCAAGCCGAACAGGCAGCTCACTGCTCACCGGGAAGATATCGACAATGTCGCCCCGACGGCTCCAGCTTCCTTCCTGCTCGATTGTTGTGACTCTCTCGTAGCCGAGCTGGGCCAACGTTTCGCCCAGCTCTTCCAGATCGACTTCATCACCCTTACGAAGCGTGCGAGTCGTGCTCTTCAACGCATCTGGAGGTGGGAGATGCGGCTGGAGACAACGTTCCGTTGCCACGATGGCCCATGACGATGCATCGGGATCACCCAACAGATCACTGAGAACCTGGAGTTGTCCCCAGATGATTTCGCTTGTGGGATCAAAGGGTTCGTAGGGAGAACCTTCGCTGGTGGGATACAGACTTGCCTGGTTCCAGCCCATCAACTCCAGCAGTGCCGTCCAACGCCCTGCTTCCTCCAGCGTCGGGACCACCACCAGTAGAGGCGTGCCTCGACGTTGGGCGAGTGCACTGGAGACCAGTGCACGGCTGCAACGGCCTGCTCCGCGCATCAACAGACGATCGGCGCGGCTGGAGCGCTCATCGAGCTCACCGGTGAGTGCAGTTTCCCGCAACTTGGTCACCAGAGAACGGAGCGGCATGGAGGAGATTTCGGCAATCACCGATTTTCGCAATCCACAGGTGTCAAGTGAGGTTCGAGCTGAAAGCCAACCAGCTGTCACTACAACAACCCAGGAAGCGAACCGTTGGGTGCATTCCCGTTCACCTCGTCGGGTCTCTAGACGAGAGCCTCTTGTCAGCACTACTAATTATTTGCAATGAGTGCAGGCTTAGAAGCCCAGCGGCGAGATCAGTCTTCTAGCGGTTTGAGGCTTGAAATTAAAAAGCCAATATCACCCTGAAGCTCTTGTTTTCTTATTAATGGGAACTCTTCAATAATCTCAAAAGATGCTTGGAGTGCGTCTAATGATCCCCGTAAAAGCAACGAAAGCTACATGCAGCGGCCTGTTCGAATCTAGTTTTTAACCGGTATGCCTACAACAATGACCAAGCACACTGACCGCATCACTCGCGTCACGAGTGCTCACCCTCAGATTGACATCAATACAGTTCGAAAGCTTTTGGTTTCAAAGTACTTATTAGCAGCCAAAGACATTGATATCAATGACGAGGATCTAAATCCAATCATGGAAGAGTTTACTGAGATGTTGATTAAATCGGACGACCAACAGATTGAAGCACTCGCTGGTTGGACGTGGGACCTTGAGCCAGGAAGCAGTTTTCGCGCCATGTAGTTGATCTTTAAGGTCAGTCGTACTGGTCAGCCGATGAGGGATGTCTGTCGAGCACGGCGCTCCTGTTAAAAGCTGTACTGCTCCGTTCCTTCATGTCTGATCAGGTCACTTTGTGATCTATGCAGAAGAACGGAGTGGTAAGGGTGGGGACTAGCGGACGGGGCAACTTCGTTTTGGGAGGATGGCGCAGGTGACCTGAAGGTGCATTCTCTCTTTCAGGTGCTGTCGTCGCTACCGGCATCATTCCATGGATCGATGCCGATGAGGTGACGGATCTGATCTGGTCAATGGGTGGGTGGCCTGAAACAGTCACGGTTGAGAAGAAGTTTTGTCAGGCTGAATTGGCCCATTAGCTCCTGTTCATGGCGACTGACCTCACAGCCGTCCTGCTCTCGTCAGTATTCCTTGGGGTTGGCTTTGTTATCGCCAAGTACTTCCCCGAAGCGTCCCTGCTGGCAGGCGTGTTCCTGGTAGGGCTAGCAGTTCTCAATGTCGCCTTGGCTATTGCGTCTTGATCGGTCCGACGGATGACACTCAATCACCACCAATGGCGCAGGCTTAGGCACAAGAGCACAGATCATCCATGGCCGATCAGAATTAATTGATTGACTACATCGTCGCCATCTAGCTGAATACCAACCCAGTCGGCACTCACTAGTTTCACAAGTTAGTGATTTTGCTGCAACTACAAAATTTATGGCAAGTACTCCCTATTCAATCAATAAGATGCGATCAGCTACGTTCCACCGGTCGATGCCGCGCTATCGCTGCCCGTCTTGCTGTTGTGGTCCAGCGCTTGTGCTGCACCCTCCGAAGGGGGTTATTCCGTTTTGTTCCAGCTGCGCGACTCCCTTACAGCGTCAACCACTGGTACGTCCGATCCCTTTGTTTGTGCTGCTGACTGTGGGAGCAGTACTCGTCGCGTCATCCATACCCATCATGTTCAATCCCCAACCACCTCCGAGATCCAAATCAGAGAAGCTGGCCTAGCGCCTGGTTTTCGGTTCAATAGGGAAGTAATGGTGCATTCATGACCCTCGGCCGTTTTCTGATTTTTTTTGTGATCGGGCTTGTGTTCGCGATCACGATTCCCCAGCTGAGCTGGCTCTATTGGGTTCTTGGAGCTTCTGCACTATTGGTTGTATTGCAACTGATCCGCTCCTGACTTGCAGGAGCCCTCTGGTCGTCTGAGAAACCGCGAGGCTGCGTTGGACGAAGCTTCGGAGCTCTGGCTTGAGTCCAGAGGTTCGCTACATCTCAAGACAACCAGCAAGCGTCGACTGAGAAGGTCAGAACGTCGTGGGCATCACGATCATCAGCCTTTGTGATCGCAATGCAGGCCAATTGGCCATCGTCAAAGCACGATTTCGACTTGAGCACAAATTTTGCGGCGTCACTGTGGGACCAAACCGCTAAGCCCTGTTGTTGTGCTTCATCGTTGTAAATGTCCCAAAGTTCGGAGAACCGTTCTGCTTCAGAACCATGCATAAACTCATCAAGAGCTTCATCCGCACCAACCTCACGCAACCGCTCAAGGAATGAGCGCATCAATGGATCGTCGATGACGTTGCTTGTGGCTATCGCACCAGTAACGCCTCGAACAGATGTTCGGACGATTCGATGCGGGTTGGTACGGGCGTCGATGATGACGACAGGGCATTGAAGATCCCAAGCACTTCGATTCCTGAGTTCGCGCCCTGCTTCGGACATATCGTCCCGAAGCACACTGATCAACTGCCGGACAAGACGGTCGTGGTCTTCCATGTTTAATTTTAACGCCAACTACTCCCTCAAACATGACTAAGGTAACGATTGAAAACATTGAGATCTTGAATGGAGACTTAGGGCCGAATATGATTTGGCAAACTACTTCCAAAAGTGACTGCTGATACAGCTCTTAGCACTGATCACAACGAAAGGATTTTGATCAGCTTCATTGCAACCTTGCAATAGCCTGCCATCACTGATTATCAGTTCCTTCGATTGTATTCAAATATGCATGCTTTAGTTGAATTCAGACGCCCCTTCTTGAATGTTATTGTTTTATCACTGATGTTGTTCAGTGATCAATCACTGGTCCATGCTGGACCCTGCCAAAGTTATGAAGCGGCTTACAATCTAGAGGCAAAACTGCGTGAAGGCTTTTCGTTAGAGCAAGCAAAAGAAAGTGTTGTCGAGCAGGATTACTCAGATGGGTCTGCTGCATGTTTTTCGAAAATCAAACAAGAAATTAAACAAATGCCTTACGCTTTCCCCCTCGTTCATCGTGCTCTGTATAAGACAACTCGTCGATAATGTCACCTAGACTTAGGCGTCAATCTTCATGTCCTGAATCGGATTCAATCAGTCAACAAAAGTTGGTTAAAACAGCCCTGATCACCAGCCACAAAACTTTAAGGCATATGTGCTCTTATGCTTCGGTCTTGAGTAGAGACAAAGGAATGAACTAACCACTTTAAATATTTTCTGCTCATGAGTTGCTTGCGAGGTGCTGAACAGGATTTGTTTTAGTCAAAGCATGAGGTATAATAAGACCACACGTTGCAAAGACCATCACAGAGTCGACAGTGACAAAAGCGATTGACCAGAAATCCAAGCACCTCGAGAAGGCTGCCCATTTCTATCTTCGGGCTAAAGAGTTGATCGAAGTGAATGAAGACTGGCAGTCTTGCGGTTCTATGATTCTCAAGGCTCTTGCTGAAGAAAGGAAGTCTGAAAATACTGGTCTTCAGGTTATGAACGTTATTAAGTATCAAAAACCCAAGACAAAGCTTGAGTTTAGTTATCGCAGTTGACATCTGCTTTCCAGCAGCTTTGTTATGAGGAGTTTCCTTAGTAACTACACCCTAAAGACACTGCTTGTGATAGAACTTCTTTAGTGCCAGATCTGATCACTGAAGCTGGCTTCTGCCAGAGCACGAAAAACTTCTTGCTTTTTTTCCAAAAGGAACTGTTGTTCTGCAGGTTCACCGCCACGCCAGTACGTTAGTGCATCACATGTGGTTTTGTATTCCAAACGCAATGCGGTGAGGTCATAGGAGAAGTGTGCAATCGCATGATCCATAGGACTCAAGCTTTTTCATATGTTACAGAGGGAGTCAAATACTTGACGTATCAACTGATGCCGTCGTATTGGGGCGCTTTGATGTAAGTTTTGGCTTGGTTGGTGATCCGCCTTGACGCTTCCGCTTCACCAGCAATTTGAAAAGCAGAAATTTGCTGCGGCAATTGAATCAGCTTCCGATCATGATGAGATCAAAGGAGTCGCTGCCATGCTGCTGAATCTTTATTATCAGCAGCTCTCCGCAACGATCGCGATTGCTGAAGGAAAATTGGGCTGAGATTGCATGGAGCGACAGGTTTTTCCTGTCTACAGTCGTTGTCCTGACATGTAATATTGATTCAAGTAATGCTATTCAACATGCAAGCTTTGCATGTTTTTATTGAGTCTCTCTTGTGGATCAGAAATACCTCTTGAGTTCATCAAAGATAAGCTTCATATTTATGGTATGAATTCAAGCTCTGTGTCTGGGGCCACAGACAGGGGCCATCTCCCCCTTCAGGAACGAAGCAGGGGAAATGGCCGGAATGCGCAGAGTTTTAGACGATTCACTCTGCCGCAATCGGCATGGACGCCGTATCTGTCCCTGCCGCAAACCTGTTTTAAGTCAGTGAATTGGAACATTCCTGAGTCCAATTGCTTATTTTTATTTGTCGAAGCCTTGGTATTTGATTGATCCAAGAGCGTACTCGTCCAGAAGCATGTCGTTTTACATAAATCTCAGTAAAGGGCTGACTTAGTGACGGCTCGATCATTTGTTTCGTTGAATCGCCGAGGCTCTATTGAGGCAAGCAATGGCTTGCTCGCGCGCTTCAGCGCTACTACAAAGCGTTGCAGCGCAGCGGGTTGCCGATAGCAGAGCTAGGCCTTCAACCTGTTGGCAGTTGGTTTGGCGTTGATTAGCTGTGAAAACGCAATAAAAAACCCAGGCTTTGAGCGTTGGCCTGGGTCTGGGGTGGTTGGAACCTCTTAGTTTTAAAACGGCTCTACATGTATTTCGTGAGCGATGGCTGAGAGTTCAGCTTTCGAATTCGATGCGGTGTCGGCCGAGAATCAGTGAATGTTGTGTGGCCGACGGTGATGCATCACCGGAGCGATTCGGCCACGTAAGTAGCTTGATTGCCCAGGGAGTGTCTTGCGATACACCACCAAATTTCTTAAGGAAGAACGGACTTGACCCCGGCCGAAGCCGAGGCCAAATCGCTGCTCTCGTCGGGCATCGCTCTGCCCGGCTTTCGGGTCCACCTAGCGACCCGACGACTCGATGATGGGCCGAAAAGTGCGTGGGTGTAGTGCCGCAGTGAGCACTTTCCCGAGATCCACAAAATGTCGGCTTGTTCCGAGATTTCTGATAGGCCTAGTTGGTATAGGCGTGCCAATGCTGCCGCTTCTTCACCACGTCAACTTGATCTCTCCTCCGTGCGGCCCCTGGAAGGAGACGCTCCCTGACTTGTTCCGAGGTTCGTAGTAGGGGCCCCATTCGACGGGTCTGCGGCCTGTCCGCCAGGTCCCATTCCTTACGCAGCGACCATTCCCTGCGAAGTGATAACCAATGGCACACACGTAGTGATCATGCTTGTGCTTGTGGTGTTGCTTGCAATAGCCAGCGCCAAGAGCTGGTCCTGTCTGAATCCAATGCCCCCCCGCACCGCAATTTTGAGCAGCATGGGCAGGCTCAGCTCCGATCGAAACAGCTTGAACTGCTGCCAAGGCGGCTACGAATGCTGAACGTCGTCCAAGCATGAGGCTGGAATTAATTGTTCCCACCCTGCTCAGGTCTAACTCTCTTGTCAGTGACCAAACCATGCCTGTTCCAGCTTCTAGCTGAGTGAACACCTGTGCGATGCCAGCAGACCAACGCTTGACCCGTCGATCGCACCGTTCGTGATGAAGCTCATCGCCCCAGTCCCTTTCGATCAGTGCAGATAGGCATGGCGTTCACTCCGCAGATAACGACTCTCACAACGGATGACGGAGGACGTCATCGACGTTGTTGGAGTAGAGCGTCAAGGTCCACGCTGCGTGTTGGGTAGCGGTCATTACCGTCTGCTTCACGTCGGCGACACAGGGACGAGTCCATCGTTGTTCATAAGCGTGCTTCTGTGTGAACTCGGAGGCTGAAGAGTCAATTGTTTCGATGAGCTGAGCGTCGGTTTTCCCAGCAGCCTGTCGTTTCCTGTAAGTGGCTGGCGCTAACACATTCTTATAAATAAGTGCATCTATTGCGTCGCTATGTGTTATTCGTATGCTTTGAGTAAAGCCTGTGACTTGCAGGCTTTTTTCTGCTTCTCAAGCAGAGTGCAATATCACATGTCTATGCGTGCGCAGAAATTGGGGAGTTTCATCAAAGCGGCTTAGGAGAATTTAATCTTTGATTAAAACGTTGTTTGAACTTTGATTTCATTCATTAGCCAACCTGTTCATGCGGATTACGCATACTGCTCGTCAATGTTCTCTAAAAATGACTCTTGCCAGTCATTATTTGATGGTCAGGAGCACGTTGTCCTGAAAGCCGGGTAGAGCGAGGCCCGACGAGAAGTGTTGAACCGTCTAATTTCCCGTGTGGATTGGGCGGTTACTTCTTTTGAGTTCATCGGTTGCCTAGACCGCTTCGCTGCTGCCAGTGCGTACGAACTAATAGCTTCGTGGCGTCGGTCGATAATTTCGTTGTCAGGTTTCATTGTCCAGAGTAAAAATTAGTATCCGTTTCCTGTCTGTCAAAGCAGGAATGATGGAGATCCGCGCCGATCTTTTAACCCACAGCGTTCCAAGCAGTTAGGGCTAAGCCGGGTGATCCACATCAACAGCGTGGAGTCCATAGCAACGTTCTACCCATGCCCAACACCGGTGGAGCAGAAGACCCTCAAAAGTCAGTCATAGCTTGCAGTAGAAGGCTGACAACTCGGTAATTACGATGACTTGAGTGTCTGCTCCTCCAAGAGCATGTTGAATTGAAGCAGCTGTTCATCACTGAGCTGTTGTCGACTTGTCGAGCCGAGATGTTGTTGAAGAAATGCACGGGCCTGATCTGAGTTCCAGCCAAGCTGCTTCAACATCGAATCTCCCTGGTTCAGCAAGTCTCCACGGCGGATTGGCGCCGGGGCGGTGGAGGCATCATCGTTAGCTTGAATCAACTTGAGCTGTCGCAAATAGGCCACCAAATCGGCGTAGCGCGTGAGTTTGTGGCGGCTGCCAAGGCCAAATGCTCGCGTGAGGTACGCCTGCTCTTGCTCTCGCGTCCAACCGATGCGTCTGATTTCGAGGTCGATGGCGGTGAGCTCGTCGCTCCAATCGTCAGGATCCGTCGGTGTTTCCGAAGGTGGATCTTGGGTGTTGGAAATCTGTGGAGTGGCAGAGGGGGCAGGAGCAACAGGCTCGGGCGCCTCAATCTTTCGAGGCCGCTCTACCGCGACATGCTCTGCTGCCTTTGAGCTTTCGTTGTCTTGGGGACTGACAGCAACCTGTTCCAGCCGTTGTGGAGGACTGATCTGAAGCCTGGTGTTGAGACGTTGTAACGCCCTTTCCTCAGCTTCTTCTGCAGTGGCTGCTTCGCCAAGTGCGCTGCCTAAAACAGCCCCGTCAGTCGATGCCTCAACCCTCACGATGCATCGCAGGGTATCGACGTGACACAGCTCGGCCCGGATCTGCATCGCAATGGAACAGCGCTTGCACTTTCTAGGCTGCCGCCATGGACATCACTTCGCTCCCCTCGCTTTCGGATTTCTTTGAAGGTGCCGACCAATGGGGAGAGATTTTTGCTCTACTCCCCGTGCTGGTGCTCCTGGAGCTGATCCTTTCGGCTGACAATGCCGTCGCTCTTGCTGCCATTGCCCGTAGTAGTCGTCAGCCAGAGCAAGAGCGACTGGCGCTCAACCTTGGTATTGGCATGGCTCTGGTGTTGCGAATCGCCCTGATCGTTGTCGCCCAATGGGTTTTGCAAAATACTTGGGTTCAGCTCTTCGCCGCTGCCTATCTCGTTTGGCTTGTGGTGGATCACTTCAAAAGCCGGTCGGACGATTTGGCCTCTGCTTTGGATGCCGATGGATCTGATCGCAGTGAACGTCCCTTTCTCAAGACCGTTCTGCTTCTGGCCTTCACTGATCTTGCCTTCTCCATCGACAGTGTCGCCGCAGCGGTGGCAATCAGTGATCAAATCCTGCTGATCAGTGCAGGAGCCTTTATCGGGATCGTGGCTTTGCGCTTCACGTCCGCCCTATTCATTCGCTGGCTTGACCTGTACCCACGCCTTGAAACAGCTGGTTTCCTTGCCGTTGCTTTCGTTGCCTTTAGGTTGATCGTTCACGTCATCGTTCCAGACTTGAATCAACCCGACTGGTTAACGCTTCTGGTTGTATTGGTTTTGTTTGCTTGGGGAATGTCAATTCGAACCAGTGATCTCGATCAAGACGAAAGCCATGCTTGTTGAGCTTCGCCACGTCAGTGGTGATTATTTAATCAACCGCGTTGATCTTGCAGACCCACCACACCCTGGACGATGGCTCGTCGTCAAGGATGAATCATTCCTAGTGATGCAACGTCGCCACCGCTACGCCCTACGCAACGGGCGCTATGTCATGGCGTCAGTAGCCTTAATGGTCAAACCTCAGTCTCGGCCTGCTGATGCAACGCCCTGGCGACACGGCTGGGTCATCGGCGACCCAAACTGTCGTTTCAATGCCCGCAGCCCTTTGTTGCGCTGTGCTGTGTGGCCCGAGGGACCCTGTGAAAGCTGCAGTCATCATGAACTTCGTTGACCAATGAACGCTGAATGGCTCACTGGGCGTCTCTGCGCTGGCCATGGTGTCGCTTCCGGAACAAGCAACGAATCTCCTTATCCGGATGGAACGATTCGAATGCAAACTCCTGTATTCATGGCATTGGGTCTCGACCTAACTAACTGTTATTTTGGCACGTTGAATGTTGACTTTTCACCCCTAGAAGTTTCACTTTCGAATCCAGATCACCTGTTCGAGAAAGTTCGGTGGACAGAGATCCATCCTCCTGAAACGTTCTCGTTCTGGAGTGTGCAAATCAAGGCACGAGAAGCTGAGGTTGTCGGGGGATGGATTTATTATCCCCATCCCGAAACAAAACAACGCCACTGGCAACCTCCAACAACATTGGAGCTGATCGCACCTCGATTGACTGGCGTGAACGAAGGCTGCACAATTCATCTTCAAGATGAACGCAGACGTATCAAACTCGTGAACACGATTCGGCTTCGTGCACGGTTGCTTGAATTTCTCAAATTTAGAGTTCTCGCGTCTCAGCAAACATTCTTTGAGGCCGACAGCCTTTTGAAACGGCAGCAATGGCTCTCCAGCATGTTCCCCGAAGCCCTTCAACTTTCCGAACAGGATCTCGACCAGGTCTGGACTCAAGCGCGTTCGTTGTACACGGAATCCTGAATCAATCCACGTCGAAGCGATCTCCTCTGGTGGCCTTGAGTTGCTGTAACAGAACTGGAGCGGTGCTGCGTGCCTTACCTTCCAGCTGAGCTTCGCGAATCAAAAGAGGACAGCCGGAACTGCTGACCACCAGGCCCTGATCCTCAAGCACCGCCAGGATTGTCCCTGGTGCATGTCCACCGGTGGGCCATTGGCCTACAAGTTGGCGGCTGTTTGTGCTGAGTTGATCCTTCAACCGTTCGATCAACGGTTCACAGCGCAACACCTTCAGCCGTTTGCCTTGCCAATGGGTGAAGGCTCCGGGATAAAGCCCCATCACTTTGCGGTGAATGCTTAGAGCAGGGGCTGACCAATCCAACCTGAAATCCTGCTTCTCCAGCATGCGTGCATAGCTCGACTCCTCTGCCTGAGCACGCACCTTCAGCCTTGCCAATCTCTCTTGCTCTCGTCCTGGACCTGCCGCTTCAATCAATGGCATGGCCTGCACCATCAACTCTGCAGTGAGGGAACTCAGCCGTTCAGCCAGGTCGATGGAGGTATCCAGCAGCTGGATCGGAATCCTCTGCTCGAGCAGTACAGGTCCGGTGTCGAGCCCTTCTTTCATGGCCATGATCCCCACACCTGTTTCCTCGTCACCCTCAAGCAGGGCCCATTGAATTGGACCAGCACCCCGCCAGCGGGGCAGAAGTGATCCGTGACCGTTCCAGCAACCCAGGGGAGGTTGCTCCAAAACATCCTTGGGGAGAATTTGTCCGAAGGCGACCACCACTGAGGCATCGGCTCCGAGAGCAGCAAGTTCCTCCTTGCAATCTTCATCCCGTCGGATCCGTACCGGTGTAAACACCGGAAGTGACAGCTGTTCAGCCCTCGCTTTCACCGGTGAAGGAACCAGTTGCTTCCCTCGACCACGCCGCCGATCCGGCTGTGTCACGACTCCCACAATCGTGTGCCCAGCCTTATGCAAGGCATCAAGGGTGGGCACCGCATAGGCCGGTGTTCCCCAGAACAGAATCCTCAACGTCAGGCTTCGCCGGTGATGGACAAACCATCCACCCAAACGTGAGGGCTCACGCCGCGGTGGGTCACTTCGGCTTCAGATTCAAGGTGGGCAATACCGTTGAGAACAGTGCGGATGTCACCAGCAACCGTTGCAGCTTCAACCGAAACCCTTTCGCCGTTCTTGACCAACCAACCATCAAACGGCAGAGAGAAGGATCCCTGGGTGGCCTTTACACCGGCATGCAGTGCAGAAAGATCTTCGATCAAAACGAATGGCCCGGATTCTGTGCGGTGATTCAGGCTGCTGCCGCTCGTCACCTCTGGATCGGAGCCGACCACGAACCAGTCCGGACCTACCGAAACCTTGGCTCCCAGCCCCGCGTGGCCGGTGGGCTCAACGCCGAATGCTCGTGCTGTGGCTTCAGAGTGGAGGAAGTTCTTCAGTGTTCCTCCTTCAATCAAGGAAAGACGACGGGTTGGCGTACCTTCGCCATCGAAGGCTGCGGCACTGATATGGCCAGGATGAAGTCCGTCATCGTGCAGATTCAAGAAGGGAACTGCCACGTTGGAACCGATCGAATCACGCTGGCTCAGGCTCACACCGTCGAGCACCGAACGAGCATTGAACATGCTGCTAAAGGCACCAAGCAGGGAAAGAAAAGCCTCCGGTGTAAAGCAGACCCGGTAAGTGCCGGTGTCGATAGGCCGATAGTCGAGATGACTGATTGTTCGCTCAACCGCTTCGCTGATGCAGCCTTGAACATCAAGTTCGCTGCTGCCGAGCCCAAGACGAACGGCTCCTCCACTTCGCGGCTTGCGGCCGGCCTCTTCGGCTCGGGCATAAAGATAGAGGCTGGCTTGGGTGCGCTCCATCTGGCGCAGAGCCCCATCACTGTTCAAATAGAGGCTCTGGGATAGAGATTCCGCCAGGCCGTTGTAAGGCACAGTTTCAATGGCCCGGTGGCGGCTCAAGAGGTCTGCTTCTGCGTCCCGAAGCGTGTCCAACAGGGGGAGGATTCCCTGGCGGGGTTGCAGTGGTCGATCCAGTTCTGGCAGTGCTGCCGTGGCCAGAGGTGAAAACTGAGGAATTTCGTCGGGGTTGCCAAAACGACTGGCCGCATGGGCCCCGACCAGAGCTTGCTCTAGCCCTCCATCAGAGAGGTCGGTGGTGCTGGTGATGCCGACCAGGCCATCGCTGTTCCAGACGCGAACTGTGATGGAACTCCGCTGTGATGCCTTGAGTTGCTTAGCTTCACCCCGGTCAACCTGAACAGAGCAATCGTCGCTGCATGCAGCACCGAGGTCCCAACAGCGAATCCCTTCTCGCGAGGCGAGAGTCTGGAGTCGATCTCGTAGATGTGTGGCGTTGAGGCTGTTGTTGCTGGTCATCCTCAGCGGCCCCCAACTGTGATCGAGTCAACCTTGATGTGGGGTTGTCCACGGTGACAAACACACTGCCGCTTACGGAACCACAGAACCCTGCAGCCAGTTCAAGGTCATTGGCACACATCGAAATCCGTGGCATGACCTCTTTGGCATCACCGATCAGCGTTGCTCCTTTGACGGGTTTGGTGAGTTTGCCGTTCTCAATCAGATACCCCTCTTCAACGGAGAAGTTGAACTGGCCAGTCGGACCAACGCTCCCGCCTCCCATGGCCTTGCAATAAAGACCCCTATCCACGGATTCAATCAGTTGTTCAGGCGAATGGGATCCAGCATCGATAAAGGTGTTTCGCATCCGGCTGGCAGCTGCAAACGCATGGCTCTGACGTCGACCGCTTCCCGTGCGTTTGTGGCCGGTGCGCAGTTCACCAGCACGGTCGCTGATGAAGCGCTGCAGCACACCGTCTTTGATCAAGACAGTGCGTTCAGGTTCCATGCCCTCATCGTCCATGGACAAAGAACCGAAGGATCCACCACTCAAGCCTTCGTCGATTGCGGTGACGGCCGGGTGAGCAATGAGTTCACCTACACGGTCAGCGAAGGGGGTTGTGCCGCGTTCGATCTGAGTTGTTTCGAGAAGGTGTCCACAGGCCTCGTGGAAGATCACACCGCCGAAGCGATTGGCCAGCACAGCTGGCATTTGTCCAGCATCCACGTAATCGGCACGCAACATCGTGCCGGCGCTGTTGCAGACCTCTGCTGCACTGGCTTCGGAATCCCAGTCACGTAGGTCGTCTGGGCGATCGGAACTGCCGTAGCGGCGGCCAATGCTGGATCGGTGATCTCCGTCGGCAGCCAGGACTGATAAGCCCGACGACTGATGCAATCGAATGTCTCTCGCGAAGGTTCCGTCTGATGCAGCGACCAGCACTTCCTGCCAATCGCGGGCGTAACTGCCGCGGCGAACCTGTAGGTGCTGGCCCAAGCGCTCGAGATGAGCAGTTCCCTGCAGCAGGCATTGGCTGGCTTGATCCAGGGAAGGGCAGCGATCAAGCCAATCCGCCTTCGCCAAGCCGTGATCCGTCAGGGCCTTCAATCCTTCAAAACCTGCGGAAGTGCTGAGGTCTTGGGGCTCAAGTCCCAGCATGGCCAGGGCTTGGTCAAGAGCACGCTTCAGTCCCGCTTCACTGAGGTCATTGGTGCTGACAAAGCCATCGCGTCCTTCACGGAACACCCGCAGTCCTGCCCCACGAGCAAAGGATGGATTGACACTGGTGATCCGATCCTGTTCAGCTAGCAAACCGATGTGATCTGTTCGCTCGAGGAATACTTCCACCAGATCGGCGCCTGCAGCACTGCCGCGATGCAAGAGGGACTCCATAAGTCCGCGCCACTGATTGGAAAAGGCGTTGGTCAAGGAAACTCCTGAATTTGGCTGGGGAATAACCCTCAGCGCACGGCTGGTTGAAAACGCTCGCTGTCGATCGCTGGCATCAGAAATAGCTTTGCCATCTCGGCACCGTTACCGATCCAGAACGGCAGCTTCCGCAGCAACTTGACGGGAGCAATGGAATCGCTGGCGTCGGCCTGCTCCAAGGCATTGTTGTTAGCAACAAGGCGCTCAAGGCGAGTCCAGAACTTTTCGTTCTTGACGTCGAGGACGACGGGGAAGACGCGAGCAGATGTCTCGTTGGTTTTCTCGATCACCATTTTGTCGTAGGTGCGCGCATCAAGGCCAAGGGCCTCGTAGAACTCCTTGCGGGCAACGTCACGCACGTACATGGTTGCGAATACCGCCAGAAGGAAGAAGCGACACCAAAGTTTGGCGATCGGACCGCGAACCGTATCGGGTTGTGCCTTCATCAGAGCATCGAAGAAATCGCCGTGGCGGTTTTCGTCCTGACACCAGTTCTCGAAGAAGTTAAAGATCGGGAAAATCTTGCTTTCGGGATTCTTTTCGAGATGCCTGAAAATGGCTATATAGCGCCAGTAGCCGATTTTTTCAGAGAGATATGTCGCGTAAAAAATGAACTTTGGCTTGAAAAAGGTGTAATCCTTATTGGCGGTGAGAAAACCAAGATCAAGTTGCATACCAAAGTCGCTCATTGACTTGTTGAGGAAGCCTGCATGACGGGCTTCATCACGAGCCATGTGAGCAAAACACTCAGCAAGAAGAGGATTTTTGGCCTTAATCCGACGACTCAGTTCCTTATAAAGAAGGAATCCTGAAAATTCAGAGGTGCAGCTTTGCTCCAGGAATTCGATGAAGACCTTGCGGGTCTCCGGGTCGAGCTTGTCTGCGGCTCCCTCAAATTCCTCGTTGCGAACAAAGTGATGACGGTTGTAATCCTTCCTGAATTCTTCGCAGATGGCTTCTAGTTCAGCCTCGTTCGGCTGAAGATCCATCGCCGCCATCGCCTCAAAATCGGTGGTGTAGAAGCGTGGGGTGAGGATTGTGTCCTTGACAGGATCCTTGATGGCTACAGCGCTGCCTTCGGCCACGGTGGTGGGAGGGACCATCAGTTGCGTTTCACGATCCTGCCAATGTAGGCGTGTCAGGACGACCCCCGAGCTCAAAACGACCGGTTAGTTACCTCCCAACCACTTTTGGCCGTTGAGGCGTTGCAATAGGCGGGAGACCAAAAGGGGCAGAGACATCCGCTTTTCGTCGATCAGGAAGCTTTCCAACAGGGTGGGATCACTGCCGGGGTCAGCCAAGGCAATCACCTTTGTGCTGTTGATATCTGCCTTGGAGAAGCAGAGCCAGAAGCGGCGTCCACCAGGGAGTTCGCCGATGACCATTGGGCAATCCCCTCCAACCACGGGACGCTGACCATCCACGCGCTCCAGCCGTTCTGGTGTGATGTTGTGATCAGCCAGTTGTTTGGCGACGGCCGGCACAAACAGCGAGTCGATGAACTCTGGGAAGGGTTTGTCCTCCGGTTTCGGAGGCTTTGCTTTCGCCGCAGGCTTGGCAGGGGTCTCTTGACCTGAAGGCTCCTTCTCGACAGGGGTTTCGCTCACCGATCCAGGGTTACTGCGGCAACTTTAAGCAGCCTGGTGCGTTGCTTACCAGTTCGCTTCAGGATCATCCCCCCAGTCGCTGAACTGCTGTGAGGGAGACGGTACGGCTGAGGTTTGTGGATGCCGGGGCTCAGACGAAGGGCGCTGAATCACGCGATAAGCCACAGAAACCGTGGGGGCCGGTTCGCGCACATCCCTTTCAGGGCCTGGGGTCGTAGTGGATCGGCGGGGCGAATCGTTGACGGCTGATTCCGTCTCTTGGACGTCGGGATGAACAGGGGAATGGCGCTTGCGACTGAGAGGACGTTGCGCTGGCAACAACAGGAACGCTGTGAGTGCTGCACCTGCAGCGCCGCCACCGGCGGCGAGCGCGGTCCACGCACCCAGGGGCATGGCTGGGGTCGTCCAAACCAGCAAGCGAAGCCGAGTCTTGTCTCCGACATTGGTCGCAGAAAAGGCGAGCAACGCCAGTAGAGGAGCCAGGCAGGGGATCAGCAGTAGCCGCTGAAGCGTGCTCATTCCAGTGGACCGCTCCAGCGATTCAACGGAGCAAGATCATCTTCCAGCCCATCGAATAGGCGCACCACAAGAAAATCCACCATCTCGTTCAACGACTCTGGCCGGGTGTACCAAGCCGGAATGGGAGCGGCAATGGTTGCTCCTGCTTCCGCCAGACCAGTGAGGTTGCGGAGGTGAATCAGGTTGAAGGGCATCTCCCGTGGAGCGATCACCAGCGGACGGCGCTCCTTGAGGTGAACATCCGCACAGCGTTCGATCAGATCAGCGGCAATTCCGGCGTGAATGCGTCCAACGGTTCCCATGCTGCAAGGAACGATCACCATCGCCCGTGTCCGGTAGCTGCCACTCGCGATGCAGGCGGCTTGATCATTCCAGCGATGGCATCTCAAATCTCCGCTCTCCACGCCAAGCCTGTCTCTCCAGAACTCGTTTTGCTTCAGGGGATCCACGGGAATGGACAGCCCCTGTTCGGCACGGAAGACCTCATGGGCGCCGTGGCTGAGAACGAGATGGACAGAGCGCCCTCGCAGCAGAAGCAACTGCAGGGCACGCTCGGCAAGGGGTTGTGCCGACGCACCGGTGACGGCCAGAACGTAGGGATGCATCACTCAGCGCTCGCTGAGGGAAACAGGCAGCGGCTCAGACGGTTCAAGCTCGGTGGAGACTTCATCGCCCTGACTGATGACCTCGAGATCGATCTGGTTGCGTAGAACATCGACATTGATCACACGCACCTGAACCTGATCGCCGAGTTGATAGGTCTGACGGTTCTTGCGACCGACCAATCGATTCTGTCGTGATCTGTATTCGTACCAGTCATCGTTGAGGGAGCTCACATGAACCAGGCCCTCAACCCGACTCTCGCCCACTTCAACGAAGAAGCCATAGCTCTGAACACCACTGATACGGCCTTCCACCTGCTGGCCGATCAGCGGTTGTGCTGATCGGGCCTGGATCATCGACAGCAGATCTTTTTCCAGCTCCAGCACCTGCCGGCGACACGAATTGAGCCGCTGCACCGTGCGGTCGTTGACCAACCCATTCAATTTCTCGTCCTGAGATGCAGTGAATAAGGGCCAAGTCAGATCAGCGCCTGCTCCCTTGCAACCAAGCTTCAAACGCGTCTTGTGACGCACGGTTGGACGATCTTTGGCGTCCGTCAACAGTGCAACGAGCATCTGTTGATTGACAAGGTGTCCGTAATGCTGTGTGGCACAGGTCCAAGGGGTGAGTGACGCGTCATGGCTGGCTGGATCACCTTCCTCTGCTGGGGAAGGCTCCTGTTCTGCATGGGACGTCTCCGTGGACGCCGCAAAATTGAGTGGAGGGAGCGCGTGACTGAGCTGTTGTTCAAGCACCCGTCGTTGGCTGCTGTCTTTGAACACCTGGATCAGCTCAGACGCTGACGGACAACCCTCGTCATCAAGTTCAAGGGGGAGGTCCAAGGCGATGGCCGTCTTGGCAACATCGGTCAAGACGTTGCCATCGGGTTCCTCAGCCTGAATGCTGATCCCGGGCAATTGGAGATCAATCCGGTGTGCAGTCCAGGCACGATCGGCACACCTCAGCAGAGGTTGGAGGAACGCATGGGGATCCTCCGGGTTGAAGGCGTCAACCCAGCGATGACGAAGACCGGATGGATCCGCACTGCGTAGATCACCAAGCGCCTCAAGCTGGGGTGGGCGTAGGTCCAGTTGCACTGCCCCGAGGCTGCGCTCGTAGTCCAGCAGGAGAGTGCTGCAGAACCGCAAGGTCTCCAGTTGAGCCAAATGATCTTTGATGGGCTTAAGTGCCGCCGGAATGCTTCGAGCCTTTGGTTTGCGTTCCGCCAGAGCGATCAATTGATCAGCGCTCACTTCGGCTGTGGGGCGAACCGTGCTGAGCATGAACTCCCAGTCGCAGAGTTCACCATTGGCTCCGATGTCCAGTCGCACGCTGATGGCCTCGACATCTGTGCCGGTGGCGAAGCTCGTCGCTTTGTGAAGCGCGGGTGTTAGCAGGGGGTGCCAGACCTCACCGAGGCAAAGCGCTTCTCCGCGATCTCGCAGACAAACATCGAGGCTGCTGCCTAATCCGATTCGCTCGCCCACGCTGGGAACGTGGATCCATAGACGGCATCCGCCATCCTTGGCTTCAACATGAACTGCCGGCAAGCCCGGTGCATCCTCCTGATTCCAGCCTTTGAGAAGGAGGCAGGGTTGTCCTGTCAGATCGACACGGCCCTTCGCCGCAGGAGTTTTGCCAGAACTACGGGGTGCCGCCGGACGATCTTGAAGCCCAGCCTTGGTCAATAAGAGGTCACGATCCGCTGCAGGGCCGCCGTTGAGCGGGAGGGAGCGCACCACACGACCGGCAGCAGCGTTCTGGGCCACGGGATAGCGGTCAATGTGCACCTCGACAACGCTTGAGACCTCTTCTCCAGGTAGATGTTCGGAATCCTCTGGTGGCAGTTCGATACCAGCCAGCACCCTGTCATCAAGGGGTGATGCCAGTAGCTGCTGGCCCTGTTGCTCCACCTGGGCCAGCAGAGAGCGGGTTGAACGCTCAAGGATGCACTGAACGCCGCCTTCAGGAGAGCGTCGTCGTCCGCCCTCGCGCGTTACACGCACCAACACGCGATCACCATTCCAAGCATGGTTGAGCTGATGATCCCGGATGTAGATGTCCTCACCGCCGTCATCACGAATGGCGAAGCAGAACCCTTTGCTACTGCACCTCAGTCGGGCATCAATCAGATCATTTTCAAGTGGGCGCTTGAGTCCACCCTCGCTCGATCGTTCAACGACACCGAGCTTCACCAGTGAGGCGATTGCAAGCTCCAGCGACGCTTGATCCGTCTTATTGAGCTTCAGGATCTTGGCCAGCTGGTCTTGTTCAGAAGGATGCTCTGTAGAGAGCTGATCCAGCAGATCGGCAACCGTGAATTTCATCGTGGCGTACGCAGGAACCGACCATCAGGGCCGGGAGAGAAGGAAGGGGTGGCCGACGCCGAACAGCTGGCCGTGCTGAGTCAACCCTTCGAACTTCAGTTTAAGGCTCTGAAGTCTGATCCCCGTCTGTGGAGTTTTCAGCATCGCTGAACAGAGGCAGCAGCAAGCGACCACCAATCACGAGAAAACCGATGGAAGCAACCAACTGGAGAAGGTCGCTGGGAATCACTGTGGCGACGGATCCTCCTGCAAATGCTCCAAGCAAGCTCGCGAGAACAAGCGCTGATGATGATCCAAGAAACACCGCCAGAGGGCGATTTGAAGTGCCGCTGATGGCGACGGTGGCGAGTTGGGTCTTGTCACCGAGTTCGGCCAAGAACACGGTCAAGAAGGTGGAAATCAGAAGGGGAAAATCCATCGTCAACTCGCAGCACTTAGCCATAAAGATCGGGCGGCTTGCAGGCCCAGCCAGATGCCAAGGGCCACCATCAGCAGTCCAGCCATCAGCTCCAGTCGCTCAGGAGGAAGCGTTTTGGCCAACCATTGACCCACGAGGACTCCCACAAGGCTGGACGCAATCAAAGCCAGCGCGGCACCGATGAACACCAACACCGGTGAGCCGGACTGGGCGGAGAGCAGCAGCGTCGCCAGCTGCGTCTTGTCACCCAGTTCAGCCACAAAAACGGTTGTGAAGGTGCTGAACAGCACGGCAGCGAAGCTCCGCGACTCGCTGCTTGTTTGCTCACTGGTCAACAGGACCTCCCGCTGTCTGCGCGCGCTTGAACCTACGCATCACGCCACTGCGGCCGCCATAGGTGCTGCGGATCTGCTGGTTGCAACAGGCAATGGCGAAGTCGTCGAGTGCATCATCTGGAACGTGAAACAACCGCCCCAGCTCGCTGACGCGGCAGAAATCAGGACGCTCGTCGTAGATCCTGCAGCGCTGCCTGCCCGTGTCGTAATTGATGCACCAGCCATCTGCCCCCACCATGGCTAGATAGGTGCGCTGTTGATCTTCGCTCAAAGCCGCTAGAGCATCAGCACGTTCCTCCGGAGCGAGTCGACAACAGGCACCGCAGTGCTTGATGCAGGTCCACTGAAGCTTCTCTCTGGTCATCGCTGAGGCTGTGACAAGCCATCACAGAGAGCGGAACGAATTCGTCGATCTCGGGACAGAGCCCCGTAGCCTGGGAGGTGAAAAGATTTCGGACAGCGCTGCATCGTCATGGGCTTTGACATTCACCTGATCGCCAACTTTGCCGCCCTGGCGTTGATCACCATTGCCGGCCCCGCTGTCATCTTCATCCTCTTCTACCGCCGCGGCGCGCTCTGATCGCCTCGGCTTAGGGACGAAGCCCCAATCCAAGACAGGCTTCTTCCATCAACTGAACGACACGTGTATCCCTCGCCAGGTCGTCGTCACTGGTGAGGGATTTTTCTTGTTCAATCTTTGCCTGCAAGGTTTTCCCATCACCATTGGTGAGCGTGAGACCTGACATTTCGGTCCAGCAAGCTGTGTACTGACGTGTCCCCCGGTCGATCAGCACTAGCTCCGTATGGGCGCGAATTGCTTTGAGCTCCAGTTGAAGACGCTGTTCGCCCTGCCAACGGTTGATCGAAATGCTGTAAGCCACGTCACAGGATTCGGGTACGACCGCCGATGGATCCCATCGCCAGGCAATGGCTCGGCGCTCGCTGTCTCCCTGGCGAAGCCTCAGGGCTAGGTGTCCTCCTTTGAGGTCACGGCGCTCCTCAACGTTGACGCCCCGTGACCAGAACAACGGTTTCGGATGACCGATCCCAAACGGAGCCAAGGATTGCAAATGCCGCCAGAGCTCCCAGTTCACGTCGTTTAAATGCAGCAGAGCATCGGGTTGAACGGGTCGGCCGAGGGCCTGGGTCATCAGCCAACCATCCGCTTGTTCGCAGAGGCGTTCATGCAGGGCATGCACATGCTCCGCTTTCACGGTGAAACCTCCGGCGGCGGGATGACCTCCAAAACGGGACAACAGATCACTGCAACTGGAGAGGGCCTCATCCACAGCAAATCCGACGGGCCCACGCACCGAAGCCCGTAGACAGCCATCACCATCGCCGGCAAGGAGAGCGGTGGGTCGGTGATATCGCTCCATCAGACGCGCAGCAACAATGCCAATCACCCCGTGATGCCAGTGGCTTTGAGCCAATAGAAGAAATGACGGGAGAGCATCACTTGTCTCCGCTTCCACGAGGGCCACGGCCTCCGCTTCAATCGCATCGCACAGATCGCGCCGCTGGCGGTTGAAATCATCACAACGTCGCGCCAGCGCCATGGCCGAATCAGAGTCTTCCGCTGTGAGTAGATCCACAACGAGCTTCGGTTCTCCTAAGCGACCAACGGCATTGATGCGTGGTGCAAGTTGAAATCCGATGTCTTCGGCCGTCAGCGGACGTTCCCCGAGACCAGCTAGACGCTGCAGCGCTTGCAATCCCCTGCACTCGGAACGATGCAGATGATTCAGTCCCTCCAGCAACCAGCTTCGGTTGGCGCCTACCAAGGGGGCCATATCGGCCACAGTTCCAATGCAGAACAGATCCCGAGCCACGCGGATGGCCTCAGGTTTGTTCAGGGCTTCGGCCACGGCATGGGCAAGCACATAAGCCAGTCCAACCCCAGCCAGACCCCGATAAGGAGAGCCGTCCGGTGTAGTCGCTGGGTGAATCAGGGCAGCCATGGGCGGCCGTTTCGCCGGGATGGTGTGGTGATCAGTCACGATCACCTGCATGTTCAAGCTGGCGGCGAGATCGAGTGCTTCCCGTGCGGCAACACCGTTATCGACGGTGACCAAAAGTCGCACTCCGTCGTCATAGAGCCGCTGAACCATGGCTGGGTTGAGGCCGTATCCCTCATCCATCCGTGACGGAATCGCTGGCTCTGGATCGGCGCCAAGGGGGCCCAAAGCTCTCAAAAGGAGAGCTGTGCTGGTCATTCCATCGGCGTCGTAATCGCCACAGATGGCTACGCGTTCTCTGGCACGGCAAGCCTTAACCAAGCGCGCACAGGCTTGGTCCAGATCAGGGAAGTGATCGCTGGTGGGCGGCAGATCACTCGGTGAGAGGAACGTTTCCGCCTCGGATCGTGACGTGAAGCCCCTGCGTCGCAGAACACACCGCAACGCCAGCGGTAAATCAAGCCCCAGCAATGGCGATGGTTCCACTACAGCCGGAAGGGACCAGGACCAGTGGAGGGGGACAGCCGGCAAGGGAACGCAACAGGCGGTGATGTCCCAGCATTGTGCCGTTGCTGGTCATCAAGGTGAACAGGCTTTCAGCGGTTTTTTGGGATGTGGATGGAACCTTGGCCGACACGGAAATGGATGGTCATCGCCCAGCCTTTAACAAGACTTTCGAGGAGCTAGATCTTCCGTTTCATTGGGATGAAGAGCTTTACAACACGCTTTTGGCAATTCCTGGAGGGCTCCGCAGGCTGAAGGTCCACGCTGAAGACCGTGGGGTGATGCTCAGCCAGGATCAATTGGAACAAGTGCGTGATCGCAAAAGGCTGCATTACCTGGAGCGCGTCCGTCAGGGCCATGTGAAGTTGCGCCCGGGTGTCAGGAGACTGCTGAAGGAGCTGAACCGCGCCGGGGTGCAGCAGTGGATTGTGACTTCAAGCGGATCCGCCTCCGTGATGGCCCTTCTCGAGCAGATTCAGAACGACATCCCTCACTTCGATGGCGTCGTGACATCCGACGACGTTTCAGCAGGCAAACCTGCACCGGACGGCTACCTGCTGGCCCTCAACCGCAGTGGCGCCGATGGAGCGGCAAGTCTCGCTGTCGAGGATTCAGCGGCGGGTCTTTCTGCTGCAACTGCAGCTGGTCTGTGTTGTCTGCTCACCCCCTCCCCCTGGGATACGTCTGCCCTGCGTGATGCCAGTAAAAATGCAGCTGCCGTGCTGGATCACCTTGGGGAACCTGGGGAGCCGGCGACCGTACGTTCGGGTCCCACTTGCCAGGACGGAACAGTGACGCTGAAGTATTTGGAGACTCTGCTGTCGGTGCCTGATCGATGAGCTCAATCCAGCGCACACGCCTGGCGGGCCTGCAGAAGAGTTGGGGAGCAGTCCTTCGACGCAATTGGTCTGGTCCCTGGTGGCGACGTAGTGCGTCGTTGTTGATTCTTCTGCTTGGCTTTTTTATCGGCAGCAATCTCACAGTGCATCTGGCGAATGCCGTAGGGGTCAGAACATTCACAGCCCTCTATGCCCTAATTGCCTGTGAACTGCTGGTGCTCTGGCGCCGTCGACTCCCCTGGCTCGACAACCTGCGGCTCGGTTTTGTTTATGCCGTTGTTTTGGAGGCCTTCAAAGTTGGATCCTGAGGGCCAACGTTTGATTCCGAGCGACGACCAGCAACGGTTGCTCCAGCACCTTGATCTGGGTGATGCAGTGACCTGGTTCGCAGAACAGCGCAAAACGGAGCGCCATCAAGTTGCTCTCGACCATTGGCATCCCGAAGCAGCACCGGATTGGTTGTGGTCGATTGGATTACCCCTTCTGAGTCTGGCGAACCAATGGCGCGGGCAACGCCGTCTGGTGGGGCTCAGTGCTCTCCCAGGATGCGGTAAGACCACCCTTGGGCAATGGATTGAAGCCGCCGCAAAGGTCTTGGACCTATCGATTCAAGTGGTTTCACTGGATGATTTTTATTTCGAAGCCGATCAGCTTGACGCAGCAATGCGCGGTAACCCCTGGGGTGTGCCCCGCGCACTTCCGGGCAGCCATGACCTGAACCTTCTGCAGGATTGCCTTCTGCAATGGCGACAGGGCCAAGACGTGTTGATGCCTTGCTTTGACAAAGCGAAGAGAAATGGCCGTGGAGATCGCAACGGTTGGCGACGCTGTGACGCCGACTTTTTGATTCTTGAGGGTTGGTTTGTCGGCTGCAGAGCAACCGGTGGCCTCTCCTCAGATGAGCCTCATCTCGACGCGCCCTTGAGTCCACAGGAGCTGGAGTGGCGCCAGAAGCTGCAGCCGGTGCTCGCCAAGTACGAAGCCATTTGGGATGGCTTCGATCAACTCTGGCAATTGCGAGCGACGGATTTCAACGCTCCGTTGCTGTGGAAACGACAACAGGAAGCAACCCTGCAGGCTCAAAAGGGAGCATCCCTCTCAGCCTCGGAATTGGATCGCTTCATCCGCATGATCCTCTGCTCGCTGCCATCGAGCAGTTTTCAAGACACGCTGGCAGATGTTGTTGTGGAGGTGGATCTGGATCGAACCTTGCGGCGAATCCACCTCCCCAATGCGATTCAGGATTCGCCGTCTTCGGCTTCACTCACTGGGTAGACAAAACCCTGAGCCCTGCCACTCAACACGGATTTGCCGATAGACATTGCACGCTTTGCGGCGACGGCAGCCTTGGCCTTCCAAGTGGCGCTGCGCTGGTTGCGCTTGGCCTTGGATGTTTTCTTCTTCGGGACGGCCATTGCGCCTGGTGAATTTCCAAACAGGGATTGTCTCGTTTGAAACCCCCTTGCGTCAAATCGCTAGGCTCAACAAAGCGCAGCGTTGACGTGGCACCAGGTTCGAACAGCTCTAGTAATTCCGCTGCCCCTCAGAAGGTTCAACCTTCCTCGATTCAGGGGTTCTGGAAGAAACAGGACACTGTGAGTTATTCCACCCTGCTGCGGGATATCGACGCAAAACAGATCAAGCAGTTGGATCTCGTGCCGGGCCAGAGGGAGGTCAGGGTCCAATACAACGACGGGCGACGAATCACGGTTCCCGTCTTCGCGAACGACAATCAGATCCTGCGAGCTGCCGAGAGCTCTGGCACATCCCTGACGGTCGTGGATGTGCGACGCGAACAAGCAGGTCGAGAACTGGTGGGAACCCTGTTCCTGGTGCTCCTGGTGGTGGTCGGTTTGTCTTTTTTGCTGAAACGTTCAGCACAGATGGCGAATCGTGCCCTGGGTTTTGGGCGCAGTCAGCCCCGGTTGAAACCACAGGAAGATCTGCAGCTTCGTTTTGAGGATGTCGCCGGAATCAACGATGCACGGCTCGAACTTGAAGAGGTTGTCACCTTTCTCAAGCAGCCTGAGGCGTTCATTCGCCTTGGCGCCAAGATTCCACGAGGCGTGCTGCTGGTCGGCCCCCCTGGGACCGGAAAAACTCTTTTAGCCAAGGCGATTGCAGGAGAAGCGGAAGTGCCCTTCTTCTCCATGGCAGCGTCCGAATTTGTGGAACTTTTCGTTGGTGTCGGCGCGAGCAGAGTTCGCGATCTATTCCGCCAGGCCAAGGAAAAATCCCCCTGCATCGTCTTCATTGATGAGATCGATGCCGTCGGTCGTCAGCGTGGGGCTGGAATCGGCGGCGGTAACGATGAACGTGAGCAGACCCTCAACCAACTCCTGACGGAGATGGATGGATTCGAGGAGAACTCCGGGGTGATCCTTCTTGCGGCCACGAACCGCGCCGATGTGCTGGATGCCGCTCTCCTGAGGCCAGGACGATTCGACCGACGCATTGATGTGGGCCTACCTGATCGGCGTGGTCGTGAGGCGATTCTTGCGGTGCACGCCAGAACAAGACCCCTCGATGACTCCGTCTCTTTGTCGGATTGGGCGAGCCGGACCCCCGGATTCTCTGGTGCTGATCTTGCCAATCTTCTGAATGAGGCAGCCATCCTCACGGCACGTCAGAACATGCTCCGCATCGGCCAGTTTCAGCTGGAAGGTGCCTTGGAACGCATCACCATGGGGCTGAGCAACCGACCCTTGCAGGACACCGCAAAAAAACGCCTCATCGCATACCACGAGGTGGGCCACGCCCTGGTGGCGACCCTTCTGCCGGCCGCCAATGCGGTGGATAAGGTCACGATTCTTCCTCGGGGCGGAGCCGGTGGATACACCCGCTTCATGCCAGACGAAGAGGTGCTCGATTCCGGTTTGATCACCCGCGCGTCCTGCCTGGCGGATCTGGTTGTGGCACTGGGTGGACGTGCAGCGGAGCAAGTGGTCTTCGGCTCCCTCGAGATCACCCAGGGGGCTAGTGGAGATCTCCAGATGGTGGCTCAACTGGCCCGCGAGATGGTGACACGCTTCGGCTTTTCCAATCTCGGACCGATGGCGCTTGAGGGGCCAGGAGCGGAGGTCTTCCTCGGTCGTGACTGGTTCAACCAACGGCCTGGCTATGCCGAATCAACTGGCCAGGCCATTGATGCCCAGATCCGCCAGCTCGCCAAGAATGCTTTGGCGCAGGCCATCACTCTGCTGGAACAGCGTCGCGAGTTGATGGACCACCTGGTTGAAGTTTTGATTGCCGAGGAAACGATCAACGGTGATCGATTCCGCGAGATCGCCGGACTGCCATGAGACGCCTCCTCCTTCTGCTGCCGCTGGTTGTTGTCGCAGCCCGGATGCAGATCGAGTGGCTCTGGTTTGAGCAGTTCGGCTGGACAGACGTTCTCCTGAAGCGCTGGCTTCTGCAGTTTCTCTTTGCGGGGTTGGCGCTGCTGCCACTGATGGCAGCACGGACCTGGTCAAGACAGTTCAAGCACCACAACCTGACGTCAGCTCAGGGATGGCGCCTGACCGGTTGGTCCTACGGGACAGCACTCCTGCTCAGTGGCGGTGTGGTTCTGATCAGCACAATGCTGACCCTTGATCTGGTGGCACTGACCATCCGTGATCCGTTTCAGCTGAGGGAATGGGTGCCGAGCCTGTTGCCTGACAACGGAATCACGGCTGCTGTGATTGTCATCAAAGCAGTGCTCATCACCGTGGCGATGGCCTGGCGTCGAACGAGCCCCTGGCTGGCACGGATCGTTGCAGGTTCACTAGTTTTTGTCGTCGCGCGAGCGTGGGGAATCTGGTCATTAGCCCTTTGGATCCCGAACAGTTCCCTGCAAGATCCCAGGCTTGGTGCGGATGTCAGCTTCGGCCTGGGACGCTTCGTGGGCTTGCATTTGGGGCTGGAGCTGCTGGTGCTGAGCACCGCGTTCACCATCTGTTTTGAACTCTGGCGTTGTCTCGCTAACTCGCAAGCCATCTCTGACTGGGCCAGTCCGGCCTTTGCAACGCGACAGCTTCAGTTGCTCAGATTCCTGTCAGCTGTTCTGGTTTTGCAAATGGCCGGGTTGGTCTGGTTATCAAGGCACCAATTGCTTTGGAGCCAACACGGACTGGTGGCTGGTGCCGGCTGGCTTCAGGCTCACATCACGCTTCCGCTACGGGCTGCTGCCACGCTGCTGCTCGTTTTGATTGCACTGGCACTGCTCTTGCCTTGTCGCCAACGCCTGCGTCAAGGACTTGTTCTCACGTTGGCTTCGCTCGTGGCGCTGGAAATGGTGGCCACGCCACTGACGCGTTGGCTCCTGGTCCGACCGCAGGAGATCAATCTGCAAGCTCCTTATCTGGCAGACGCAATTAAGGCCACCCGATGGGGTTTCCAGCTGGACCACATTGAACGTCAGGTCTATGAACCAAAGACAAGGCTCAGTGCTATGGATTTGAAGCAAGGTGCCAGCACTCTGGGCAATGTGCGCCTGTGGGATAGCGCCCCCTTGCTGGAAGCCAATCGGCAACTGCAACAGCTTCGGGTCTACTACCGATTCTCGAATGCGGCGGTAGACCGTTATCCGCTCAATCAAGACAGCGATTCGGCTCAACAGGTGATTGTTTCTGCACGTGAATTGGATCAGTCAGCGTTACCGAGGCGATCAAAAACGTGGCAGAACCGCCATTTCATCTTTACCCACGGCTATGGATTCACCGTTAGCCCTGTGAACGAACGCAGCAACGATGGTCTGCCCTCATATTTCATCAGTGATCTCGGTACAGAAACACGAATCAAGGGAAATGAGGCACTTGGAATCGATCAATCCGAGGTTAGAGATGCGATCCCTGTTGGCGATGCTGCTCTCTACTACGGGATGCTCCCATCTCCCTATGCAGTTGCTCCAACAGAGATTCCGGAATTCGATTATCCCGAGGGAGATCTCAATGTTGAGACCCACTATCGAGGTTCAGGTGGGATCCCTATTGGATCCTGGCTTCAGCGTTGTGCAGCGGCGGTTTATCTCCATGAGCCGCGACTGCTGACGACAAAAGCAATCTCCGCTGATTCAAAAATATTGATCCGTCGTGAAGTGAGAAGCCGTGTTTCAGCAATTGCTCCATTCATTGATTTCCGTGGCGATCCTTATCTGATTTCGATCCCGGAGACTTATCCCGAATCGGCTGGAACGATGGAAGCACGATCCGCTCAACGTCAACAGCATCAGTATTGGGTCGTTGAAGGTTATACCCACAGTTCCACGCTTGCCTACAGTGCGGCGGTCTCTTCCGACGATTCTGATCGGTACTTAAGAAACTCGGTTAAGGCCATCGTTGATGCTTACAACGGCAGTATTCATCTTTATATCTCAGAGAAGGATGATCCGATTGTGAACGGCTGGGATGACGCATTTCCAGGCTTGTTTGAATCCATGCAGTCCATGCCGCAGCTGGTTCGTGATCACCTCAGAGTGCCTGAGGATTTCTTCAATGTTCAGGTCAACCAGCTAAAGCGATATCACGTCGAAGATCCAAGAATCTTTTACAGCGGTGATGATGTCTGGCAGGTCCCCAGTGAGATTTATGGCGGCGAGAAAGTCAACGTGGAGCCCTATCACGTTACGGCTCAGGTTCAGGGCAATGACAACTCGGAATTTCTCCTGCTTCAGCCTCTAACACCACTGGCACGGCCTAATCTCACCGCCTGGCTGGCTGCCCGAAACGATGGCGAGCACTACGGTGAATTGGAGCTGATCGATTTCCCGAAAGACAAGAACATTCTGGGTCCTGAACAGGTGCAGGCTCTGATTCATCAGGATCCGGAAGTCAGCAAGGTGTTTGGCCTCTGGGATCAGGGGGATCTTGAACTCGTCCAGGGCAATCTCTTGGTGCTTCCCCTTGGCGAAGGTCTTCTCTACGTCGAACCGGTTTATCTGCGCACCAGCAAGGTGGGCTTGCCCTCTCTGGCACGAATCGTTGTCAGTGATGGTCGCTCAATCGCCATGGATCAAAGCTTGTCCCTTGCCTTAGAGCAACTCATGAAAAAAGCCCCACCCGTTTGAGGGGTAGGGCCGAGGTAACAGGTGAAAGGGCCTGCTTAAGCAATCAGCCGATGGCAGAGAAATACTCCTTGGAGCCCTTGGGATCAGGCTTCATGGTCTTTTCACCAGGAGTCCAGTTGGCAGGGCAAACCTCGTCGGGGTTGGACTGGACGTATTGGAAGGCCTGGAGAACCCGAAGGGTTTCATCAACGTTGCGGCCGACGGGCAGATTGTTGATGGTGGCGTGCATGATCACACCATCGGGATCGATGATGAACAGCCCGCGCAGAGCAACACCCTCAGCGTCATCAAGGACGTTGTAGGCGGTGGAGATTTCCTTCTTCAGGTCAGCGACGAGGGGATAGTTGATGTCGCCCAGGCCACCCTGATTGCGCGCTGTCTGAATCCAAGCCAGGTGGCTGAACTGGCTGTCGACGGACACGCCGAGTACTTCGGTGTTCTTGCTGGAGAAATCGGAATAACGGTCACTGAAGGCCGTGATTTCAGTCGGGCAGACGAAGGTGAAATCCAGAGGGTAGAAGAACAGCACCACGTACTTGCCCCGGTACTGGGACAGCGTGATTTCCTTGAACTCCTGGTCCACCACAGCGGTAGCTGTGAAATCAGGGGCCTGCTGGCCAACACGCAGGCAACCGTTGTCGGTCATGATTGGAGGGAGAATGAATGACCTGAAGGCCGCAACCGACTTAATACGTAGTCGATTCGACTTCCAGTTTCACTTTTCAACCTATCACGGCTATGGCCGTCCGTCGCCATAAACTCAGACGATGACTGACCAATTCACGAGCTGGGACCCTTCACTGCTTCGAAAGTTCAGCGCTACCGGACATTTTCGTCTGCTGAACCAGCTGAAGGGAGATCTGCGCAAAAAGCCCTTGGATCGTGACCAACGATCAGGTCAGCTCAGGAGTATGGGTGTCAATCGCGGTTCACCCCGTCGTTCGGCGCCAGCGCGAAACGTCGAGCCAGCTACGGCACCAGGACCGACGGTCCAGGTGGATGCTCTAGCCAACCTGGATGATCAGCCCAAGTCATTTCGCGATCGACTCAATGCCATCGACATGCGCTGAGCCAGAACCCCGAGATGTATGATGGGGACTGGCCTGAAGGGCCTGCGTCAGAGTAGCTCAGCTGGTTAGAGCACAGGATTCATAACCCTGAGGTCGGGAGTTCAAGTCTCCCCTCTGACATTTTTTGGACAAACCTGGGGACAAGCCAGATGCTTGTTATTTCCGACTGGAGCGTTATCTGCTCAAGCCTTTCGAGCAGGCAGCTTGACTAGAGGATTGAGAGCTGCACCACCGGCACGACGGATTTCAAAGTGAAGGTGGGGCCCTGTGCTTCGACCGGTACTTCCCATGAGAGAAATACGCGCGCCACGGGGAACAACCTGGCCTTTTTTGACAAGAAGGCGACTGTTATGGGCGTAACGGGTGGATTCACCATCGCTATGGGCGATTTCAACCAAATAGCCATAGGCACCGCTCCAGCCGGAGAAGGAGACAATGCCATCCCGTGCAGCGATAACCGGGGTTCCTGTGTTGTTGGCGATGTCAATCCCTTTGTGCATCCGACCCCAACGCCATCCATAACCGGAGGTGAACACACCTTTTGTCGGCCACTGATAACCAACAATCGGCGGCTTCAGGCTGTCAGGCTGGTCAGCTGTCGACAATGGAGCTTGCTGAGGCCAGGCAGCACCGCCGCTCCGGAGCGGACGAACAGCGAGAACAGACTGACCTGAGGATGCGTTAGCGATCTGAAGTTCTCGACCGACCGTCAAGGCATTGAGCTGAACACCGGGATTAAAGGTCTTCAACTGCGCTTGGGTCACGCCATGGCGCTTGAGAAATGCAGCGAGTGAATCACCCTGCTGAATTTTCGCGATAGTGCTGACTGGAGGTGGGGCCGAAACAGGAAGCGTTTTGCGTTCACTGGCTCGATCGAGAGACGACAGAGTCACAGCAACCACCCGAGCTGAATCAGGAAGAGCAAGCCAACTGGTTGGCTCGAAAACATGATCCGGAGAAACGCTGTTCAACGTCGCAAGCTTCTGTGCGTCCAGCCGAAGCAAATCAGCGAATCTGTTCAGTGGGGTCGACGAGAGAACTTTGAACCAAAGCCGGGTTGTGGTGTCTGTTGTGCTGGCGAGAGAAACTGGCTCTGGAGACTCAACAACTGGGAGTGGGGGTAATTCAGCGAGATTGAACGTGGCGTTATCAGCAATTCCTGGCAGAGAGCTCCATACTCCCAGCGTCAAAACAGGGGTTACAGCAGTTGCTACGGCAAGCAGTGCGCGCATGAAACCCAACAGACGCGCTGAAGGTAACGAGCCGAACATCACAGCGCAAGGGGGATTGGAGCAGTGGTGTGATCACCACAACCTCAACTGCTGACCAGCCACGTAGGTCACTAGTGCACAGGCCACAGAAAGATTGAGGCTGCGCACGCCACCCTGTCCAGCGTCATCGGCGGCACCGGGCATCGGAATCGTCAGAATGGTGTTGCAGGCCTCGCGAACCGGGTCCGGCAGACCGGTGTCTTCACGTCCAAACAGCAGAACATCACCCCGTTTGAATTCAAATGAGGAGAGTGATGCACCACCGCGACGACTACAGCCGATCAACCTCTGCTCCGGCAGAAGTTGTGACTGGAATGCCGGAAAATCTGAGGCGATGGAGAGTTGTACGTGCGGCCAGTAATCGAGACCGGCACGGCGAACGCTTCGATCATCGACCTTGAAACCAAGGGGTTCGATCAGCGTCAGCGGCACTCTGAAGGCAGCAGAGGTACGCGCAATATTCCCCGTGTTTGGTGGGATCTGTGGCTCGAACAGTGCAATACGCAGTGGCTCCATCTCAGTCATGGCACCACACGTCCAAGGGCATGAAGGTCAAGAGCCCGTCCCTGGAGAACAAGCCAGGCAGCATCGGCAACACGATCCAACTGTTGAGCGAGAGCTCCCAAACGGTCTCGAAACAGCCCACCAATACGTGTTGATGGAACAACACCCCATCCTGTCTCTTCAATCACGAGCACAAAAGTGCAGCGCGATGACGTGACGGCAGCGATCAGTCGTTCACACAACAGATTCCAGGCGGATGCATCGAGCTCCAAATGATGTGCGACAAAACCACCAAGGGCATCGATCAGCACGGACTGACCTGGCGACAGGGTCTCAATGACCTCCACCAGCTCAGCACCGGATTCAGCTACAGCCCAGTGCTCAGGACGACGCTGTCGGTGAGCATCAAGACGTTTCTGCCACTCAAGGTCTTCTGGTCGGGCAGCTGCCGTCGCGATGTACGTCACATCAGGGTGGTTGTGCAGCAGATGCTCTGCCCACCGACTCTTGCCACTGCGCGCTGGCCCGCTGACCAGAATCAAACCGTTGTTGAAACTTGAAACCATGGGCTCGTTAGCGGCCGTTGGATCAACCACCGCCATTCATACCTTTCAAGGTCGCAACGGACGACGGAGAGACGCGGTTGAGATACCTGAAAATCCAATACTTAAAGATCGTCGCTAACACGACAGGGAAGGTCGCAATGAAGAGATTGACGAAACTCTGGCTGGATGGAAGGCCGAAATGCTCTGCGATTCCATCCAGCAAGACAGACCAGCCTTCAGGGCTGTGATAACCCACAAAGATGTCGGTGAACAAAATAATGGCGAAGGCCTTGGCGGAATCACTCAGGCCGTATACAGCCTCATCAACAAATCCTCGGAGAACCCGCAGTTCGTCGCGACTGATCAGGCACACAACCGCAAAAGCGATCAGACCTGCGAGATCAGCAAAGACGTTTTTGATCGCCTTCAGACTCTCCTCATCAGCATCATGTTTGAGCTCCGTCGCCTTCTCGGTGAGCTGGTCACGCAACTGGACATCATCCAAAGGCGGCACACCTTTTAAAAACGCATCAAATTCCAGCTCCTGTTTGTAGAGGCGAAGCTTCTCAGCCGCCTTTTCCTCGAGCTGCGGCTTGGGGTAACTGAGGAACGGAAGTTCAGGTGAAAAGTGATTCACCGCAGGTGAGATCAGATACGTGCCGGCGATCTGCTGAACCAGCAAGGGAACCAGAATCAGCAAGAGCAGAACACGCAGGGAGATCAGCGTGCTGTCACGACGGCGTCGATAGCCTGCAACAACATTGTCCTCAGTTGAGGGATCCAACTGCAGTCGAATACTGTCAAAGACACCCAGAAGTGAACGGGGCAGCGCGTCCGGTGAACGACTTATAGAGGGTGAGCCACTCGAACGTCGGGGTCCATAGCGGCTGACAACGGTTTCAATCAGTTGGAGTTGCCGTAGCTCCTGAGAATCAAGTTGCGCCCGTTGTTCAGAAAGATTGACCGCTGAATTGCGGCAAATGGCCAGTGCAGTTTTAAACCGGCGCAGAATCGTGGCCTGAACAGCTCTCGGTACGGAAAGCTTGAGGTCAGGGCGGATCTGCCGGTCTCCGTAATACTCCAGTTCCAGACTCTGAATGAGCAGAGCCGCCTCATAACCACGCTCAAGATCACTGGAGAATTCAACAGATTGATTGGAGCTGAATAAATTGATCCAGTTACGGCGGCTCATCTCAATCGTTCAATCAGCGCGAGAACACCCACCAGGTCGCCATCGGAATGATGGTTCCAAGCACCAGAAGGATGATGACCCATTTGGTGGCATCGCTCTCTTCGGTTTCCGCCTTGGTTGGGATGTTGGTGGGCAGGGTGACGCGTTCAATTTGCTGCGGGGGGCCCGGGTCTTCTCCACCTGAGAGAACTGTCGAAAGACGCGTCAGACCATCCACGGAAGCCTGGCGGTAGCGGTCCCCTTCCCGCAGGGGCACAGTCATCGTTGTGCGGGCGGTACTGGAAAGAAGGCTGGCGGGGAGCTGAGCTTCCAGCTCCTGATCCGCAACCACGGCGGATTTCTTGTTCTGAGTTTCGATCAACATCAACAAGAGAGGATTGCCAGTCGGAGAACTCCAGCTTTCGAGAAGTTCCTCACCAAAGTTGTTCAAACTGATGCCGTAATCCAGGCGACGCAGGGTGATCAGACGGGCATCCACCCGTTGATCATCAAAACTGCGTAGCTTCGCCTCCAATTCGCCACGACTGGCACGGCTGAGCACATCCGCTTCGTCGATCACCAGTGTCTCCGGCAGGCTTCCGCCTAAGGCAGCAGGAGCTATCGCGAAGCTGGCAGGGGCCAAGAGAAGCAGACAGATCCCGAAACTAAGCAGGCTGGCCAACAGGCGTCGGGCGGAAAGGGACATCCCATCAAGCGTTATAACTTCCTCAGTCTGCCGTTAGCTGTCCAGCATGTCGCGGTTGAGGGCCTCAATTGCTTGAACGACCATGCGGGCCTCGTTGACGGGCAGAGACATTTGAGAGGTGAGTTGATCCAGGAATTCGGTCTCCTCCGAAGTGACCTTGCGATCGGCATGGACAAGATGAGCCGCCACGGCAAGGGCAGACTGCTGCTGTCTTGCGTTGAGCTGGGGCAGGGCGGATGCAATCAGACCATCAACTCCCTGGTCCCTCAGCAGCAGCAGCAACCGATCAAACAATTGCCCCATCGCAGCTTCAGAACTGTCGCTGTAAAGGGATCGGTACTCCAGTTGACAGCGGAGGGCGTGTGCTTCATCCCTCCCGAGTCTTCCATCACAGGCAACAGCGGCTAGCGCTATGGCGGCAAAGGCCTCTTGAGTCGTCATGGCAGGGACACACGTGTCCGTATTTGAGCAGGATGATTGCGTTCTGACAGCCCCCATCGTTGATGCCAGCCCCCGCCCGTGTCGTTCTGATCTGTGCGCTCCTGTTGCTGGGTCTGACCGTGACAAATGCGGGGTTAGCGGGAACGGTCACACCAGACCTCCAAAGGGCAGAGGTTCTGGCAGGTATGGCATCGGTGGGACTGATGTTGGTAGCCATTCTCTGGACAAGGGCCAACCCGAAATCAGCTGAGAAGGTGTCGTTGAAGGGAGAGCAGGGACTGGTGTTGTTCGAGCAGCTCAACGATGTTCAGAAACAGGAGCTGGCCTGGGGAAGTCACATGCTTCTGACAGCGACTCCAGCTGCTTCGGTTCTGGTGCTTTGGCGTCAGCAGGTTGTGTTGCGAAGGGGCCTGATCAGTCAGGACCCCTTCCAACCAGGAGCCATCACCAAGCGAGCCATGGACCGTGAACAGACCATCTCTCTCGTGAACACCACACTTTTTCCCGGTCGGGCCGAATTTGACGGGATGCTGCAGTCGCTTCCAGCAATTCTCGTGTGCCCCATGGGACAGCAGGGGGTGGTGATTGTGGGGGGCTGGTCGCCCCGTTGTTTCAGCCGCTCAGATGAGCGATGGCTGGAGGGATGGGCCCAGCGACTCAGAACGACACTGGAGACCGAGGACGTTTCGCATCGGTCTTGGGATTCAGCTTGATCGTTGATTCAACACGCTGACCCGGTTGGCCGAAACGGATCTCCCCATCGTCAGTGATCGTGGCTTCCATCCTTGAGGCCCGCGTGGTCTGCTCCGGTTTCTTTCGGCGCAACACCACATCTCCATCAGCCACGACCCGTTCACTGTTCCAGTTCCAACTGCAACGGCGAGCTGTGAGGGTTTCCTGCTTCTGCTGCAGACGACAGTCGCTGGGGATGATCACCGTGCCGCTGCGTTCATCAAGCTTGAAACCCTTGCCTTGAACTGTGCTGTTCTGCAATTCAGCCTGAACTGGTTGCACGGACTGGAGCTGCTGCGCAGAGAACAACCAGCGCGTTCGGCCGGCGGTGATGGTGCCACGGTCGTTCTCGAGAAGAAGCGTCACCGGCTCCTGTAGATCGAGAAATCCCTCGCGGGTGTTGCCACTTAACCCTGAAGCACTGAGCTTCCGGCCATCGCGTCGAACAGCCTCAACCTGGCCCAGAGCCTGCATCAGACCGCTCCGCAAATTCCAGGTGCCGCTGCCACCACGCACCACTGTTGAATCAGGATTGTCGTCTGTGGGGGTGCTGTCATCGCTTGCCTCGTCTCGACGTTTCAGCTCTGTTGGGCCATCGAAGACCAAGAGTTCCGTGTCCTGTTGAAAGGCCAGTTCACGGGAACGGATTTGCGTCTGGCCATCACTCGCCATCGGCCTTTGATTGATCACCATCCGCGACTGAGTGGGCGTCCAAATCAGGTTGTCCCCCTTGATCGTTAACCCCCGTTGGTTCAACTGACGGAGATGAACCGAGCCTTCAAGGATGACGAGTTCACCATCCCTCAACACCGTGGCCAGATCAGCGGTGATCCGGTAGTGCGGTTGATCGTCGCGATACAAGATCCCCTGGGGGCGCCGGGCGCGAATGGTTCGACTGCTCAGGTCGTAGCGCGCCTCTGGGCTGGTCAAATCCCAGTCGCGATTCCCATTGTCGGCTCGCTGACTCAAATCCAGAGATCGGAAGACGAACGAAGGCGTTGGTTCGATCGTGAGCTGCCGGCTGGAACTGCAGGCGGCCAGAAGCGAGGTTGCCACGAGGGCTGCTGTCAGACCACAGCGAGACAGGCAATGCATGCTTCCCCTCAAAGCGGTTCATCCAGTTCCAACCGCTGCATCACCGGGGTTGGTTTGGGCAGCGCGGAACCGCAGCTCAGCCTGCCCCAGATCAGCTGATTCGACCAGTTATTGGAATCAAGACACTGCCCCAGCTGGGCCAGGATGCGCTGACTGAGATCTGGCAGCAGCGGAGCGAGCAGAAGACCGACGATGCGAGTGGTCTCCAACACAGCGAAAAGATCTTCGCCCACGCTGGCCTCTTGGCCGGGTTCTTTCATTCGGCTCCAGGGAGCGGTGTCATTCAGATGGCCGTTCGCTGCAATCGCCAATTGAAGAATCGACTCGGCCGCGGTCTTGAAGGCGAGATTCGGCATGGCGTCCATCACCGTGCTGACGGTTACAGCGGCCTTCAGAGCCAGGGGATGGTCAGGGTCAGTGGCAGCCCCGGCAGGGGGAACGCTGTCGTCAAACCACTTACGCGCCATCGATGAGGTGCGGTTCAGAAGATTGCCGATGGTGTTGGCCAGATCGTTATTGACCAAATCGACAAAGCGCTGCTGTTGGAAATCACCGTCGTCCCCGAATTGGATATCGCGCAACAGGTACCAGCGAACGGCATCGGTGCCGCATCGCTCCAGCAGCAATTCTGGATCCAGCACGTTGCCGAGGGATTTCCCCATCTTTTGCCCCTCGCGGGTGAGAAAGCCATGGCCGAAAACCTTTTGCGGTACCGGCAGACCCGCAGACATGCACATGGCAGGCCAGAAGACGGCATGAAAGCGGAGAATGTCCTTGCCAATCACGTGGACGGAAGCGGGCCAACCGCAGGAGCCGAGTCGATCGAGAGACACCGGTTCTCCGTCATCGAGAAGTGCGGTCAGATAGCCAAGAAGTGCATCAAACCAGACGTAGAAGGTGTGGCCGGGATGATCGGGCACGGGCAGCCCCCAGGACACATTCACTCGGGAAATGGAGAAGTCCCGCAGACCCTGGGCGACAAAATTTCGAACCTCCTGACGTCTGCTGGCGGGAGCGATGAAGTCGTCCCGAGCCACTAACTCTTCAATGGCGGACTGGTAACGGGAAAGCCGAAAGAAAAGGTTCTCCTCATCGCGCCATTCCAGAGGCTTGCGGTGGATCGCACATGACGGGGACTCCGCCTCAGCAGGATCATCCTTGTATTCCTCGCAATCGACGCAGTACCAGCCCGTCTGATTGCCGACAACGATGTCGCCTGATGCCTTGACCCGCTCATAGAACTGCTCGACCAACTTCAAGTGGCGCGGGTTGGTGGTTCGTACGAAGCGATCCTCTGAAATCCCCCACTGCTTCCAAAGGTCGCGGTAGCGGCTGCTGACGCGGTCGCAGTGGTCCTGAGGACTGAGCTGCTGTCGTTCAGCCGTGCGTTGAATCTTTTGCCCATGCTCGTCAACGCCGGTGACGAAGGTGACCTCCTGCAGGCATAGGCGCTCGAACCGCGCCAGTGCATCGCAGGCCAAGGTCGTATAGGTACTGCCCAGATGGGGCCGATCGTTGACGTAATAGAGCGGAGTCGTAAGGGTGTAAGGCATCAGAAAAACTCGAACTCCGCTGCACCGCAGCGACGCCAGACTCTAACGATCATGCCCATCGCGATCCACTCCAAAAGCCCGTTTCCATGACGCACCGCGATGTGGTGGTTTGGGGCGGAGGCTGCGGGGGTGTCGCAGCCGCCCTGCAAAGCGCGAGATCAGGGGCTGAAACGACGTTGCTCACCCCAGGGCCATGGCTTGGAGGCATGGTGAGCTCGGCTGGAGTCTGTGCTCCGGATGGCCATGAGTTGAGTTGCTGGCAGACCGGACTGTGGGGCGCTTTTCTTCGGCAGCTGGAACTGGAGGAACCGACGGGCCTGGACCACAACTGGGTGAGCTGTTTCGGATACCGACCGCAGACAGCGGAACAGATCCTGCAACGCTGGGTGGCGTCTGAGCCGAAGCTTGAGTGGCGGGCCAACTGCAGGCTGGAGCAAGTCCATTGCCTTCAGGGGCACATCCACTCAGTTCAGATCCTCAGAGTTGATGGCGTCGAGACCGTTGCAGCGAAGGTCTTTATTGATGGCAGTGACCTTGGTGATCTGCTGGCCCAGACTTCGGCCCCTTTCCGTTGGGGTTGGGAAGCCAAGGAGCTCTGGGATGAACCCAGCGCACCTGAGCAATCAAGGCTTGAGAACGAGACGTTCTTCCAACGCCAACCGGTTCAGTCACCGACGTGGGTGGTGATGGGGCAATTGCATGGGGAGCTCGCTCAGCAGCACCTCAATGCAATTCCACGGGCCCCCTTTCAGCGCAGCACTGCCAATTTTGGCCTTGAAAAAACTGTGACCTATGGCCGTCTGCCGGGGGGCCTGGTCATGGTGAACTGGCCCCTGAAGGGCAATGACTGGCACAACGGACTCGGTCGGGCCATCAGTGCCGATGCCCAGGAACGCGAAGATCTGGCCCATGAGATGCAGCGTCACAGCAAGGATTTTCTCGCTGCGCTGTCGGAATGCAGCGGCGGTTGGATTGGCCCCGGCAACGCCTTTCCGGGAGAAGACCCCAGCCTGGCTTTGATGCCGTACTGGCGTGAAAGTCGGCGCTTGATCGGCAGAACAACGGTGACGGAACGCGACCTGTTGCCGATCTCAACGGGCGCCCTTCGTGGACCGCTCCCGATCGATGCCAAGGGACGCTGCACCAGCATCGCTGTGGGGACCTACGCCAATGACCATCACTATCCCGGTGAAGACTGGCCCCTGGCTCCGAAAAGTGTGCGCTGGGGAGGACGTTGGAGCGGTACCCCATTCTGCATCCCATTCGATGCCCTGATCTCTGATTCCGTTACCAACCTGGTGACAGCGGAGAAAGGAGTCAGCGTCAGTCACATGGCCAACGGGGCAACCCGGTTGCAGCCGTTGATTCTGAATCTGGGCCAGGTGGCTGGTCTTGCAGCGGCCCTGGCCGTTCGACAGGGATGTGCCATTGGCGATCTGGCGGTCGATGAGATCCAGTCAGCCCTGATTGACGAGCCACAAGCCCCGGCTGCAGTGCTCCCGATCTGGGACTGGCCCCACTGGCATCCGCACTGGGCGGAGGCCCAGAAGCAGGGCTTGGCTCAGCCGGATCAACTGGATGCATGGGCCGAATTGGCAGGCCTGCCATCAAGAGATCTGAAACAGCCAGGGTTGAATCAAGCGCCGAACCAGCGGCATGAGATCGGATTAAATGGCGTGCTCACTGGCAACGCCGCAGAGGGATACGAGTTGAAGAGCGCTGATGAAAGCTGGCCTCTCATCACCCTGGAACCAGCGATTCATCACTGGCTTGCCTCCACTGATCACTCAGGTCAGAGGCTGAACCTGCGCGGGATCAAAAATCCATGGGGACCCTGGGTCCGGATCACCGGAGTTCTGGATTAACCGATTAGAAGCTGCAACTCCCCACGCACGGGATCAGCACAACCCACCCTGAGCTCCAGAGTGTCGCCTGGAGCTGGGTCTGTGGAGGCGACACATCCCACCAGATCCATCGCCAGGTCGCTGACATGAACCAGGGCCAATCGATCCTGGGGGCGCAACCAACGCAGGAATTCTGCTGACCAAACGGTGCTTTGACGCTCGGCGAACCACACCTGTTGCCAGTGGCGTTGATCCTCTCGACTGATCTGAATGGATTGGCGCAGAGGGTCGTCGAGATCGTCGATCAGTTCACCAAGACGCTCCTCCCCCATCGGTTGAACAGCAGAGAGCTGCGCAAGAATCTGCCGGTGGGTCACGAGATCTGCGTAACGACGGATCGGTGATGTCGCCTGCACATAGGCGGCCAATCCGAGGCTGAAATGGGGCATCGGTCGCGTGCCCTGTACGCCGCGACTCAAGCAACGCTTGATCGCCGCATCGCGTGCTGGACCCTCTGGGATCCGATCGAGTTCATCGCTGGAGGGCAACTCCGCTGCAGGTTGACTGCGGTAGGGGAGCGGGAGATCGTGCTGTTGCCCAAAGCTGGCCACAACTGCCCCCATCAGAAGCATCGCTTCACTCACCATCAAGCGGGAGGGTGACGGGTCAATCACCTGCAGTGTCAGCGATTCATCGCAGCGGCGAAAGCGTCCTTCCGGCCGGTCAAACATCACAGCCCCGTTGGAGCGACGCCAGCGCATTCGCTGCAGCAACAGTCGAGACAGATCCGAGAGAGCCTCATCGCCAGGGGGGGCCAAATCGATGAGCTCATCACCGTCGGCATAGGTCAGTCCGTAGCGGGGTCGAATCCAGCTGCGCGCAATGCGGTGCTCTACCACCGCACCATCGTCCCCAAGCCTGACGGCGACACTCAGTGCAGCGCATCGCTGACCGGCACGAAGGCTGAGGGGGCCAGCTGCCAACACGAGGGGCAGCATCGGCATGACCCCATCGGCGAGGTAGAGACTGGTTGCCCGTCGTCGGGCCTCCAGATCGAGTGGAGAGTCGGCACCAATGAGACGACTGGGATCAGCGATATGGATCCAGATCCAATCGCATCCATCTCGCCGCTCGAGCGACAGCGCATCATCAATTTCACGGGTGCCCGCATCGTCAAGGCTGTAGGTCGCCAGGTGGGTGAGGTCGATGCGTTGCTCATCCCCCGGTTGCTCCTCATCAGAGAGCGCAACGAGACGTTCCGCTTCCGCCTCCAGGTCGGTGGGAAAGCTGCGGGACCAGACGCTGCCTCTCAGGGCGATCGGTTGATTGGGATCGAGCAATCCACGCACGATCAACCAGTGCCGCAGATCGGCGGCGTCCGACCCAATCGACAACGGGATAGACCATTGCTGAAGCTCGAGGTCTGAGCCGACTGACGCAGGATTCTCTTTCAGCAACTGAATCCAATGGCTGAAGCGCTCGATCCAGATCTGCCCCAGCTCGGCTTGTTCATCGGTTGTGAGACTGCGCTCCGTTCGGAGCAACTCGAGCTGCCGTTCTTCCTTCCTTTGCGCTTGGCGCTCAGAACGGCGCTGGCGCCGCTGGCTGGCACGCTCCTCGAGGGTCAGCGGTTGGAGCAAGCGGTCTCGACGCCAGCGGAACAACTGCTGGGACCCCTGCACCCAGCTCCACAGTGCTGCCAAACCTTCGAGGTTGAGGGGTGTTAGTACAAGCTCTCCCAGTTCGCAGAGGCTGAGTCGAGCCATTCCCCCCGGTTGATCCGTTTCCAACAGCTGCCAGGCCTCGACAACAGCCCGGGCTGATGGGGCGCTGTCCTGCACCTGCTCGGGGGCGGGCAGAACGCTGTTATCGAAAAGATGCTCCGGATCGATAGCAATCAGGTCTCGCAGGGGGAGGCCCTGATCCCGACGTTGACCGCCAAAAGAAACAACCGCCTTGCTGCCCTTGATGGACAGAAGACGGCCGATGAGTGGGGAACCCTTGAGAACAACCGCGACGGTGTCTCCGGGTTGGATGGAGTTGCTCAACGCCCGAGGTTCAACCTTCGGGGTTCACGAACGGCAGAAGGGCAACGATGCGTGCACGCTTGACGGCGTTGGTGAGATCGCGCTGCTGTTTAGCGGTCAAACCGGTGAGGCGACGGGGAAGGATCTTGCCCCGCTCGGTGATGAACTTCTTGAGAAGATCCACATCTTTGTAATCGATGGGATCACCGGGCTTGATCGGCGAGAGACGCTTCTTGAAGAAGGAGCTGGACATGACTCAGGAACGGATGGAGGAAAGACGGACCTGCAAGGTCACTTGATCTCCTTGTGGAGCGTGGACTTGTTGCAGTGGGGACAGAACTTTTTGATCTCCAGCCGTTCGGTGGTGTTCCGGCGGTTCTTTTCCGTCGTGTAACGAGACACGCCGGGTGAACGCTTGGCGGGATTGGACCGGCATTCGGTGCACTCGAGAGTGATCACGATCCGGACGCCCTTGTTCTTGGCCATAAAGGACGTTGCGCCGCAGGTGCGAAGCGAATTGACAAACATCGAGCTTACCCCCTGACCCGACAGGCTCTGAGCAGCACTCCAAGGGGGACTTCCTAAGATCGCGCGCTGTCTGGCTTTGATCCGATGCGGGTATCCATCTCCTGGCTGAAACAGCTGGTCCAGGTGAATGAATCCGTGGACGATCTGTCGGAGCGTCTCTCCATGGCGGGCTTTGAGGTGGACGACGTTGATGACCTCAGCGCGCGCGCCCAGGGCGTGGTGGTCGGACACGTGCTCGAACGGGACAAACACCCCAATGCCGACAAGCTCAGCGTCTGCAGCGTCGATGTCGGTGCCCAGGAGCCGATCCAGATCGTCTGTGGTGCCAGCAATGTTCGCGCCGGCATTCATGTTCCAGTCGCCATGGTCGGAGCGACCCTCCCCGCCGTTGGTTTGACGATCAAGGCCGGCGAACTCCGCGGAGTTGCCAGCAACGGGATGATCTGCTCCCTAACGGAACTGGGCCTGACGGAGCAATCCGACGGCATCGCCATCCTTGATGAGCTCCAGGCAACGCTGCCTGCGACGGGTGCACCAGTGGCACCACTGCTGGGCCTTGATGACACCGTCTTGGAGCTGGCGATCACCGCCAATCGCCCCGACGGCCTGTCCATGGTGGGTATTGCTCGCGAGGTGGCGGCCCTGACCGGTGGGAGCTTGAGCCTGCCCCAGCTGGATCTTGATCCGAGCACCACACCGCTGACCACGGAACTGGATGGCTGCTTTTACTCGATCACCAGGATCGAGGGCGTGGATGGCTCCAAGCAGTCACCGACCTGGTTGCAGCAGCGGCTTGAGCGCGGTGGTGTGAACAGCGTGAATGCAGTGGTCGACGTCACCAATCTGGTGATGCTGGAGCAGGGGCAGCCCCTCCATGCCTTTGATGCCGATGCGCTGGAACAACTAACAGGGCAACCGGTGGATGCCCAGAGTTTTGCCGTCCGTCCCGCTCGCGACGGGGAAACCTTTGTGGGTCTGGATGATCAGAAGCGCAGCCTCGACAGCCGCGTTCAGGTCGTCACCTGCCATGACCGTCCTGTGGCCGTCGCGGGGGTCATGGGGAGTCTCGAGAGTGGGGTGACCGCCCAGACACGGAATATCTGGCTGGAATCCGCCCTGTTTGCACCGCCGCGGGTTCGCCAGTCCGCCCGGGCCCTCGGGTTGCGAACGGATGCCAGCAGCCGTTACGAAAAAGGCTTGCCCGTAGAGATGACCCTGGCTTGTTCGGCTCGGGCCTCTGCGTTGTTAAACAAGGAGTTGGCCTGCACCGAGACGGGCCGCTGGGTTGGTGGGGATGGTCCTGCTGAACCCGCACCAGTGATGTTGCGGCGCAATGCACTGCATCAACTGCTTGGCCCTCTCGTCGGGCCGGATGGCGCTGAAGATCTAGACGACCGCAGCATCGAGACCTGTTTGACAGCCTTGGGCTGTCAACTCTCAGCCCTTGACGAGGGGTGGCAGGTCATAGCGCCACCCTCAAGACGCCAAGACCTGCAGCGTGAAGTTGATCTGATTGAAGAAGTTGCGCGTCTGGTCGGCTTCGACCGTTTCGGAACTCATCTGCCTGATCCGCTGGAACCAGGTGTACTGACACCGCGCCAGCAGGCGGAACGGCGCTTACGGCAGCTGTTCTGTGCGACGGGCCTTCAGGAAGTGACCACCCTGTCGCTTGTTCCGAGTTCAGAGCAAGAACAGCGCATCGCCATCAGTAACCCTTTGTTGGCCGATACCAGCCATCTGCGCACCAATCTCTGGGAGGAACATCTTCAGATCTGCGTGCGCAACCTGAAGGCATCCCAGCGCGGGTGTTCCGTCTTCGAGATCGGCAACACCTACAGCGGATCAGCTGAAGCGGTGAACCAAACAGCTGTACTCGGTGGCGTGATTTGCGGAGATCGCCGCCTCTCCATCTGGAGAACCAGTGGGAAGCCACAGGCACCGGACTATTTCCAGGCCCGTGGTGTTCTGACCCGGGTGATGGAAACCCTGCAACTTGAGCTGTCTGATCATCGCTTATCTGACGATCCACGACTGCATCCCGGCCGGGCCGCCACCCTGGTCCTGGAGGGTCGTCCCCTCGGCTGTTTCGGTCAACTCCACCCTGCCCTGGCTGAGGAGCTGGATCTTCCCGAAGCGACATATCTGTTTGAACTTGATCTGACGCGTCTGTTGGATGCCGCCACCCGCAGCAACCGCTGGACCCCGTCCTTCAAGGCATACCCAACCGTGCCCTTCAGTGAGCGGGATCTTGCCGTCGTCGTCGATCGTTCCAGTGCAGCTGCGGACCTGATTCAAGCCATCCGCAAAGCGGGCAAGCCTCTGCTGGAGCAGGTGGAGTTGGTGGATCGGTTTGAAGGTGCGCAACTCGGTGATAACAAGGTCAGCCAGGCCTTTCGTCTGCGCTATCGCGGCAAGAACGAAACCTTGACTGACGACAAAATCCAGCCGGTGCACGACAAGGTGCGGGCTGCATTAAGCAAGCAGTTTCAGGCCGAGCTCAGGAGCTGATTCGCTTCATCAGCGCCAACGACTCAAGGTGAGTTGTTTGGGGGAAGAAATCAACGGGCTGAAGAGTTTCCAGCTCGTAGGGGCCTGATGGTGCAAGAAGTTCTTTGAGATCCCTTGCCTGGGTGGCGGGATCACAACTGAGGTAAGCCAGCACTGCGGGAGGTTGCTCAAGAATGCTGGCTACCACGCGGCGATCGAGGCCCCGTCGGGGTGGATCCAGAACGAGGGCTTGGCAGTTCTCAAGCTGAGAGGCGAGCAAATCCGCCACATCACCTGGATGAAATTCACAGCGTGAGGAAAGGCCGTTGTGCATGGCGTTCAGCCGAGCCTGCTCCACAGAGTCGGGATTCAATTCCAAACCCTGAACATGAAAGCCAGCCTTTGCCAGGGGTAGAGCAATGGTTCCGACACCGCAGTAGGCATCGACCACGGTTCCGCCATCACATTGAAACGACAGCCAGTCAGTCAGCCGCTGAACAATGCGTTCCGCTTGTGATGTGTTCACCTGAACAAAGGTGGTGCTGCTCAGGGAAAGCTTGATGCCGCAGAACTGTTCCTCGATGGTCGACGAACCGGCGAGGCAGTGGGTCGTTCGACCGAGAACGAGATTGTTGGCCTTCGGTTGAAGGTTCAGGCAGACACCCTTCACCTCAGGCCATCGCTGAACCCAGGTCTGGGCAAGGTCATGGAGTCCAGGAAGTTGGCCATGGCTGCTGATCAGAGTGATCAACACATCGCCAGTGGCGCTGGCCAAACGAAGGCCGAGATGACGCAAACCTTGGGCATCGATGAGGTCATGGTCGGCCGGCCAACCCCCTGCATCAAGGTCTTTTTTAATGGGTTCCAACAGTGCATCCAGACGTGGATCAAGCACCGGACAGTGATTCAGATTGACAATCTTGTGGGACCTGGGACGGAAGTATCCAGCTTTCAGGCGTCCGTTCTGGTCTCGCTTCAAAGGAATCAGGGCTCGGTTGCGATAGCCGAAGCAACGGTCGGCATCAACCAAGGGAGCCGCGGGTGCAAGGTTGATTCCTCCAATCCGCTGCATGGTCTGCTGGATCTGTTGCTCTTTCCAACGGGTCTGAGCTGGATCATCGAGACGTTGCAGTGTGCAGCCACCACAGTCGTCAGCAAGGATGCAAGGGGGACGGCGCCGAACCTCGGAGACGGAGAGCAGCTCAACGCGTCGGCTCAGCCAGCGGGAACGTTGGCGTTGCTGGAGTTGAACCATGGCACGCTCCCCTGGCAGGAGATCAGGCACGACAATCACCCAGTTGTTCCAACGGGCCAGTCCTTTTCCGTCACGGTCGAGGTCAACAGATTCCACCTCGATGGTGAGCCCCGGCCGCGGATCACTGCTGTTCGAGCTGTCGGCGTAGGTCATGCTCAAGGTTCCCTGCCATTGCAATGGCGTAACACCCGGGCGGAGTTGGGTCGGGTGAACGGGTCGAGACCACTAAACTCCACGAAGCCTGCCCAGTTCCATGAGCGTTGTCCGGGATCTCATCCTCCAGGCCGATGACGATCTGCGGTATCCCACCAGTGGCGAACTCCGCACGATGGTGGATTTCCTTGACCAAGGCGCCATGCGCGTGTCCGTGGTCAAGGTTCTGACCGAGAACGAAAAGAAGATCGTCGACGAATCTGCCAAGCAGTTGTTTGGTCGTAAGCCGGAGTACGTCGCCCCCGGCGGCAATGCCTACGGTCAACGTCAGCGCGCCCAGTGCCTGCGTGACTACAGCTGGTACCTGCGCTTGGTCACCTACGGAGTCCTTGCGGGTAGCACCGAAATGATCCAGGAGATCGGCTTGGTGGGCGCACGCGAGATGTACAACAGCCTGGGTGTTCCGATGCCAGGCATGGTGGAAGCCATCAAGTGCATGAAGGACGCCTCCCTGGCGCTTTTGTCGGAACAGCAGGTGAAGCTCACGTCGCCTTATTTCGACTACCTGATTCAAGGCATGCAAACGTCAACCTGATCCAAGGATCCTCATCACTTAAAACCGGGCGCTTGAGCCCGGTTTTTTAATGCCCAGCGATCTCTTTTGAGACAAAGCGCAAGACTCACAACGAGACGCGGCTGAGATCAATAAGTCACAGAGCGATCCCAGCTGACTCGCTCAAGACGCAGCGCGAGTCTTGCGATAATTCCAGTACGGGAATCGAGATACACATGAATAGGCCCCAAAACTCGAAATCCAGCACCAAAAACTCGCGTACCTGTGTCTACAGCAGGTACGCGAGCCTCAAACCGGCTGCAATCAATGCTTCTAGCGACTTGCGCACAAGAGCTGGACTGGACATGGACGAACGACAAACGGAACTATTGTTCGCTGGAATGGTTTGCAATCCATCTCAGGGATGATCCAATAAAAAAACAGCTTTTTGGGATCTTATTAATTAGCAAGCCTCGCGCATAAGACATGAGGCGAGACTGCTAATGAGTCACGCGTGAGACAAGTGAGTTCGTTTTGTGTTCTGTGCTAGCCGTGGAGGCTGCTGTGAATTTCCCATGGTCGCCCGTTGGATTGAAAGGCGGTTTGAGCGGCTCATCTGGAAATTTCGTCTGATCAGCATTGTTCCCGTCGTGCTGAGCCTTCTCGGCAGCGTCGGCTGCTTCGTTATTGGTGCGATTGAAGTCTTTAACGCTTTTCTCGTGATCATGCGAATGCCCTTCAGCACAAAAAGCTTCGCTGCCAAAACCATCGCTCAGATGGTGGGCGGTGTTGATTATTTCGTCATCGGCATTGCCTTGCTCATCTTTGGCTATGGCATCTATGAATTGGTGATTTCAGACCTTGATCCACGCCTTGAAGGAGGCTCTGAACAACACACCAACATCCTTTCGGTGAACAGCCTGCAAAGCCTTAAAAACAATCTCTCCAACGTGATTGTTGTCGGCCTGATTGTCGCAGCGTTCAAAAAGACAATTGGTTTTGAGGTGAAAAATGCCACCGATCTACTGGCACTCAGTGGATCGGTGGTGATGCTGGCTCTCAGTGCCTGGTTGATTGTTCGGAGCCATGGGGCGGAAGAAAAGGGGTAGCGCAAAGGTCTCAGATGCGACTCATTGAGGATCCAGGCTTGCGTCTCGCCTTGGACGATTGCGCTAGCGATTGCGGTACAGCTCGCGCAGCAGTCGGTAGGCCTCATTGAGTCGACGCATCGCATCGGTTGATCCGCCTGCATCGGGATGTTCTTCCAGGGCCCGCTGTTTATAGGCATCCCGAATGGAGCTCAAGGTCACCGCTGTGCCCGCTCGCGTGGACAGGCCTAAGAGCTTGAGCGCTCCGTGGACCGTCATCGTGGACTCAAGAGTTTCGAAGGAGGTGACCTGACGGCTGCGACGAAAACGATTGACAAACCGGCGGATCAACGTCGGCATGCGTTCCGCCAGGGATGAGGTGGCGAATGGATCCTCAAGCGCACCTGCAACGGCCATCACCCGGCCTAGGGAAGGGTCACGGGACTCCCAGCCAGCACAAAGCGTCTCAACAGCAGCATTGGCCGCAGACCAGGTGAACGGCCGGCCATCACTGGCGTCAGTGCTGGACCAGACGTCGCGGGCTAGCCATGTCATGGAGGCTTCGATCACTGTGGGGCCCGGTGGTTGTCCATACAGAGATCTCCAGTGATCTTCAGCCGCAGCACTGGCATCTCGTAAATCAGAAGGATCAACCGTCGAAACCAAGGGATCGTTCTGAGCGGAATCTCGTTGCTGCGGCGACCGGAGTGTCGCTTTGAGCTGACCGGTTCGCTTGCTCACGAAACCTGGAAGATCAATGCCCGAAGAAACGTTGGCGGAAGGTGCGCTGGAATCGGGAGGTTGGCTCGGTTCTGCATTGTGGAGAAGACTTCCGGAGCCAATCAAAACCAGACTCGTTATCTCATCAGTGCTGGTTGTCGCCTCTGGTTCACCTTCGTCCTTGACGGATGTTTCCTCAGGGCCTGTGCTCCCATCGCCTGGATCGAGCAGATCCTGCAAAAGCATTTCGAGCACACGCCCCCGAGAGCGTGCTCCGTATTCACCCTTGAGTTGGTCAATCAACTCGACCATGGGCTCTGACATCTCGACAGAGATCCGTTGACGTTTTGAGTCCTCGCCGCTCAAAAGTTCAGTCCTGCTCAGCGAAGGTTATCGACCCTGCAGCTGAAGCAACCACTGCTGCTGCGATTGGATCACCTCGCTGTAGCGAGGACTGGTGGCAGGCACGATCGCAGGCGTCGAAGGAAGGGGTGCGGTGTTGCGCTTCTGCTGCATGGGAGCTGGCTTCACAACAACAGGCGTAAGCGGGGGTTGTGGCGGTGCGGTTTTGGGACCCACCTTGCGAGATTTGGTTTCAGCGAGTTTGACCTGGGCGTCACGCTGTTGCTGCTGGCGCCGGTGAAGCATGGCCAGTTGCTGTACGGGAACAACACTCAGCAGGTGGCCAGGTGTGGCATCAGCTGGGTAAACCAAACTCACCTTGACAGCCTTTGTTGTTCCAGGAGCCAGGTTGAGATCCGCCAGGGCCAGGCTCTCGCCTGAGCGCATGCCGACATGGACCTCCTGAAGCGTCTGATCCTGAACAATCTGCAGCGATCCACGGAAGGCAGTGAACGTTTTCTTTCCGGAAACAACCGGGTGACTGAGCACCAGTTGATGGGGGCCCGCACCTGAAAGGTTGAGTGTCACGTCGTAACGAACGCCGTAGGTGCCAACGTTGTTCAAAGCGGAATCCACCATCCGCGTTGTTAATGGATTGACCTGAATGTCGCGCGTGCCGAAGTGATGCCGCTTCGTACTGGTAAGGGGAACATGGAGTGCCCCCTGACCGAGATCATGGTGGATCTCGGCCTTGTAGGCATCGCCGAGAGCCACTCCAGCCACGCGCGAGAAGACCCTGCCCAGCTGGATTTCACGAATACGGTTGAGATAAATCCGTCCAGGCGCCAAGTGACCTGACTGCAACACCGCAAAGAGATCGGAATCCTGTGCTGATTGCTCAGCAGCAACGACAGCCATGGTGAAAGGACCATTGCTGCGTCCCCTCAACAGACCGTTGGCGATGCCACGGGCAGGCAGCACGGTTCGTACCACGACCCGTCGTCCTCCAGCGGGTATCTCAAGACGATCGGGCAGTTTGCGGTCTAATTCACCGCGAAGCAGTTGAACGGCAGTGGCATCACCCGGTCCTGTATTCCAGGGACGCTTCCCCAGGGGCTTCACCCCCATCAGGCGATTTGGGTGATACGGCGCCTCAAAACTGTTTTTGACGGAACCACGGTCGAATTGAAGCGTGATTGGCTTCGATCCAGGATTCGTTGCAATCAGAGCCAGGGTCATCAAGCCCCTGGATCGACGTCCACCAAGCTTTGACAGGTCCTGGGGGTAGTACTTGTGATGCATGTGAACGCCGAACTCACCGTTGAAGGAGTAAGCGGCGTTGCGAAGCGGCTGATTGGACTCAGCAGCGATGGCCGATCCGGGCGCTGTGTTCACCAGAATCCCTGGACCAGTGACAATCTCCGGCTGGTTTGAATGCAGAACCGGGACGTTGTTAAACGTCCCGTTTAAGGGGCGTGCACGTTGACCAGCCATCAAGGCGACGTATGCCTCGCTCCTCCCCTGCAAACCAAACTCAAGTCCCGCAAACGAGACGCAGAGCAAGACCAATATTGGGACTCGTCTGAGACTCATGCGGCGTGGTGTTGTGGTGTTCGCTTGGACGTCGACACCACAGTGCAGATGTTTTGAATCCACACCGTAGGTCCACCTCCTGCGAGAGCCAAGTGATTGAGGAGTCGCATCACGTCTGAAAATCCGTCAGGATCTAAGGGATTGCTTTTGCTGACATGCTTCCTCCTTTCTGTTGCAGCGGCACCACTGATCACGCAACCTTGCGCCGGCACCATCAGGAGCGGAAGCTGTCGATGCTGCGTTTTTGGAGGGATAGTGCTGAACGGCAACTTTCGGCGCTGAACGCCGCCATCAAGACACTCCAGGAACAAATGGACCGCGACACTCAAACCCCGGCGTGATCTTCGTTCAATTGGCTCGCGAGGCTTCTCAGGCCGCGTTTGACGCGTCGTTGAACCGTCATCGCTGAAATCCCGAGTTGTCGCGCTGTCTGCCTAAGGCTCATTCCATCGATCACAACCATCTGAAGGACACGTTGTTCATCTGTTCCAATCCTCAGGAACATTGCTCGAACCCGCTGCCACGCTTCTGAACGTGCGACCAATTCGATCCCCTGCGGTGTGTCATCGACCAGGTCATCGTTGAACTCCACCCAGTGATGCTTGCTGCGGTACTGGTGAACGACCAGAGCATCAGCAGCGTTTAAGCAGCCTTCAGGGCTTCGCAGCATCCTCATGGCCCGTTCCTCAACGGCTCTTGGAAGGCGGATTACACCAACCTTGTCCCGTAGAAAGTGAAGAATGGCTCCCCGGATATGCGGTTTAGCGAAGCTGGGGAATGTTGTTCCTCGCTTGGTTTCAAATCGGTTTGAAGCCTTGATCAGTCCGAGACAGCCCACCTGCAGGAGATCATCTTGCTCGAGGCCTGTTTGCAGGGCGTAATGGCGCGCAATGGGACGGACCAGATGCAAGTTGTCCTGAATCTGACGGTTCCGACGCTGGAGGCATTTCTTGTTCAAAGGATGCGAGTCGATCTCATCTCCAGCCTTGGCAGAGCGGGGTAAGCCTTGGCATCCGTGCCACCACGGCACAAACTCCATTCGGTACTCCTTGAGACCTGTTCCTCTCGCTACAAAGCGGGGCACTGAGAACGGGTCTAATGGAGATCATTTCTTAGTGGTCTTGAATCAGCGCGCCATCTGTGAATTGCTGGTGACCCGCCTGGGTCAAGAATCCTTCGACGCCGACGCGATGATCTCGAGAATTCGTGGCTTTGATGGCGAATCACCATCACAGAACAACAATTTCTGTTGTGTTGATGCCAGCGACAAGCTCTCTGAATTCAGAGGATTGGTAGAAATCAACGGAAATCAGTATCTTTTCATCGCACAGATCAATTCCAAAAATAAACACCGTGCTCGGTTTATACCTGCCGAGGAGGTTCTCGCCGACCCCTCAGGAAAACCACGCAAAATGCAATCGATCATTCAGAAGATGATCCTCGGTCGTAATCGTGGGGTGGTGCTGATTCCCGAGTGCGAAGACGAAGCCATCGACGTCATCGCCGGTTTGATTGAACAGGGATTTCACGACTTGGCTTCCGACTATCGCGACGTGATCATCAGCCAGTTGGAGAAAGCAAAGGCCAAGGCCTGAGCCTCTTTGACTCACTTACTTCAGACCGCTTCAACAACAGCTCGAAGCAGGGCTTCTGGCCCTGATCGATGAATCCATTCACGATCGGATTCATCGGTGCTCAGCAAGGACCCAGCAAAACCAAGGGCATTGACGCTGAAACCACGAATGCCTTCTGTTTGACGCCGAACAATGGCCATCCATTGGCGTGACAGCAGAAGGTTATAGGCACCCCTTGGACAGCTGTCGTTTGACGGGGATCCCAGCCCGAGTTCTCCAGCAAGCGAAAGATAGATCCGGTGGAGCGTTTCACCTGTCAGAGGTGAAGTGAGCGGTGCAACACGGCTGCTCCGGAACAGAGGGTCACCCGCCAGGGCCGTTGGATCTGCAGCACAACGTCGGAACCAATCTTGCCTTGCGCAAATCGGTTCCCCTGCTGCTCGAGGTAACAACTGCAGATGGCGATGCGGCTGACTGGCGCCAGCATTGGGACCGCTATTGAAAAACCACAATCCAGTGGTTGTTGCATCGACCAAGGCGAGGGCACGCCAATCGTCAAGGGACAACCAACCGGTTTGGGGTTGCCAGGTCTGGGTTATCAGCAGCATGTGGGCGGACTGAACCGGATATTTGTTCAGAATCACCATGTGCGAATCGCCGATCCGTTCCACCTCCAGCCGTTGATCCCAGGGGAGGAAAGGATTTGGCTTGGGGCCTGCGGCTCGCAAGTGTTTTGGTGTTGCGCTAAGGAGATGGCGCAGCTCAAAGCTGGTGCCTCCCTCTCCCATCAGGTGCGTTAGCGAGGTCTTGAGCGGAACCAAAGCTCCGGATGCTTTGGCCTCAGCCGCAACGCCATTCGCTTGTCGGAGCAGTTCACTGGTCATGCCGTTTCAACCGTGCCAGTGAGGCTCCTGTGTAGTACCTGCCAAGAATTGCATTGAAGGAGAGTCCTTGACGGGCGAGTTGCTGGGCCCCGGTTTGACTCATGCTTGCGCCGAGATGGCCATGGGCTTCAGCACTGACATGCTCGTTAGATGCATACAGGCTTTCCACAATGCCACCGGCGTAACTGAGGATGATCCCTCGGGTCTCCCAAGTAGCTGATCGACTGGCCTGGGTGGTGCTTGTCTCACCCGAATACACCTGCCAGCGTGTCGTGTCGCCCAAGTGATATGCCGTTGTTGCTGGTCTTGCAAGATGCGCCAGGGCATAGGAGCGTGCTGCCACAGCTTGTGCCTTCAAGGCCTCTTGGTGCCACTGACTGGGCATTTCTGCACCAACGACCGAGGCCACATAGGTTTCCAAATCAAGGGAAATCACGGCGAGCCAATCACGTTGGCTTTTGAGCAGAGATACATCCCCCAGATAGCGCTGATGATTGATCTGAACGTGCCCTCCGGAGCAGTGAATCTCCTGTTGGGTGGATGAAGCGATTGTTCTGCCCAACTGCTGGACAGGGACCACTGAGCCCGCATGGTTGCGACACAGGACGTTGCGACCCGGCCAGAAAGCTGTGACCGGCGTCTGGCTGACCAGACCAACTCGGATATCCAGTGGAACGGCTTCAGCCCCCAGTGGCACCTTGGGAACGACGTTTTTAGGTGTTTGAACGGCCGCCGTTCTGGATGGGGCTGCGCCAGCATCGGTTGATTCATCCTCGAGCAGCTCAAGCAGGCTGAGAGGCTTCTGGTCGGCTTGCTGAGGGAGAGGTCGTGCAAGCCAGCCCACCAAGGCCGCCATGAGCAGAGCTCCGAGCGCTGCAGGGGGCCAGTAACGACTGCGATTCGCCACCAAAGGTGCTCGACGGAGCTTGCAGCCGATGATGCCCGATTTCCGTTAGACGGACTCCTCTCCGCAGCAAGATCACATGGTCGAAGCGTCCTCGACCGATTGGGTTGGCCTGGCCTTGGTGGTCGGTCCTGGTGGCATCGGTTCGGCGGTCGCGGCGGAACTGAGGCGGTCCTGTCCTGGCCTCAAGGTTCTGACGGCTGGACGTCATGGGCCATCAGCCTGCTCGCTGCGTTTGGACATCGAGAACGACAGCGATCTGGACGGTCTGGCCGCAACGCTGCGTACACAGACGCTGCCCCTGAGGTTGGTCTTCAACTGCGCCGGCCGTCTGCACGGACCTGAGCTTCATCCAGAAAAACGTCTTCAACAGGTCGTCCGCTTCCAGTTGGAGCAGCAATTCGGAATCAATGCCATTGCTCCGATCCTCCTGGCCAAAGCGATTGAACCTCTACTGGAGCGGGATCAACCATTCCATTTCGCCAGCCTGAGTGCCCGGGTGGGCAGCATTGGTGATAACCGCAGTGGCGGCTGGTACGGCTATAGGGCTGCTAAAGCGGCGCAGAACCAGCTTCTGCGCTCTCTGAGCATTGAATGGTCCCGCCGCTGGCCCCTGGCCACAGTCAGCCTGTTGCATCCGGGCACAACGGACACAGCGTTGTCTCGTCCGTTCCAGAGCTTTGTCGCCCCCGAGAAGTTGTTCAAACCCGAGCGAGCTGCCCGGCAGTTGGTCGAGGTGCTGCTTCAACAGACCCCAGCCAAGTCAGGAAGCTTTCTCGCTTGGGATGGTCAGTCGATCGACTGGTGAGCGTGTTGCTTCAGCTGCTCGAGGCTGACCACGTTCAGAGCTGTGTCTTCTGTCGCCTCTAACCGGACAAGGGGCGCAACGCCGTCTTCATAGGCCTGTTTCCATCGCGGTGCACAAACACACCAGTGATCCCCAGGTTTCAACCCGGGGAATTGAAACGCTGGCACTGGGGTCATCAGGTCATTGCCCTGGGCCTTGCTGTAACGAAGAAACTGTTCGGTCATCACACAGCAGATGCTGTGCTGGCCGTGATCCGTTGGATCGGTTTGGCAGAGACCATTGCGATACCAGCCCGTCATCGGCTCGCAACTGCAACTCTGAAGCGGTTCCCCGAGAACGTTGCTGGCCGGTGAAAATTCGGGGCTATTGCTGGACATCTGACTGCTGGAGAGAAGGGGAGTCTGCCCAAGGACTGGCACATTTTCACTCCAGACGGTTGACGAACCCCTGGGGGAGCGGGTTAAAGGTCATTCAGTCATGTCCACTCGATGGATTGGGAGTTCACTGAAGACGCTGCGTTTCTGGCGCTCTGCGATGCATTTCGCGAGAGCGGCGAAAGCTCACCGATCGAGTTCCTTGCCAATGGAGAGGGAGCTTTTCATTTCCAGGACCTGGCCCAGAACGCCGCAGGGGAAGGCCTTGACCTGAGTGAGTCCAGCGCCCTGGAGTCGTTTCAGCAGGAGGTGATCGACACCATGGAGAAGCTCTGCCAGGACTGAGTCAGGCAGAGGCAGTCTCTCTATCAGTCCGGAATCATCCGTAGAAGAAGGCGATCTCTTTGTCCTTCAGACCCTCCCATCCGGCCTCCTGCAGCCTCTGATTCAGAGTCTCCTGGTCGAAATGCTTGGCTCCGGTCTTGACCACCCGGTTGCGCATCGACTTAACAACACCACTACGAGCACGCTGACTCTCAAGATCCATCACCTGGTTGTAGAGAGCGAGCATTGCTTCGGGAATTGGACTTCCATCCAGATCAACACCCGCCTTGATGGCGGCATCAACACCATCAGGTCCGGCAATGGCCATGGTGAACAGAACAGGGCGCCTCAGGTTATGGGACGTCCTGCTTGGCTCAGGCGCTGAAGTACCGAGCTTGCGAATGAAGAGCTACGAGTGCTGTTGTGCTCTGCTCCGGTTCGAGCTGATCGCTGGCGTCCATCGTGAGGCCGATCCGTTCGGCATCAAGCCACTCCAACTGTTGCCTGGAATCGGCCACATTGGGGCATGCGGGATATCCGAAGGAGTAGCGACTTCCGCGATAACGCTGAGCCAGAACATCCCGCAGCACCATGCCGTCGGGATCAGCAAAGCCGAGTTCCGCACGCATCCGCGCGTGCACCCACTCCGCCATCGCCTCAGCCATCTGAACGGCAAGACCATGGAAGTACAGGTAGTCGCTGTAGCGATCGCCCTTGAACAAGTCCTGCGCCACAACTGACGCCTTCTGTCCCATGGTCACGGCCTGCATGGGCAGCACGTCGGTGGGGCGTCCATCAGAATCCAGATCATTGAAGAAATCGGCGATGCAGTAGCGGTTGCCGGACCGTTGACGGGGCAGATCAAATCGGCCTAATTCCCTCGTGCCATCGGCATCGAACACCCTGAGGCTGTTCCCATCGCGCCCCACAGGGAAGTAGCCGTAAACCGCCCGCGGGGTCAAGAGTGACTCGTCGATGCAGCGCTGCATCCACTCCTGCAACACCGGCTCCGCCTTCTCAGCCAGCATCGCCTCGTAATCGTCCCGGCTCTGCTCCTTCGTTTTGCGAAGCATCCACTGACCGGCGAACAGGGCATTGCGGTCGAGGTAGTCAAAGACCTCGGCAATGTCGATGTCGTCTTCGGTGATCACAGCAGACCCCAGGAAGGGCGGCTTCGGTGCGTCTTCAGCGGGGACAGCCTCAGATCGATCTGAGGTGACGGGAGGCAAATCCGCTGCTGGAGCATCCGTAGCGGAGGCGGAAGCCTCGACAGCCTCCTCAGAGAGTTTCGATTCTTCATCCAAGCCAACGCCCTGAGGTGCGTCTGCCAGGAATCCCTTGGAGTTGGTCCAGTTGTCGTTCCGCTTGGCATCCATCAACGCGTCCATAAAGCGCAGATCAGCGAAGGCATCTCGTCCGTAGATCACCTTGCCGTCGTAAACCTCGCGGCAATCCTTCTGAACAAAGCGTGGCGTCAGCGCCGCACCGCCAAGGATCACAGGAACATCGATTTCTGCATCATTGAAGGCCTGGAGGTTGTCCTTCATGAAGGCCGTGGACTTCACCAGCAGTCCGCTCATAGCGATGCAATCGGCCTGGTGCTCGCGCTGGGCTTCAACGATGGCTTCACAGCTCTGCTTGATCCCCAGGTTGATCACCTCATAGCCGTTGTTGGTGAGGATGATGTCGACAAGGTTCTTGCCGATGTCGTGCACATCGCCTTTCACCGTGGCGATCAGAAACTTGCCCTTGCTGGTGCTCTCCCCTTCGATCTGCTCCATGTACGGCTCCAGATGAGCCACTGCGGATTTCATCGTCTCGGCGCTTTGCAGCACGAAGGGAAGCTGCATCTGGCCACTGCCAAACAGCTCACCCACCACCTTCATGCCATCAAGCAGGAAGGTGTTGATGATCTGCAGGGGGGGATAGGTCTGCAGCGCCTCATTGAGAGACGGTTCCAGGCCGATGCGTTCCCCATCAATGATGTGTTGCTTCAGCCGTTCCTCGATTGGGAGATCCGCCAATGAGGGGCCTGACGCCCGGGCTTCTTTGGTGCTGACGCCTTCAAACAGCGTGGTGAGCTCGGTGAGCGGGTCGTAAACGCAGATGCCTTCGTCAAAGCGCCGGTTGTCGTTGATCAGATCACGACAGACTTTCTGGTGGTCTTCGCTGATCTTGATCAGCGGAAGAATCTTGGCGGGGCTGACGATGGCCGCATCCATGCCGGCTTGGCAGCAGTCGTGCAGGAACACCGAGTTGAGGGTGATCCGTGCCGCCGGTGACAGGCCGAAACTCACATTGCTGACTCCCAGCACCACGTGAACGCCTGGGAGGTTCTCCCGGATCATTCGAATGGAATCGACGGTCGCCCGGGCATTCAGGCGATCTTCCTCAATGCCAGTGGAGATGGGCAGCGCCAGAGGGTCGTAGAAGATCTCGTGGGCCGGAATGCCGAATTCAAGGGCGTCGCGATAGGCCCGTTGGGCGATCGCGAACTTCTTCTCAGCCGTTCTGGCCATTCCGTCTTCATCGATCGTGCCGACGACCACGGCAGCGCCGTAGCGCCGGGCCAGTTCAAGCACCTTGAAGAAGCGCTCATCGCCGTCTTCGTAGTTGGTGGAATTGAGGATGCATTTACCACCAGCCACCTTCAGGCCAGCCTCCATCTTCTGCCACTCAGTGGAGTCGAGCATCAGGGGAAGGTTGACGTTGGTGACCAGACGACTCACCAGCGCATGCATGTCCCGTTCGCCATCGCGACCGACGTAGTCGACGTTGACATCGAGCACGTGGGCGTTCTCCTTCACCTGGCCGCGGGCCACCGACACCAAACCGTCCCAGTCCTCCTCCGCAAGCAGTTCACGCACCTTGCGGCTGCCGCTGGCATTGAGCCGTTCGCCAATGATCAGAAAAGAGTTGTCCTGGTAATACGGCGTGACGCCGTAAATCGATGATGCGGCCGGTTCATAGTTGAGGCTGGGGCGAACGTCCTCAGCCGTGGCGCAGTGCCAGCGGGATGGGCGTTCCGCTGGCTTGAGCTCCTGAGCAAGTTCTGCCAGGCTGCCGATGTGGGCGGGAGTGGTGCCGCAGCAGCCACCGATCACCTGCACCCCGAGATCTTCAACGAAGTGCATCAACTGCATCTTCAACTCCACCGGGGTCAGGCGGTAATGAGCCACACCACCGATGTTTTCCGGAAGACCAGCATTGGGAATACAGCTGACGGTGAAGGGGGAATGCTCCGAGAGGTAGCGAATGTGCTCCTTCATCTGCTCGGGCCCGGTGGCGCAGTTCAGACCGAGGATGTCGATTGGGAAGGGCTCCAGGATCGACACCACCGCTGCGATGTCCGTGCCGACGAGCATGGTCCCAGTGGTTTCCATGGTCACCGACACCATCAGCGCCCGCCGCTCACCGGTGGCCTCAAATGCCTCTTCAATGCCCTGCAGAGCTGCCTTGATCTGCAGCACGTCTTGACACGTCTCAACAATGAACAGGTCGACGTTGCCGGCAATCAGGCCCTCGGCTTGCTCGCGGAACGAGGCCCGCATCGTGTCGAAGTCGATGTGGCCCAGGGTGGGCAGCTTGGTGGTTGGTCCCATGGACCCAGCCACAAATCGGGGTTTGTCAGAGGTGCTGAATTCATCGGCGATCTCCCGGGCCAGCTCCGCCGCCCGTTTGTTCAGCTCAAAGGCCTTGTCCTCAAGGCCGTACTCCGCCAGAACGATGGATGCCGCACCAAAGGTGTCGGTCTCGATGACATCGCAGCCCACCTCCAGGAACTTGCGGTGCACAGCCTTAACCGCGTCCGGTTTGGTGACGGCGAGGTTTTCATTGCAACCCTCCAGTTCTGGCCCACCGAAATCGTCAGCCGTGAGACCAAGGTCCTGAAGGCTGGTGCCTGTTGCACCGTCGAACACCAGAACAGGCCTGTCGGGACCGTGCAGATGGTCCAGGAAGCGGGAGGTGGTGAGTTGCCGGGTTGCATGCGCCACCACCATTCCGTTCACTCCCGGGAAGACAGCTAATCCTAGGAAAAGCTCAGGACGAACTTCAGGCGATCGGAATACGGGTCACCCAGTGCTCATAGGCGGGGTCCCGACCTTCGGTGATGGCCACAAGCTTGGTCTTCAAAGCATTCATCACGGGACGCTCGGCGTTCAGAACCGTGGATTCGATCTGCCGAATCGGCGTCACCTTGGCGGCCGTGCCTGACAGAAACACTTCATCGGCGATGAACAACTCGGTTTTGTCGACTGGCCGCTCGATCACAGGGATCTCCATCGCTTTCGCCAGCTCAATCACGCTGGCGCGGGTGATCCCCTCGAGGATGTCCTGATCGACCCCAGGCGTAATCAGTTGGCCATCGCGCACCAGGAAAAGATTCATGCCGCTGGCTTCGCTGATCTTGCCGCGGCTGTTCAGCAGCAGGGCCTCGTCGAAACCGCTCTGTACGGCTTCCGTCTTGGCTAGCGAACTGGTGATGTAAGCGCCGGAGATTTTGCCGCGCAACGGCAGCGAGCGATCCTCCTGGCGGGTCCAGCTGCTGATCCTGCAGCTCACCCCTTCCGGGGAGAGGTAATCCCCCAGGGGGAGTCCGTAGATCAGGAAATCGGTCTCAATGTTGTGCAGTCGCGGAGCGATGCCCAGATCACTGGTGTAAACGAAGGGCCTCAGATAGATCGGCTGGTCAGGCTTGTTGGCCCTCAGCATTGCGGTGAGTGCGGAGAGGATTGTCTCCTCACTCAGATCAGTCAGCAGCAACCTGGCGCTCTGGCTCAAGCGGCGTGCATGCCGATCAGCGCGAAACAACAGCATCGTGTCGCTGTTCTGCGGATCGGGAATGGCCCGCATCCCGCCGAACGCTCCGGTGCCGTAGTGCAGGGCGTGGGTGGCGATGGAGATCCTGGCCTCCTCGAAGGGAACGCACTGGCCCTGGAACCAGGCATAGGGCAGGAACTGATGCATCACCTTGATGAATCCGATCGCTGAATCTTCTCACCACCGGGCACCACGAGACGGAGAATGGAGCCATGCATCGTCTTGCCACCTGTCCGGGTCTGGACCCACCCGAAGACGTGGTGCTCGTCGAGCAGCCAGGCGCAGATGTGCTGTTCTTGACCAGCGCCGGCACAGATATCAGTTGCCTCGACGCCTGCCTTCCACTCATCCCGGCCTGGAACGAGCGGATCCGCGCGTTGCCCCTGAGTTGTCTCGAACACCCAGCTCAGCTGGACCACTACCTCAACACCACCGCCCAGGCTGCTCAGTTGATCGTGGTTCGACTGCTGGGAAGCCGTGGGCACTGGAGCTACGGGTTCGAGCAGCTGCAGCGATGGTGCAGTGATGCACCGCACCGGGAATTGATCGTCCTGGCCGGAACCGCCGACCAGACCAACGAACTCCATGGACTTGGCTCCTGCAGCCCTGAACTAGCTGATCAGCTGTCGGCACTACTGCGGGAGGGAGGTATCGAGAACATGGGCCAACTGCTGCGATGCCTCGAGGCCCTGCTTGACGGCAGCCCACCGTCCCCAAAGAGCATTGCGGTGGTGCCATGCCCGGACCCCATGCCCTGGGACTGGCGGGATGAATCCGGGGCCACGGTGGGAGTGGTGCTCTACCGAGCCCAGTTTCAAGCAGGTGATCTCGCCCTGGCGGATGCCTTGAATGAAGCCCTGCGGAGGCAGGGACTGCGACCCTGTCTGCTCTGGGTCAGCAGCTTGCGAGACCCCGCAGTCCAGGCCGGAGTGCATGACCTGCTCCTGCAGCAACGGGCAGAGCTCGTCATCTCAGGCACGTCTTTTGCCTCGGTCCAGGCGGAACAAGCCGGCTTGGGCAGTCCGCTGTGGGATCGCCTGGATCGACCGGTGTTGCAGCTGCTCAGCAGCAGCCGCAGCCGCGCCCAGTGGCTGGAGAGCAGCCAAGGGCTCAATCCGATGGATCTTTCGCTGCAGGTTGTGATGCCGGAACTGGATGCGCGGATCACCACGCGCCCGTGCGCTTTTCGTGACCACCGGAAGGCCACCGGACCTCTAGCCACAGCCATTCCCTCCCTAGAGCCGGATTCAAGGGGGATTGGATGGCTTGCAGAGCACAGCCGCCGCTGGATCGAGCTGCGCCAGACGCCATGCGCTGACCGTCGTATCGCCATGGTTCTGGCCAACTATCCCGTCCGGGATGGCCGTGTTGCCAATGGCGTCGGTCTCGACACTCCTGACAGCACGTGGCGGATGCTCACCTGGCTAGCGGAAGCGGGCTATGGCCTCGGGACGGAGTCTTTGCCAAGCACGGGGGATGCCTTGATGCAACAGCTGCTGGCCGGACGGACCAATGCACCGGAGGGACAGAACCGACCGCCACTGGATCATCTTCCCCTTGCCATCTATTTGGACTGGTGGAGCACAATTCCTGAGCCGGCACGACGCTTGATCGCGTCCCGTTGGGGCCCGCCGGAGAGCGCCTGCGATCTGGACGGAAGCAAGGGTTTTGCGATTCACGGGCTGCGCTTCGGTCACGTGCTGGTGTTGATCCAACCGGATCGTGGTTACGACGCTGATCAGATCGTTGATCTTCATTCACCAGATCTTCCACCACCGCACCGTTATCTGGCCCAATACCTCTGGCTACGCAAGGTGCATCAGACGCAGGTGATGTTGCATGTGGGAAAACACGGCAGTTCTGAATGGTTGCCGGGCAAATCGGTGGGACTGAGCGAGAACTGCGGCCCCGACCTGGCCCTCGGTTCCATCCCCCACCTCTATCCCTTCATCGTCAACGACCCCGGAGAAGGCTCCCAGGCCAAACGACGTGGACACGCCGTCGTTCTGGACCACCTCACACCTCCTCTCGGCCGTGCAGGTCTGCATGGACCATTGCAGCGCTTAGAAGGGCTTCTCGATGAACTGGTAGAGGTTCGTCAGCTCGGGGGTGAACGGGCGCGGGTGCTGGAACAGTCGGTTCATGCCACCTTGCTGACCCTCAACTGGCCTGGAATTCCCAGTGAGGAGGAGCTTCGACGTCAACCGGAACTCCTTGAGACCTGCCTGGATCAGGCAGAGACCTATCTCTGCGAACTGAAGGAATCGCAGATCCGCACCGGGCTGCATCGGTTCGGCGTCGCTCCTTCTGCCGCCGCCGCCGATGAACTGCTGATCGCACTCGCCCGACCGCCCCGGCAAGGTCAGCCAGGGTTGCTTCAGGCCATGGCCCAGCAAGCGAGCCTGGCGTTCGACCCCTGGCAACAGGATGAAGGTGAGCGGCTGTCTGAGACGGACCAGAACCGGCTAAGCAGGCTGGGCGGCTCGGATTGCCGTCGGGTCGGAGATGGCTGTGACTGGCTTGAGCAGCAGGCGCTTCTGTTGATTCGACAGGTTGTCCACGGAGAACGAAGCGACGGGCTGGCCGAACCCTTCAAGAACTGGGACCCGGATGATCGCTGCCTGTTCAACCTCCGCAACGAGCTCTGGCCCCGCTTGAACGGTTGTGCCGGCGCCGAAAAATCGGCCTTCTTGCGGGGCATTCAAGGCCAGCGCATTGCAGCAGGACCCTCAGGAGCTCCGAGTCGTGGACGTCCCGATGTGCTTCCCACGGGCCGAAATTTTTATTCGGTCGACCTACGGGGTTTGCCCACGGAAGCGGCCTGGGATCTCGGGCGTCGGTCAGCGGAGCAGCTGCTGGACCTTCATCTGCTGGAGCAAGGGGAGCCATTGCGCCATATGGCTTTATCGGTCTGGGGAACTGCCACGATGCGCAATGGCGGAGAAGACATCGCCCAACTGCTGGCCCTGATCGGTGTTCGGCCGGTCTGGGATGGCCCCACCCGGCGGTTGGTGGATCTCGAGGTCATTCCGGCTCGATTGCTGGGTCGACCGCGAGTGGATGTTGTGCTGCGCATCTCTGGACTGTTCCGCGATGCCTTTCCCCAGTTGGTGGGCTGGGTGCATCAAGCCCAGTCGATGGTCGCAGTGCTCGATGAACCGGACTCAGTCAATCCTCTGGCGGGTCTGACCCGTGAAGGGGGACCCCAGGGCCGCATCTATGGATCAGCCCCAGGAGCCTATGGAGCCGGTCTTCAGGCCCTGATCGACAGTGGCAGCTGGGAGTCACGCTCGGACCTCGCGCAGGCTTTCCTCAGCTGGAGTCAGTGGTCCTATGACGGCTCCGACGCTCCCAGCCTTGATCGCTCCGGACTCGAGCAGGCACTGGGCAGGGTGCAGGTGGTTCTGCACAACCAGGACAACCGCGAGCATGATCTGCTCGATTCAGACGACTATTACCAGTTCCAGGGTGGGCTGAGTGCAGCCGTGGAAGAGGTGTCCGGGGCGCGTCCGCAGCTGTGGTTTGGGGACCACTCACGCCATGAACGGCCTCGGATGCACCATCTCGAGAAGGAAATCGACAAGGTGATTCGCAGCCGGATGCTCAATCCCCGCTGGATCGAGGGAATGATGCAACACGGCTACAAGGGGGCCTTCGAAATGGGGGCCAGTCTTGATTACCTGTTCGCCTATGACGCCTCCACCGATCGTGTACCCGATTGGTGTTACGGAGCACTCTGTGACCAGTGGTTGAACCAGCCCAGGATCCAGGAGTTCCTAGGCACCAGCAATCCCTGGGTGCTTAGGGATATGGCGGAACGACTTTTGGAAGCCTCAAATCGAGGCCTTTGGGGTACCGCAACTGCTGAACAGTTGCAGCTGCTGCAACGGCTGGTGAACAGCAGCGAAGCCAAGATTGAACGGGGCAGCTCTATTTGTTGAGATCGCGGACCATCTGACGGAAGGGATCGATCGATCCAGGCTTGGAGGATGGTGCAGAGGAGCCAACCTTGGCCGTCGGTTCCGCCGGGGCCTTTAGCTCTTCCTTGCGACCGACAGGAGCTGCATCAGCCGCAGCAGGGGTATTCACCCCGGTGATGGCCGTGCCCTTGAGGCGCTGGCTCATCTCCTTCGTGCTCACCTGTTCAGCAAAGGTTTTCTTCACCGGCTTGGGAATGCCGGCTGTGATGTTGACGGATTCATCCTTCTTGACGACACCGCCAAGGCCTTCGCTGCGCTTCTCAAGCTTCTCGGTTTCGGCAGCCACCTCCATGATCTGTTCCTTCGTTCCGGGGCTGGCAGCCGTGCCGGGGAAGGTGCGGCGAATCGTTTTCGACTCCCGCATGTAGTTCACATCCCCCAGTGAGGATGAGGAATCTGCATCGAGGAAGAACTCCGCCGGCTTCTCCTTCGCTGGCTTGCGAGGCTCAATCGAGGAGTCGGACTCTGCGGAATCCTTTTTCAGCAGACGATCCAAGAAGCCCATGTCGACCGGAACTGAGATGGACCGAACTTAGCGGCCACGAAGGTCAATTCCATGGGTATCAGTGCCACACGTACGCAAAAGGCCAAGGTTGCCGAGCTGACGATCGATGGAGTCGCAGATCAACGGGCTGGCAGACCAGGTCGTTTGCATGTCGTAGTCGTACCAGGCCTCACCCCCATCGAAACCCAGCCGAGCCGCCTCGTTGATCAGAACGTCATGGTCAAGGCGATACCGGGCGGGATGAGCAAGGATCGCCAATCCGCCGGCGGCATGAATGGCCTTGACCACCGCCTCGGCACGCAACGGTTCACCAACGACGGCATCACCGCGGTTGTAAGGCTGAAGTGCTTGATGGTGCAGCTCAAAGCCGAGGGCCAGCACATGCACAAGGCATCCCTTCAGCAAAGCACTGATTTCCATCCCGCTCCAGACCATGGGACACACAGCACCGGCGCCGCGTTGCTGATCTAACCAGGCACGGATCTCCCTGTGGGCCTGGGAGCTGTGGTGATCCGTCACCGCCAGGTGCTGGAGCCCCAGCTCGGTGGCCTGTTGGATGAGCTCGAGCGGTTCGAGGCTTCCGTCACTGCAGACGGTGTGGCAGTGAAAGTTGTGCGTGGTGGGGCAGCTCGACGGTCCCACCTGCTCGAGGACGGCCTTGAGGGGGTGGGTCATCTCAGGCTTTAGCAGAGGCTTCAGCCCGCAGACGCCGCCAGCGGGCATAGAACTGGATCGACGCGGCCATGAACACCACCAGGGCAACGATGAACCAGGTCGCCGCGCTTGTGGGGAATTGCGTCTTGAACACCACCAGCATCACCACGATCACCAGCAGCAGGGTGGGCAGCTCATTAAGAGCCCGAAGCTGCTTGCCCGACCAGGCGCAGGTGCCCGCGTGCAGTTGGCCCATAAGCCGATAACAAAACACGTGATAGGCCAGCAGGGCTGCCACAAAAGCAAGTTTGGCGTGCATCCAGCCCTGCTGAAGCCAAGACGGTTGAGCCAACAGCAGGCCGATGGCCATCGAGACAGCCACAGCCATGCCGGGCGTGGTGATGATGTTGGCGAGACGTTTCTCCATCAAGGTGTACTGATCCCGGAACGGCTGTTGCAGTTCCGGCGCCAGCTCCTCGGTTTCGACGTGGTAGATGAACAGGCGCACCAGATAAAAGAGGCCCGCAAACCACACCACAACCCCAACGATGTGCAGGGTCTTGAACCAGAGGTAGGCCTCGGGCGAGAACGTCATCAACACAGCCGATCTGAAGCGACCTTACGCAGGGTTCAGGTGAGCCCGTCAAGAAAATCGCTGGCCCGGCGCTGATGGGCCAAGAGAGCATCAGGGCCCATGCGATCCAGGTTTCGGGCCATCATCGCCAGCCGGTATTGGCGACGGAAGAAGTCCTGATGGCGGTGGATGAAGGTCCAGAACAATCCATCCCAGGTGTCGCACCACTCCCCCTTGCGGTAGTCCGACATCTTGCGCACGTAATTCGAACCCGACAGATAGGGCTTGGTCGTGAACAGCCCACCATCGGCGAACTGACTCATTCCATAAACGTTGGGCACCATCACCCAGTCGTAAGCATCGACAAAAAGCTCCATGAACCAGGTGTAGATCCGGGTTGGATGGAATCCGCAGAGGAGCATCACGTTGCCCAGGAGCATCAAGCGTTCGATGTGGTGGCAGTAGCCGGTCTCGAGCGCATGACGGATGGCGTCATCAATCGGGGGCAGGCCCGTTGATGCGGTGTAGAAGGCAGAGGGAATCGGTCGGTCTTCGAAACCCCAGAAATTGCCCTTTCGCATCTCCACCCCATGGCGCCGGTACATCGCGGCCATGAACTCCCGCCAGCCGACGACCTGACGCAGAAATCCTTCAAGTGAATTCAAGGGAACATCGCCGCTCGCAGCTCGCTCGAGCGTGCGATCCAGCACCTGTTGTGGCGTGAGCAACCCGATGTTCAGCATCGGTGTGAGCACGCTGTGCCACATCACCCGGTGCTGGGTGCTGATCGCATCTTCATAGGCCCCGAACTCTCGCAACCGTTGGTCGAGAAACGCATCCAGCCAGCGGGCAGCATCCAAATGGGTCACGGGGTAATGAAACGAATCCCAGCTGCCGATACCAGCCACACCCTCCTCGATCAGCTGCTGCCGCGCTTGGTCAACGGCTGCCGTCGAGCGCTCCACTGGTGGATCAGGAACAACGATGCCTTTGGGCAGCTTCTTGCGGTTATCGGCATCAAAACTCCAGCGCCCGCCAACGGGGCCACCCTCAGGTTCGATCAACAGATCCAGTCGCTTGCGCTGCATCTCGTAGAAGCGACCCATCAAGGGCTTCTTGCCAGCAGCGAAGTGTTCATCGATCACCGCAGCTGGGGTGAGCAGCATCGGTGTGGGGACGATTTCTAGGCCGCATTGATGCCGCGATGCAAAGGCTGAGATCCGTTTCGAGAGGACGTCGTCCACCGGATCCGCCAGATAAAAAGAGCGGTATCCCTGGGCCACAAGATCAGCCAGGATCTCAGCGGTGTCGCCCACCTGCCCCTGCAGAACGCGAAGAACGGTGAGGCCCTTGGCTTGAAGCATCTCGGCGTAGGCCGTCATCGATGCTCGATGAAGGAGAAGACGCTGCCGATGCACCTGCATCGGCCAGGTGGGGTCGGAACCAAAGAAGAGCGGATCCTCGATCAGGGCAACGGGCCGTCCTGGACGAATCGCAGGATGATGCTCAAACAGCTGATGGGGAAAAACGAGGCTGAGGTCCACCGTCAGCTGTCCTCACCCGCAAGACGGCAGGCACGACGACCGAGGGCGGTGGCATAGGCCCGGTCCACAGGACCGGACATGGGGCTCAGCTGGCCGGCCCGGCAATTCATCACCACCTTTTCGTGATGGCCTTGCTGGTCGTTGAGACGCAGCACCAACTGCCAATGATTCTTGGCACTGCGGGTGATGCCGTCGGCACACACAGGCCCTGTGCAGAGGCCGGGAGACGCCCAAACCGGGGTGGCGAATAGAAGCACTCCTGCCAGGGCCATGCAGAGATGACGGATCATGCGGAGAGTTCCTGAGGCTGTTCTTCTAAAGCAGCCCCGTCAACACCGTCGTCCCCGTCCTCTGAAGGGTGGAAGAAGTCATGGATATCGCGGGCCAGCGCGGGGCCCACACCAGGTGCTTTGGAGAGGGTCTCGATCGACGCCAACTGGATGGCATCGATCGAATGGAAATGGGCCAGAAGATCCTTCACCCGCTTCGGCCCAACCCCTGGGATGTCAGACAGGCGAGACCGCTTCATCCGTTCTCCCCGCTGCTGGCGATGGAAGGTGACGGCAAAACGGTGAGCTTCGTCCCGCAACCGGCGCAGAAGCACAACACCGAGCTGGTCCGGTTCACTCTCCAGCGGTTGGCTTTCACCCGGGAGAAAAACCTCTTCGCGCTGTTTGGCGAGCGAGCAGACGTTCAGATCCTCATGTAGATCCAGTTCGCGCAGGGCCTCCATCACGGCGGAAAGCTGGCCCTTGCCCCCATCGATCATCACCACATCGGGCCAGTCGTTAAGGCCGTCGGTTTGCAGCGCACTGCCGCCTTTGTGTCGCAGCGCCCCCACATCCACCCCCTCAGCTTTCGCCCGAGCCCAACGTCGAAAACGGCGACGCATGATTTCCGCCATCGCCATGAAGTCGTCGCTGTGGCCAGCTCGGATGCTGCTGCTGCGGATTTTGTATTTGCGGTAGTGCTGCTTGGCGGGCAGTCCATCAATGAACACCACCTGCGAGGCCACGGCATCGCTGCCCTGGATGTGGCTGATGTCATACCCCTCAATCCGCCGCGGCGGGGTCGGTAACTCCAGCAGCTGCGCCAGATCCTCCGTCGCCAAAGACTGCTTCTCCTGCCCCTGCTTGGCGCGAAGCAACTCAAACTCAGCATTGCGCTGAACCAGTTCGATCAGGTCGGCCTTTTGCTGGCGCTGCGGGCAGTGGATCTGCACCCGACGCTCCCGTTGTTCCGACAACCAGTCCTCCATCAGCGTCTGCTGGGGCAAAGCGTGTTGAACCAAAAGCTCGGGCGGAACCTCAACGGAATCCACCTGGCTGTAGTGCTCTTCAATCACGCGCTGCAGGATCAGGCCAGGCTCCAAACCAGACGCATCGGCGGTGTAGCCGAGACGTCCCACCAGCTTCCCGGCCCGCATCTGAAACAGCTGGACGGCCGCCAGCCGATCATCAAACGCAAGGGCAAGAACATCACGGCTCACGGAAGAGTCCGGCAGGCTCATCTTTTGGTCTGCGGTGAGCTGATCCAGACCCTGAAGTTGATCACGCACGCGGGCTGCCGATTCGTAATCCATCCGCTCGGCGTAACGCCCCATCTGCTCCTGAAGCAGCTGTTGCAACTCATCGCTGCGGCCCTGAAACACCATCGCCACCTTGCGAATGGTGCGGTGGTAGTCCTCGGAGCTGATTTTTTCCTGACAAACCCCAGGACAACGGCCGATGTTGTAGTTGAGGCAGGTGCGGTCGGGATACATCGGTCGTGGCCGCTGCCGCAGCGGGAAGACGCGTTTCACCAGGAACAGCGTGCGACGCAACAGCCCAACATCGACATAGGGCCCATAGAAGCGATCCAGGGGACTGCGGAAACGACGGCGACGGGTGATGAAAATCCTTGGATAGGCCTCACTCCAGGTGATGCAGAGGTAGGGGTATTTCTTGTCGTCCTTGAGCAGCACGTTGAAGTGCGGCTGATGGTTCTTGATCAGGTTGGATTCAAGAACGAGGGCTTCCGCCTCGCTGTCGGTCACGATGAACTCGATCTCGCAGACCTGGCGCGTCATCAGGCGGATCCGTGGCGACAGATCGTGCCGACTGCGGAAATAACTGCGCACCCGACTGCGCAAGGACTTCGACTTACCGACGTAGAGGATCCGGTCGTCGCCGTCCCGCATCAGATAGCAACCCGGTTCAGCGGGAATCTCCTTCAGGCGGTGTTCAAGACGTTCAGGCTGCGTCAGCAGCGGTGAACCGGGAGCTGGAGCTGGATCCACCTCGTCAGCTCAGCCGCCGTAATTCCAGCCGGTGCTGGCCAGATTCAGCGCATCACCATCAGCGATCAGACGCGCTGTTTTCACTTCTCCAACAAAGACCGTGTGGTCACCATGCTTGATCGACCCCACGAGTTCGCACTCCACACCACCGACGGCATCGGTGAGGAGAGGCAAGCCGAGCTCTCCCTCTTCAAAAGGTGCCGCCTCAAAACGACCACCAAGCGCCTTTTGGGGCTTGAAGAAAACGGCAGCCAGATCTTTTTGGTCGGCCCGCAGCACATTCAGGGAGAACTTGCCGGTGGCTTCGATGATGGCGTGACTGCTGCTGTCGGCTCGAACGCCCATCACCACCAGAGGTGGTTCGAAGGATCCCTGGGTCACCCAGCTGGCGGTGAAACCATTGACCTCATCGCCGTTGCGAACGCCGCAGATGAAAAGCCCATGGGGGATCTTGCGGAGCAGGACCTTCTTGGCGTCAGCGTCGAGGCTCATGGCACGGGTGCGATGGACGAAATCTAAACAGCAATCCGCTGCATAGGATCCGCCCATCGCTGATTCCCGATGCGGGCGCTCTACCCAGGCAGTTTCGACCCCCTCACCAACGGTCATATGGACCTGATTGAGCGGGCGGTAAGTCTCTTTGGCGAAGTGGTCGTTGCCGTGCTCAGCAATCCGAGCAAGCGACCTGCCTTCACGATCGAAGAACGAATCGAACAGATCCGCACATCGACACACCATTTGTCTGGCGTTGAGGTGATCAGTTTCGATGGCCTCACGGTGAACTGCGCTGTCACCCATCGCGCCGACTTAATCCTGCGGGGCCTGCGAGCGATGAGTGACTTCGAATATGAGCTACAGATCGCCCACACCAACCGGTCGCTAGCGGAGGATCTGGAGACCGTGTTCATGGCCACGACTGCTCGGCACAGCTTCCTCAGCAGCTCCGTGGTGAAGGAAGTGGCCCGCTTTGGCGGATCCATCGACCACATGGTGCCGCCAGAGGTGGCGAAGGACCTCAACAGGCTCTTTAATTCGGCTTTCCCAACCAGCTGAGATGAACGACGTCCGGTTCACCGTTCTCGATCAACTCGACCAGTTGGAGGAAGTTGTTCTGGAAGGCAGTCGACTCCCTTTCACCGGCGGACGTCTGGTCAATGAAACAGATGCCGTGGAGCTTCTCGATGCCGTACGGGAAGGACTGCCAACAGATCTTGAGCGTGCCGCCAAGCTGATTGATCGGCGCGACGAGTTCATTAACACCGCCCGCAAGAGCGCAGAGGAGATCGTTGATCAGGCCCAGCGCCAGCGCGAACAGCTGGTGAACAATGCCGCCATCCGCCAGGAAGCGGAGCGGCAGGTGAATGAGATGCGTGATCAGACCCGCCAGCAGTGTGAGCAACTGCTTCAAACGACGCGTCAGCAGGGCGCCAAGCTCGAACAGGAGATGCAAAGCAAGCTGGCACAGATGGAGCAACAGTTCTCTGCCCGCCGGCAGCAGCTGGAGCAGGAGGCCCTGGAGCGTCGCCAGCAGCTGGATCAAGAGGCGATTGAACTGAAGCGTCAGCACGCCGAACAACACGAAGCGAGCCGCCAACAGGCCCAGAAACAAATCCAGCAGATTGAGAAAAACGCTGTTGAGCTCAAGCGGCAACACGCAGATCAGCATGAAGCCAACCGCCAGCAGGCGCAGCTTCAGCTTCAGTCGATGGAGAAGGAGATTGCCGAGCTCAAGCGTCAACATCTTGAGCAACACGAGAACACCCGCCAACAAGCACTGCAGGACCTGGAAACCATCCGCCGTGAAGCCCTGCGCCTTCAGAAGGAAGGCCGCGACGAGGCCGAACGGATCCACAACGATGCGCTTCAGTTCCGCCAGCAGACCCAGCAGCAGTGCGAATCGCTGATCCAGCGCAGCCGTCAGGAGGCTGCAGGTGTTCAGGATGGCGCTAACCGTTACGCGGAACAGACCCTGGGCGAGCTGGAAGTGCGTTTGAAAGAAATGGCCCAGGTGGTCATGGCCGGGCGTCAGGAGCTATCCAAGATTCAGACCATCCGTTCAGCTACCCCTGCGGCCAACGGTGGAGAGGACTCCAAGACCGTGCCGATTAGTCGGGCACACCGTGCGGCGTCCCGCCTGCGTTCCATGAGGGGCAACGGCTGACCCGCTGGCTTGCCAGAAGGATTTCACCCATCACGCTGTTGGGTGCATAGGCCCCGTTGGCGATCATGCTCAGGTATCGAGGCCCATCAGCGGTTTCAAGAATTCCCGAAATCGAGCGAACACCGGTCAGGGTTCCTGTTTTGCCCCAAAAACGCCCTTGGAGCGACGTACCCCGGAAGTAGTTGCGCAGCGTTCCCCTCTGCCCGGCGATCGCCATCGACGCCTGGTAGTAGGCCCCCAGGGGATGTTGCGCCATGCGCCACAGCAGAACGGAGAGGGAACGACTGGTGAGACGGTTGCCCCTTGAGAGTCCACTTCCGTCCCTCACCCGTAGACCCGTCATGGGAAGTCCCTGCGCCTGCATCCAACGGGTGGTAGCCAGGGCCGCACGATTGACATCCCAGGCGTCTGCGGCTTCGCGCATCAGTACTTCGGCGGTGAAGTTATGGCTCTCCGTGTTGGCAAGGCTGAGCAGAGCATGCATCGGCGCTGAATCCTCGCTATGCAGCACCACACTCGCTTCATCACTCCGCGCAGTTACCGCTTCTCGGGTCTGCTGGTCAACCATCTGAAGACGGATCTGCCCCCCCTGCTGACGGATGGTGGAATTCAGAATCCGCTGCAACCGTGCCGCTGGATCCATCACCGCCATATGCAGTGCATTGCTGGTGAGAGCGAGGCGGGTGATCGGAGCGCCATAGGCATAAGAGCGATCCGCCGGGTCCCAGTCGGCGGGCCACCAGCGCTGCCGCGGTTCCTCTCGCACCATCAACTGCACAGGCACTGTTGAAAGACTGGTCGGGGTGCGAGAGCCGCCCTGGCCGAGCGCCACCATGGCGAACTTCTGGATCTCCGCAATGCTGAGGTCGGGATCCCCTTCCCCAACAATTTCAAGCGTCCCATCGGCATGACGCAACAACTGCGTTTTCAGCCTGAAGTCGGGACCGAGGCGATCCAGAGCAAAGGCCGTGCTGACCAGTTTTTGATTGGATGCTGGAACACGGGGAACCCCCCCGTTCAAATCAGCCAGCAACTGGCCGCGTTGATCCACAACGCTGACGCTCCACACCCGCTTTTCCGGACCTACTGCGGTTTCCAGGGCCGATTGCAATGCGGGACAAAGCGCTCCACCGGAGAGCAGCGCCTGGCCTTGGCGTTGAACCACCGGTGGAGGTGCCAGCAACGGAGTTGCTGCCCTCAGAGGCAACTGGGGCGCCAGCAAAAGCAGGGTGAATAGAGCAGAGCGCATCACAGAGGCGTCACTCCACTGACGACACCGTTTAAGCGGTAGAGACGTCCTTCAAGCTCGACGGGGACACCCACCTTGAGCTTGGTCCCGCCGATCACAACACCTGAAGGTTTGATCTCCGCATTGGCCTCCATCACAAAACGAGCGTGTCGGGGGAGGGCGGTGCTGGGGGCATCAGCAACAACCACCGAACCATCGGGCTGAACTGCCGTCAGGGAATTGGTGAGGTCATCCACCGAAACCAAAGTCACACGGCCGGCCGGTTGGTTCCGTATCACGATGTTGAGCGCCGCTTCCTCCCGGGCTGAATTCAGCAGTTGCTCAGGATTGGCGCTGTACAGATGACGCACATCCACGCTGACCTGCACAGGCTTCACGGCACCAGTCGCTTTCGCGACTGCATTAGAGAGCTTTGGGGACCAGATCACTCCACCCAGAGCTGCCAGGGCGACAACAGCTGCCACTGCATCGATGGGAGAAAAGGATCGCAGCCTGTTGAGCACCATCGAAGGGGAGCTTGGGCACGAACCTTAAAGAGTGTCTGATCCTGGATCAAGCCAACCGCATCTCAATTGCGAAGACCATCAAGGAAGCGATCAACTCCGGAGAGCTGTTGCTTGATGCTGTCAGGATCTTCCCCAGCCAGCAGAGCTGCGGTGGTGTCAGGGTCCGGGCGTTCGGGAAGCACCTCCAATTGCCGGTACCCATCGGGATCCTGGCGATAGAGACGCCAGTCATCGGGGAAGCAGCGCATCAACGCTCCTCCATCCAACGGCTGGAGCCAATAGGCCTGTTGCCAACTGGCCACGAAACCCTTGCGGCGCTCCCGGGCCACGCTGCCGATCCCGACAGCGGCGTCTTCAAGACGTCCATTCAGCATCAGGATCACTCCGGCATGGTTTTCGCACAAGGCCTGGAACTCCTCGTAATCAGCGGGCGAAGGATTCACCGCGAGGAGCAGGCGCGTATCGGGAGTTGTGCTGTCCGAGCGTTTCAGCTGATTGAAGTCGAGGATCACGTCTTTGAGGTCCTCCGCATCACGCCGCGCCAGGGCTGCAGCGCCGGCGTCGGGCCAGACCATCACCAGCTGCTGACCGGTAGCGATGAGTGCACGGGCCAGCCGCACCGCCACCGGCAGCAGTCGCAACCCCTCAAAACGCAGGCTTGCTGCCCAGCGTTGGCCGTCGCCAGAACCCACCGCTGCCAGGGCGGCTTGCAACATAGCCTCCTCGGCTGCAAGCAGATCCGCGGGGAGGTCGAGACAGGGGGCGTCGGATTGAGTCATCGCCAAAGCATGTCAGGGAAAAGCCCTCAATACGGATTCAAAACGGCCTGGAACGGCGTCGAGGTCCTGATCAGAGAGCCATGGGCCAAGGGTCAGGCGCAGCCCTGACTGCCGTTCAGGCTCGGGAATCCCCATGGCCGTGAGAACGACACTGTCTGAGCTGCTTCCACTGCTGCAGGCGCTGCCACTGCTGCAGGCCACACCCGCCGCTGCAAGCCGCCGCACGAGATCGCGACCCGGCAGAGGCATGCCATCGGTCGACTTCACCAGCAGCGCGATGTGGTGGGGCAGACGGCCTGACAGCTGGGGGCCGCAAAGCCGGAGCTGGGGAAGCTCCAGTAGGCGCTCAAGCAGTTGATCGCGTTGGCGACGGATCTTCACTGCGCTGCCAGGGGGTACGGGATGCGTAACGGGGTCAAAGCTTGGAAGCACCTTCAGAGCTTCTGCCATACCGCTGACAAGAGCGACGGGTTCAGTACCGGAGCGCAGGCCATGCTCCTGTCCACCACCGCCCTGGAGCGGTGAGAGGGCAACACCTGGGGCGCGAATCAGCAGGCCCACGCCGCGGGGACCACGGAACTTGTGGGCGGAGAGGGTCAGCAAGTCGACCCCGAGCCGCTCGAACGGGAAACAGCCCTGCGGTACGAGTTGGGTGGCATCGCTGTGGATCACGATGCCGCGCTCGCGGCAGGCCTGGGCAACCTCGATCAGAGGTTGAAGCGCACCAATCTCACCCTGGGCAGCTGTGAGGGACACCAACCGCGTCGGAGCAGACAACAGCTGATCGAGTTGGTTCAGTCGCACCACCCCCTGCCCATCGACAGGCCATTCAGCAACGCTCCATCCCTGGGCCTCGAGTTGGTAAGCCGCAGCGATCACCGCTGGATGCTCCACTGCAGAGATCACCACACGGCCGGGAGCAAGACCCGCGGCACTGCCGAGAAGGGCGAGATGGACGGATTCAGTCGCCCCCGAGGTGACGATCAACTGATCCGCGCTGACACCAAAACGATCAGCAGTACACCAGCGGGCCCGTTCGAGGGCCTCCGCAGCTGCCAGCCCTGCTCCATGAAGACTGCTGGGGTTCGCCCAGGCCGTTTGCTGGAGCTGCTGCATGACTGCGATCACCTCCGGCAGCGGCGGTGTCGTGGCGGCAGCATCGAGATACAGCTCAGGGCGTGTCACGCTCGAACCGCGCCTTGGTGCGTTGCTCCAGTGACTCACTGGCGAGATTGAGCATCGAATCGAGAGAGGTGGAGTTCAGAAAGTTCTGCACCTGCTCCAGGGCGGCCGCTTCGTCCTCTGGACTCGCTGCAGGCGTCACCTCTTTGGCGGGTGAGGGATTGGTGCTGACCTGGTTAACGGGACTGACCTGGGGAGCTACGGCAGACGGACCAGGAACCAACTCTGGCGTCAGGACACCATCAAACACTGCCTCCGCCGGTCCAGTCATCAGCACCGAACCGCTTCGATCGCGCCATTCGATCATCAGCGGACCGCCGGGAAGTAGAACCTCGGCACAGTCATCGGCGAGGCCCAACAACACTGCCGCCACGAGGGTGGCGCAGGCTCCGGTGCCGCAGGCCAGGGTCGGACCTGCACCCCGCTCCCATACCCGGATCTCCAAACGCTCACGGCTGTGAACCTGAAGGAAATGAACATTGGTTTTGGCCGGGAACGCTGGATGCACCTCCAGGGCAGCTCCCCAGGCCTCAAAGGGAATGCTGGCGAGATCCTCAACGGGAACCACCACGTGAGGGTTGCCCATACCAACAGCGGCCACTCTCAGTTGATCGTCCTCCAACATCAGCACCCCCTGGGGCAGACCGTCCTCCGGCATCAGTGTTGTGGGGATGCCTTCCGGCGTGAGGAACGGAGGCCCCATATCCACCCGCAACTGGCGGTCCGCCATGAGTTCAGGGCGAATCATTCCCGCGAGGGTTTCGATGTCCCAACTTCGTCCTGGCGCATCTCCATCGGTATCGGCCAGATAACGCGCCAGGCAACGAATGCCGTTGCCGCACATCTCGGCCTCACTTCCATCGGCATTGATGATCCGCATGCGCAGTTCACCCTCGGCCTGAGGTGGAAGCGCCAGGATCAGGCCATCCGCGCCAACACCGAAACGCCGATCGCAGATATGGCGCACCCAGGCGGGATCGGGATCACTGATGGCATCGGGCAGTTGTCCCTGCCGGCCCTCCACAATCAGGAAGTCGTTGCCAAGTCCCTGATATTTGCTGAACTGCAGCATTTGTTTATATAGATGGGGTTAGAGCGGTTTTGAGCGGTTGGTATCTGGTTGGTATTAGGCGCTGATGGCCTTCAACAGATCGCATGACTCGGGTTCACGCATACCGGCTGTCGACTCGACCGCGCCGCTCAATCCGGTGGTGCATCCAGTTTAAAAAATCTTTGATACCAACTCTTCTGACCATCGATACCAACTGATCGGAAAAAACAAGACTGGGACAGGCTTTGCAGCAGTTTCGGCAGGAGTGCAGCACAGAATCTCCATAGACACCACTCCTCAAGACACGCGTGCACCTAAGTAGGGACGCTGCAAAGCAGGTCTTGCAGGAGTTATATCGCGTTGACTGGCAGCGTTAAGCAGCTACTGCTTCGTGGATTCTGGGGACGATATGGGTCACCAGGTCGGCGTTAATCCAACGGATAAAACCGGTGTCCACATTTGCCACTTGGAAAAGGGTCGGAACCTTGGTGTTCCTTGCTCCAGCTTCGACAAACACGACATCCCCCATCCACCAGTCACCGTTCTCTTCAACGATCACGGTCATCCCTGCTTTGACGTGCAGGATCAGTGGGTCGCGGTCAGTCCGTTGCGTAACGACCGAATGATCAACCGACATTCCACTTCTCTTGTCGCTATCCATCAGGTAAGCAGTAGTACACGTGAACTGCAATGGGTGAAACCGACGATTGAAGTTCGGCTGACCGTCGATAGAGCAGCGTTACCTGCTGCAACCCGAATCGTTAAGCCACCCAAGGTTATGTAACGAGCCGAACTTTTTGTCTCAACTTGCCCATACGGGACTCGATTTGCTGCCTATTTATTGGGTTAGCAGAGATAGAGGCATGAAAGGGACCAAGACCAAACTCACCACCTCTCCAGAGGGCTTCGAGCTCTACAGGGTTTGCGACCGAGAAGGCGTCTGCCATGAGGTCAAAGGCATGTGGGCAGCAGAGCACCTCGCTGAGGACAACGCTGTGATGACAGCCAAAAGGACGCAGTACTCGGACGATTGGGTTTAGAGCGCTGAATCCGAAGACATAGGAGAGCAGCTCTGGAAGGAGTTGCACCGCGTGGGCTGGCAACAAGTGGACCCTTGCTGGGGAGCTTCTGCTGAGCCTTAGAGCTGCAGAGAGGCTATGGGGGTTTTCACGCCGTGATGTGCATGTAGTTAGGGCTCGGAAAATTGCACTGGAATTTCGTAGTCAGCTCAACCACAGCAACGCAAAGTGATCACGGGGTCCTTCAACTGGTCACCCTCTGCTGCACACACCAACGATGAAACTCTGCTGGTGATCCACTCACCTCAGCTCGTCAAACACCTCACCCGCGTCATGGATCACCTCAGGGACACCGCTGAACTGGGAATCACTCCGCACATTCAACGCAAACTCGACCGTCAACGGATCCGATGCGGTGATGAGTTGGAGAGGCGCTGAAACCTGTAGAATTACAAAAGAAAATTAGGAGAAGCCCTAATCGTCAATTCAACAAACCACAAATACACAGAATTTTGATGGACAAAATACAGACAAAAGGTAACGGAATAAACCCAGAATTGCGCCTAAAATGACATATACAACATATATACAGCAAACAGTTTTTGAGACCGAAGGAAGCCTTGGCCTTCTTTCAGATAATTCACAACAAATATACACACAGCTAAATGGTAAAAAAATATTTTTTACTCTCTCTGACGGCAGAAGATTCACCAAGCAGCTTTATTCATCCGTCCCCTGGGACTTTCACTCTGCAGAAAAGGAGGGATCATACATTAAACTTATTGCAAAAAATAGAAGGACAATAGCGAACCCTTCTTACAATATAAGAAGCGAGGCCAGGCTGGATCAAAACTTTTTTGAGGTTTACACCTTTGACTTAGAAGGAAAGTTAATAGCCGCAGAAGTGCCACCAAGTCAAAAAAACGGCTTTGACACATCTATTGCTCAAGATAAATCAAGGCTGGCGGAGCTAGGAGTAACAAGAAATTGGACAGACCTGGAAACATGGGGAATTCAAAACTTACACCTTCTAACAGAGAATGAAGTCGCCCTATGGGGGGACATAAGGTTGGAAAGATGGGCTTACTGCAAGTACAAGGATCTATATCCAAATCAACCAATGCTTAAAGGTCTTGGCGTTGAAGATGGTGAATCATTGAACAACGGGGATAATCTTTTTTTTGAAGGCGACAAATTCCATGTCACATCCAATGATGTGATGAAAGGTGGAGCTGGCGATGACACTTTGAAAGGTATAGCGGGCGATGACACTTTGAAAGGATCCGGAGGCAAAGACCTCCTCTATGGAGGCATGGGAAATGATGACCTAAGAGGCAGTACGCACGGTGACACAATCTTTGGTGAAAGT